>CAZIQT010000030.1:0-18295 GCA_964541645.1 uncultured Halobellus sp. | reverse complement strand
CGGTCGCCGCCGAGACGGGGCTGCCGGTTCGGGAGGTGCTCCGGCGGGCGGAGACCGCCGTCCGGGGCCGGGGTCGAGACGGGGAGTGACCGCGGGCACCGGCGTCTCACCCGGCCGGGAGGGTGATCACGAACCGGTTGCCCCCGTCGTACCGGTGGGTGAACTCGCCGTTCAGTTTCGAGACACACCAGTTCACGACCCACAGCCCGATCCCCTGGCCGTGTTCGAGCGGCGTCTCGGAGGCGGTGTCGAGCACCGACATCTCCCCGTCCGGGATCGGCGCGTTTTCGTCCGCGACCTCGACGACCGCCGCCACGTCCGCGTCCGTCGGCGTCCGCACCCGGATGTGAACGGTCGGGTCGGCCGTGTCAGCGTGTTTCAGCGCGTTCTCGACCAGGTTCGCGAGCGCGAGTTCGAGCACGGCCGGTCGGGTCCGAACCGGGCCGTCGGGCGCCGACACGTCGGTCTCGACGGTGGCGTCCGGGAACGTCTCGCTGAACCGCGCTCGGACCTGCGAGACCATCGCGTCGAGGTCGACGGGCTCGGATCGGGAGACCGCCTCCTGGATCCGATCGAAGTCACGGACTTTCTCGCCGGTGGTGAGGAGCCTGTTGCCGGCGCGGGAGATCGTGCGCGCCTGCTCCCGAAGGTCCGGGTCGTCGAGGGTCCGCGCGAGCGTCTCCGCGTAGCCGTTTATGACCGTCATCTCGTTCCGGAGGTTGTGTCTGAGGACGCGGTTGAGCACCGAGAGCTGTTGCTTCCGCTGTCGCTCCTCCCTGAGGTCGTAGAGCACGACCATCCCCCCGACGGGGTTGCCGCCGGGGTCCGACAGCGGGGTGTAGGAGACGGCGAACGTCCCGCCGTCGCGACCACCGACTTCGACTTCCCCCATCTCTGTGAGCGTCGACAGCCCGACGCCGACGAGCGTTTCCAGCGGGATCGGCCTGCCGGTGGTGTCGGTGCGGTCGAACGTTCGCTCGGCGGTGTCGTTGAACTGCACGACGTTCTCCCGCGGGTCGAGGACCAACACCGGCTCGGTCAGCTTGTCGAGACCGGTCCGTTCGGCGACGCGCTGGGTTGCCGGGCTGGTCTCGAACATGTGCGTGCCGACGAACGCGTACCCGTCGAGGGCGACGTGGACGAGCATCAGCGGCGCGGTGAGGTGGAGCGCGGGCACCGGCCCCACGCCGGCGAGCCACACCGAGACCCCGATCGTCGGCGGGAGCGTACTCAGCGTGACCGCCGTCGCCTCCCGACGGTACAGCGGCCCGTAACTGAACACCGCGCCGATGAGCAGCAGCGACCCGACCGCGGCGGTCCCGATACTGAAAACCAGCGCGAACAACCCCCACGGCTCGACGGCGTACCGGACCGTCGCCAGCCCGAACGTCGGGGCGAACCGGAACCCCGTCCACACCAGCCCGTGGACCGAGTTGGTCGCCGCCAACACCGTCGTCAGGAGCGGGACCACGGCGACGACGCCGAAGAGCGGGGTTCGGAGGAGGCCGGTCCGGCCGGTGTACGCGAGCCCGAACGCGAGGAAGAACGGGCCCATGAACGACACGCAGACGAAGGAGACGGCCTCGGCGACCCGTCTGACCGTCGGGTCGAAGACCAGAAGCGAGAGCCCATAGCAGAGGCAGAACACCGTGACTGCCGCGATGTTGCCGGAGAACCACCGCGGCCCCGGCTTCGACCGGCGGCGGTGGAGGTACTGGAGGAGGTACGCCGCGCCCACCCCGCCGGCGAGCGAGGCGGCGACCACCACGATCCCGAGCAGTTCGAGGCGCATCACCGACCCGCCCCGCCCAGGAGAGTCCCGGCGGTCACGGTCCCGCGTCGCCGGCGACACCGCGCCGGCGAGTCGACCGTCTGCGTGCGTGTTCGCCCCCCGGCCGCCCGTCGACCGCGCCCGGCCCACGCACGAGCGCTCGGCACTCCCATCCGTTGCCGTACGACAGGTCGGCCCGGTGGGATAAAGCTGGTTCATCCGCGCCGCGACCCTCGGCGGACGGCGCCGGTGCTACTCGGCGTCGCCGTCGTCGCCGCCGCGTTCCCGGTGCGCCGCCAGCGCCTCCCCCACGGTGAGCTCGCCCACGGCGACCCGCCGCGCCAGCGCCTCGTCGATGGTGCGGCCGTTCTCGGAGGCCTCCCGTGAGCGGTCCTTGATTCGCTGGAGTTCCCCCGCCGTGGGTTCGATCTCCCGGGAGTCGGTGACCTCCCCCGACCGTCGCGCGACGTTGACTGCCGCGAGCACGTCGCCCATCCCGCGGGCGCCGGTCCCGAGAGACGGCGTCGTGCCGGTCTCGTCGACGAGTTCGACCGTGCGGTCGTCGAGGTCGTTGACGAGCTGGGCGCTCTGCAGCCGCGCGCCGTCGCCGACCCGGACGAGCGGGTCGGGCGCGTCGGCGGTCTCCCGTCGGATGACGGCCGCTGCCTCCGCGAGCGGGACCTGAAACGCCGCGAGGACGGTGCCGCCGGCGAGCACCGCGATCCCGGGCCGGGGGCCGGGGTCGACGCCGACGATGGTGCGCCCTTCGTCGCCGCGGAGGACCGCGACCGCCTCCTCGACCGCTCGGCGGGCGTCGCCCGCGGCCGTGACCCCGGCGACGTCAGCCGGGAGCGGGTCGTCCTCGTCGGCGGCACGGATCACGACCCCGGTTCCGTCGGGGAGGTCCGCGCCCGGCTCCCGGGTTGTGAACGTCACGCCGCGGTCCCGCAGCTCCGCCACCACGTCGTGGTACACCTCGAAGTCCTCGGTCGCGACGACGATCACTGGGAGAGGGTGCGGGCTCGGGGTACAAAGAGCCTCCGTGGCGTCGGGCCGACGGCTCAGGGGGCCGCGAGGATGGCGAGCAGCCGGCACGCCGCGGTCCCCGCGCCGACGTGCCGGACACCCGCAGCCCGGCGCGGGGCGAAAGTCACCGCACACCGCCGGTGGCCGCGTGATCCGTCATAAACCTCCGGACGGGCCGCGGGTCGTCGGCGACGAGCCGCGACCTGTGGACCGCGGGCCTCGACCTCCCGACGCGCGGGACGCGGGATCGGGGGGTTTTTCGCCGGAGCCGACGGACGCTACGCCGTGTCCGACGCACTCACCACGGGGTGTCAGTCGCTCGACGACCTGCTGGGGGGCGGGTTCGAGCGTGGGACCGTGACCCAACTCTACGGGCCGCCAGCGGCCGGCAAGACCAACCTGGCGCTCTCGGCGGCGGTCCACGTCGCCGCCGGCGGCGGGACCGCGGTCTACATCGACACCGAGGGGCTCTCGCCCGACCGGTTCCGACAGCTCGCGGCGGCCGCCGCGGGCGATGCCCAGTCGCTCGACGACGTGACCTCGCGGCTGATCGTCTCCGACGCCCACGACTTCGGGGCGCAGGAGGAGGCGGTCCGCGACGCCGCGGAGTTCGCCGAGCGCGCGGAGCTGATCGTCCTCGACAGCGCGACGGGGTTCTACCGGCTGGAGCGGGTCGGTGACGCCGACGCCGGCGACTCGCTCCGGCGGGTCGCGAAACAGGTCACCCACCTGCTGTCGCTCGCGCGGAAACACGACCTCGCGGTCGTGATCACCAACCAGGTGTTCACCGACCCCGAGTCCGACCGGGCGACGGCGCTCGGCGGCCACACCCTCAACCACTGGACGGGCGTGGTGCTCCGCGTCGACCGGTTCCGCGGCGGGAACCGG
The DNA here is from genome assembly GCA_964541645.1 of uncultured Halobellus sp. GTDB lineage: Archaea > Halobacteriota > Halobacteria > Halobacteriales > Haloferacaceae > Haloquadratum. The sequence continues at coordinate 14,610 of CAZIQT010000030.1, read as the reverse complement.
CGGGCGACGCTGGAGAAACATCGCTCGAAGCCCGCCGGCGACACGGCGACCTTCGAGATCACCGGCGACGGGCTGGCGGACGTCGAACGGTAGCGGCCGGGCGGGGCGACCCCCCGGCGGTCGGGCGCTACAGCTCGCCGAGCTTCCGGAGGAGCTGGCCGCGCTGTTTCTCGTCGGCGTTGATGCCCTTGACTTCGAGCACGTTGCGTTCGAGCTTGTCGAGGGCGACGTGGAACGCGTGTTCGGCGCCGTACCCCTCGCCGCTGCCGCCGATCTGGCCGCGGTTGGTCCGGAGCCGGATCTGACACTGCATCAGCGGCGTCCCCCGGAGCTTCTCCTTGTGCTCGTGGAACCGCACGTGGGCGTGGAGCACCTGCATCTTCTGGTATTTGTCGACCACCGTGGTGATCGACTCTATGACCTCCTCGCGGGTGAGCGTCTCCAGCAGCCGGACGTTCGTGATCTGGACGTCCATCCGCTCCTCCTCGGTGAACGTGAGCGCCCGAAGCACGTCGGTCTTGGTGACGACCCCGTGGACCCGCCGGTCGGTCTCTTCGGGGGTCACCACGAGCCCGGAGACGTCGTTGTCGAACATGCGCTCGACGGCGACGTCGGCGGTCTCGGTCGGGACCGCGGTCACGACCGGGTCCGACATCAGGTCGTAGACGGGCAGATCCAACATCCGGTCGAGGTCGCCGCGCCGGTCGCCGCGCCCCTGTCGGTTGTCGTCCCTGACCACGAACTCGACGAGGTCGTGGGTGGTCACGATGCCGACCAGCGACCCGGAATCCTCGTCGACGACCGGAAGCCGGGAGATGCCGTGCTCGCGGAGCTTGTTGATGACCTGCCCCACGCGGGCCTGCTCACCCACGCTGATCACGTCGGTCGTCATGACGTCCTCGACCGTGACGGCGGTGAGGTTGTCGAGAACCGCGCGGAGGATGTCGTCGGTACTGACGACGCCGTAGAGCGTCTCGCCCTCGAAGACGGGCGCGACCTTCACGTCGCCCTCCACGAGCATCCGGGCGGCCTCCCGGAGGTCCTCGTGCCGGTCGAGCCGGGGGGCGGACTTCATCACGACGGAGGCTTTCGTGTCGTCCTCCATCCGGGAGCGCACGAGCTGTTTCTCCCCGATGACGCCGGCGTAGTCGCCGTCGTCGGTCACGACGATCCCGCGGGGGTTCTCGCGCTCGAAGATGGCGCGAATCTTGCCCAGGCGTTTGCCGGCGTCGACGGCGACGAAATCAGGAGTGGCGATATCAGTAATATTCATAGTCGGAGCGGCCTCCGCTCGGCCGTACGCCGGCTGTCGTCTTGAAACTTCGTCCCGTTCTCACACGCCGCATACGCTCCGGAGCCGGCGTCGTGGCGGGACGAAACGGCGGCGTCGAAGGGTAACGCATAAGTTTAGGTCACCCTAATCCGTCGGCGTGGAACTGACACGGCGCGACGCGCTGGCGGCGCTGTCGGCCGCCGGCGCGACGGTCGGCGGCGGGGTGGTCGCCGCCCGGTTCGACCCGCCGCGGGCCGACGACGTGGCGGGCGCCGGCTCCGAGGACGCCGACGGCGATGGCGACGCCGAGGTGTCGCTGTCGACGGCCCTGCTGGACCTCCTGGAGGCGGTCGCGGACGTGGTCTACCCCGACGGCGTCGACAACCGCCGGGCGTTCGTCGACAGCTACGTCGTCGGCCGCGTCGCGGACCGCCCGGCGTACCGCGAAGGCCTCCGCGAGGCCGCCGCCCAGCTCGACGCCGTCGCCCGCGACTGGCACGACGCGCCGTACGCCGACCTCGACGCCGAGGTCCGGGACCGGATCCTCCGCGACCTGGGCGTCGAGACCGCCGACCCCGACCCGGAGGGCCCGATCTCCGACCGGATCCGCTTCTACCTGGTGAACGACCTGCTGTTCGCGTTTTACTCGTCGCCGACGGGTGGCCGGCTGGTGGGGATCGAGAACCCCATCGGGCACCCCGGCGGGATCGAGAGCTACCGGCGGTCGTCGGTGCCGCCGGCCGAGGGGTCGGGAGGCGACGGATGAGCGCGAGCGGAGACGACGGCGGGGTCGGGGACGGCGTCGACCGCACGCCCTCGACGGGCGCCGACGTCTGCGTGGTCGGCGCCGGACCCGCCGGCGCCCTGGTGGCCCACCGGCTCGCCGAGGCCGGCGCCGAAGTGGTCGTCCTGGAGGCCGGCCCCCGGTTCGACCTCGCCGAGCGGGGGCGTCAGCAGGAACGGCACATCCGGCCGGGGATGGGCGACCCCTGGGAGATGGGTGGGCCGCGGGACGCCTACACCGACTCCGGCCGGGGGTACCCGCTGAACGCCGCCCGGGTGAAGGGCGTCGGCGGGTCGACCCTCCACTGGCAGGGGATGGTGATGCGGCTCCACGAGCGGGACTTCGAGCTCGAATCGAGACACGGCATCGGGATCGACTGGCCGATCGACTACGCCGACCTCCGGCCGTACTACGCCGCCGCCGAGCGGGCGTTCGGGGTCGCCGGCGCCGCGGACAACCCCTACGCCCCGCCGCGGGAGGAGCCGTTCCCGCTGCCGGCGTTTCCGCCCTCCCACTCGGATTCGCTGTTCGCACCGGCGTGTGAGCGCCTCGGGATCGACATGCACTCGGTCCCGAACGCCCGCAACTCCGAACCCTACGACGGCCGCGCGTCGTGTCAGGGGTTCGGGACGTGCCGGCCGGTCTGTCCCTCCGGCGCGAAGTACACCGCCGAGTCCCACGTGTCGAAGGCGGTCGAGGCGGGCGCCCGCGTGGTCGACCGCGCCCCGGTCCAGCGGCTCGTCCACGACGGCGCGGGCGAAGCGGTGGAGGCCGCGGTGTACGCCACTCCCGACGGGACCGACCACCGCCAGAGCGCCGACCGGTTCGTGGTCGCCGCGGGCGGGGTCGAGAACGCCCGGCTGCTGCTGCTGTCGGCGTCGGAGGCGTATCCCGACGGGCTCGCGAACTCCTCGGGGGCGGTCGGACGGTTCTTCATGGACCACCTCTTCGCCGGCGCCGGCGGCCGGCTCGACGAGCCCACCCGCCAGAACCACGTCGGGTTCAACACCAGCGAGACCCACCAGTTCTACGACGATTCCGACCCCGTGGAGGGGATGAAACTGGAGTTCCTCAACTACGCCGGCCCCTCGCCGGTGATCGAGGCGCTGAGCGCCGACACGTGGGGCGACGACCTCGCAGAGCGGCTCGACGAGTCGTACGGCACCCACGTCGCGATGGGCGGGCTGGTCGAGCAGCTCCCCGACGCCGACAACCGGGTGACGCTGAACCCCGATGTCCGTGACGACCACGGCAACCCAGTCCCCCACGTCGAGTGGTCGCTGTCGGAGCGGACCCGGGCGGCGATCCGGCGGGCCAACGGGATCCAGCGCGCGGTCCTCGAGGAACTCGGCGTCGACGTCGAGTGGACCGTCGGCCCCGACGCCACCGGGCCGGCGTACCACCAGATGGGCACCACGCGGATGGGGACCGACCCCGACGCCAGCGTGGTCGACGCCGAGTGCCGCGCCCACGACCTCCGGAACCTCCGGATCGTGGGCTCGTCGGTGTTCCCGACCGGCGGCGCGATGAACCCCACGCTCACCATCGCCGCGCTCGCGCTCCGGGTCGCGGAGTCGATGGCGGCGTCGGTGTAGCCGGGGTCGGGCCCACCACAACACTCAGGCGGGACTCACGCGTAGCCCCGGTACCGACAAATGTGTACTCCGACGCCGAAGCTCTCGACCGACCGTCTCTCCTTGACCCTCGACGGCACGACGATCGTCGACGGCGTCGACCTCGCCGTCGCGGCCGGCGAGACGCTCACCGTCGTCGGGCCGTCGGGCGCGGGGAAGTCCACCCTGCTCCGACTGCTGTGTCGGCTCGACGAACCGACCGGGGGGACGGTCTCCCTCGACGGTGCCGACTACCGGACGATCGAGCCGACCGTGCTCCGGACCCGCGTCGGGTTAGTGCCGCAGAACCCGGCGCTCCGCGACGGGACGGTCCGGGAGAACGTCACGATCGGGCCGCGGCTCCGCGGGGAGTCGGTCGAACCGGGGCGCGTCCGCACGCTGCTGGAGCGGGTGGATCTGGGCGGCTACGCCGACCGTGCGGTCGCCGACCTCTCCGGCGGCGAGGCCCAGCGCGTCGCGATCGCCCGAACCCTCGTCGTCGACCCGGAAGTGCTACTGCTCGACGAGCCGACCGCCAGCCTCGACCCCGACGCCCAGGCGGGGATCGAGGCGCTTCTGACCGACCTGCTCGCGGACGCCGAACGGACGGTCGTGTTGGTCACCCACGACCAAGCGCAGGTCGACCGGATCGCCGACCGGGTGGTCCGGTTCGTCGACGGGCGGGTGGAGGCGGCGGGCACCCCGCGGGAGGTGCTGGCGTGACCGCCGTCGACCTCCCACCGCAGCTCCGGGATCCGGTCTTGATCAAGGGGCTGGCGCAGGTCGCCGCCGCCACCGCGCTCGCCGCGGTCGTGCTGGGGCTGTCGCACGTCCGGAACCTGGATCTGGAACGGGAGCTCGGCGGGTCGTTCGCCCGCGGGTTCGTCCAGGTGCTCGCGATGGGGGCGCTCATCGGCGTGTTATTCTCGATCCCGCTTCCGTTCTCGGGGGTGGTGCTGGCGGCGATGATCGGGTACGCGGCGTGGGAGTCACGGAAACGCGGCGACGGGGTGCCGCGGGCGTTCAGGGTGTCGCTGACCGCGATCGGGCTCGGATCCGCGGTGGTGATCCTGGCGATGCTCGCCGCGGGCGCCATCGAGTCGACGGTCCGGAACCTCGTTCCGGTGGGGGGGATGATCATCGCGAACGCGATGAAGACGAACTCGCTGGCGCTGGACCGGTTCAAAAGCGAGATCGAGTCGAACCGCGGGGAGATCGAGGCGCTGCTCGCGATCGGCGTGCCGCCGGGGGCTGCAGTGTCGGAACACGTCACCGAGTCGGTGCGGGCGTCGCTCATCCCGGTGGTCGACGCGATGCGGACCCTCGGACTGGTCTACATCCCCGGCATGATGGCGGGGATGATCCTCGGCGGCGCCAACCCCATCTACGCCGCCCAGTACCAGTTCGTGATCATGGGGATGGTCTTCGCCGCCGGCGGGTTGACGAGCATGACCACGAGCCTGCTGGTCGGTCGGTACGCGTTCACCGGGGCGGCGCAGCTCCGGCGGTTCGAGGAGTCGTCGCCGACGCTGCTGTCGACGCTTCGGTCGTTGCGGTGAGCGGCGAGCCCGAACGCGGCGGTCGCCGGCCGAACAGCCACCGGCGGCCGGTGTCGGTGTCGGAACCGTACTCCGAGACGCACCCTTCAAGACCCGCGGGCGACTGGGTACTGGTATGCAACCGAGGGACCTCTCCGAACACGAGGCGTACGTACCCGGCCGGGGGGCCGAGGAGGTGGCCCGCGACCTCGGGGTCGACCCCGAGGGACTGATCAAACTCTCCTCGAACGAGAACCCACACGGGCCCAGCCCCGCCGCCGTCGAGGCGATCGAGGCCACCGCGTCGACGGTCAACGTCTACCCGAAGGCCTCCCACACCGACCTCACCGCCCGGATCGCCGAGCAGTGGGGGCTCGATCCCGAGCAGGTGTGGGTCAGCCCCGGCGCCGACGGCGGGATCGACTACCTCTCGCGGGCGATGCTGGAGCCCGGCGACGAGGTGCTCATCCCCGACCCCGGCTTCTCGTATTACCCGATGTCGACGCGGTACCACCACGGCGAGGTGACGACCTACCCGGTCCGGAAGGCCGACGGGTTCGAACAGACCGCCGCCGACATTCTCGATGTGTACGAGGGCGAGCGGATGGTCCACGTCACGACGCCCCACAACCCCACGGGGTCGACGGTTCCCCCCGCGGAGCTCCGGGCGCTCGCCGAGGGGGTCGACGACCACACCCTCGTGGCGGTGGACGAGGCCTACGGCGAGTACGCCGAGGATCCCTCGGCGATCCACCTCCTCGACGAGTACGACAACGTCGCGGTCCTCCGGACGTTCTCGAAGGCCTACGGGCTGGCTGGGCTCCGGGTGGGCTACGCCGCGGTGCCCGCCGCGTGGGCCGACGCCTACGCCAAGGTGAACACCCCCTTCGCCGCCAACGAGGTGGCGTGCCGGGCGGCCCTCGCCGCGCTCGACGACGACGACCACCTCGAGTTGTCGATCGAGACCGCGCGGTGGGCGCGGGCGTACTACCGCGAGCACCTGGACGTCCCCACCTGGCCCTCGGGCGGGAACTTCGTGCTGTGCGACGTCGGCGACGGGGAGGCCGTCGCGGCGGCGTGCCAGCGGCAAGGCGTGATCGTGCGCGACACCGCGAGCTTCGGGCTGCCGGAGTGCGTTCGGGTGTCGTGCGGCACCCGCGAGGAGACCGAGGCGGCCGTCGAGACGATCAACGCGGTCGTCTCGGAGATCCGACCGGAGGCGTCGAGCCCGTGACGACCGTCGCGCTCACCGGCACCCCCGGCACCGGGAAGACTACCGTCGCGGCCCGCGTCGCCGATCGGCTGGCGTTCGACGTGGTCCACCTCAACGACGCGATCCGGGAAGCGGGGTTGTTCTCCGAGCGCGACGTCGAACGCGACTCGCTGATCGCGGACCTCGACGCCGTCGAGTCGTGGCTCGCCGACCGCCGGGCGTCCGACGGCGGCGACCTCATAGTCGAATCGCACCTCGCGCACCTGCTCGACGCCGACCGGGCGATCGTGCTCCGGTGTCACCCCGAGTCGCTGAAACCCCGGCTTCGGGACCGCGGGGAGTCGGCGGCGTCGATCGCGGAGAACGCCGAGAGCGAGGCGCTCGATACCGTGCTCGCGTCGGCGGTCGACCGCCACGGCGCGGGGTCGGTGTGGGAGATCGACACCACCGACCGCACGCCCGAGGCGGTGGCTGACGACGTCGTCGACGCGATCGACGGCGAGACCGACCCCCGGGTCGGCGTCGTCGACTTCATCCAGTATCTGTGACGTTAGACCAGTACCGCAACCTCGCCGACCGGCTGCTCGGGCCGTTCGTCGCCGCCGCCGACCGGTTGGGGCTGACCCCCGACGGCGTGAGCGTGGTGGCGTTCGGGTTCGCGGTCGCCGCGGGGGGTGCCTTCGCGCTCGCGACCCCCGTGTGGTACGTGTCGGGCGCGGCGTTCGTGCTCGCGAACGGGTGGCTGGACCTCGTCGACGGCGCTCTGGCGCGGGCGCAGGGCGTCGACGGCGACGGCGGCGACCTGCTGGATCACGTCCTCGACCGCTACGCCGACATCGCGATGCTCGTCGGGCTCGCGGCGGGGGCCGACGCTTACGCGCTCGGGCTGGCGGCAGTCACGGGCGTGCTCATGACCTCCTACCTCGGCACGCAGATCCAGGCGGTGGGGCTGGGGCGGGAGTACGGCGGGCTGGTGGGCCGCGCCGACCGACTCGCGATCGTCGGGATCGGCGGCGTCGTCGCCGCCCTCGCGCTCGCGGTGCCGGCGGTGCCGACCCGGGTCGCCGGGCTGGGGGTCGTCGGGTGGCTACTCGGCTTCTTCGCCGTGGTGGGCCACCTCACCGCGCTCCAGCGGTTCTACGGCGCGTGGAGCGATCTGTGACGCGCGGGCCGGGCCGCGGGGTCCCGACCGGCGGCGCGATGAACCCCCACGCCGGCGGTCAGTTTTATTCATCGCTGGTGACAACTCGGCCGTATGAGCCGGTGGACGAAGGCGCTCTTCGGCGCGCTCAGCATCGACCTGCTGCTTCGGGCGATCGCGGAGCTTCTCGGGGAGGGGTCGGCCGCGGCGGTGTCGGCCGGCGCCGGGCTGTTGAGCCGGTATCTGTTCGATCTGAGTACGGTGGTGTGGGTGTACGGGTGGCTGCTGCTGTGGATGGTGGTGTTCCAACTCACCCCGGTGCTCTTCCCGAGGCAGGCCGGCCCCGACTGGACCGAAGGGATCGCGAACCGGGCGCTCGTCGCGACCGGGAGCGTCGCGGTGGGGCTCACGCTCGAAGGGTGGGTGGCGTGGGCCGAAGGGCCGGTGCTCGAAACCGACGTGTTCACCGCCCGGCTTCTGGTCCAGCCGGTCGAGGCGGGGGCGCTTCTCGTCGGCATCCTCCTGGGGTACGCGGGCGTGCGGTGGCTCGGCCGGACGCCGCTGGATCGGCTGGCGGCGGAACGGTCGCTGCTGTACCGGCCGCCCACGAGGCCGGACCCCACAGGGATCACCGCCGATCGGTACCTGCTCGCGGTCGTCGTCCTCGGCACCGTGCTCGCGTCGGTCGCCCTCCTGTTCCCGCTCCCGGAGCTCGTCGTCGTGGGGCTCCAACTCGCCGACTTCCTGCTGGTTCTCGGAACGGTCGCGGTCGGGGGCGGCGCCTACATGTCGGCACGGGAGGACGTGGTGAAGGGGCTCGTCGGGGCGACGCTCGCAGTGTGGGGGGAGCTGGAGGATCTGTTCCAGGTGGTCTACGTGCTGGCACCCCTGGCGTGGATCGCCGTCGTCGCGGCGGCCGTGATCAAGGCGGTGGACTTCGGGACCGTCCTCGCGCGACAGCCGGCGGGGCTCGCGGTGCTCGTGACCTGCCTGGCGGTCGGCGGGGGATACACGGTCGTCTACGAGTTCCGGCTGTGTAAGCGGCTGCGGGCCCGACAGTTGGGGGACGCCGACGCGGCGGACCCACTCGATCCACCCCGGGTGCCGCTGTTCCTGCTGCCCGCCGGACTGCTGTTCGCCGCCGCGGCGTTGCTGCTGACCGGACAGGGAGACAGCGCCGTACGCGGCGGGATCACGGCGGTCGACACGACCCCCGGAGCGGTCGCCGTTGCGGCGGCCGGGTCGGTCCTCGCCGTCGGGACGGTGCGGAAGCCGTCGGCGTTCACCGTGTCGGCCCTCGACGGGGCGGTGCGGGACTACGGCGCGGCGGCGATCGCCACGGCCACGGTCGTCTGTACGTTCTTCCTCGGGGTGACCACCGGGAACGGCGGCCTGGTCCTGTCGAACCTCGTCTCGTTCCCGTTCCTGTTCGTGATCGTCGCGAGCCTCTACGTCGGCCCGCGGCTGTTCTTGGGTCCCTCGACCCTGTCCGAGCGTGACCGCCTGGTCGGCGGGAGCAAGGTGATGACGGTGGTGGTCGTCGTTGGGGTCGTGGTCGCCGGGATCGCCTCGGCGGTCGTCGACCTCGACGCCGGGGCGCCCGGTCCCGTCGGGGCGGCCGTCATCGGGGTCCCGCTGACGCTGATGATCGGCGGCGCGCTCAACCTGGGTGCGTACCTGTTCTTCCTGCCGTTCCACCTCCGACGGTCCGAGCCGGAGTCGTGACTGGCACGTGAGTCCGAGCCGGATCGTTGGGGTGCCGCCGCCGGGCAGGCGGGGGTGCGGCGGGCGCGGCTACCGGTCCTCGACCGGCGCGCCGGGGACGTTCCGCCGCACGCTGTCGAGTCCCTGTTTACACTTCTGTTTGGAGGCGTACCCCTGGCCGCCGTCGCCGATGATGTTGCCGTTGTCGTGGCGGAGCCGCCACCGCCACTTCCCGCCGCTGTCCTCGAATATTTCGAAGGTCGCGTCGCTGCCGCCCGCCGTGGCGTCGGGCTCGGGGTCGTCCGTCGAGTGGTCCTCGACGTACGCGCCGGGGGCGTTCGACCGGACGCTGTCGAGCCCCTGTTTCGCCTTCTGTTTCGAGGCGTACCCCTCGCTGGAGTCGGCGATGACGTTGCCGTTGCGGTGTTTGAGCCGCCACCGCCACTGTTCGGCGTTGTCCTCGTAGACCTCGAAGGTGGCCTTGCTGGCGACGACCTCGGTCTCGACGTCGCCGTCTTCCTCCTCCCACTCCATCTCGATCTCCACGCTGACCGTGTCGCCCTCGCGCTCGACGTCGACTTCGAGGTCGGTGTCGGCCGGCGGGTCGACCGTGACCGTCTGCTCCTCGTCGACCGGGACGCGTTCGCCGCGGCCCAGCGCACGTGCCAGTCGTCGGAAGTACGACGCGATCCCGCGTCGACTGCGTTTCCGCTCTGACTCGTGGATGGTCTCTTCGTCCATACCCCACGCCTCGAAGAATGGACATATAAGATTACGGCTCCGATCGGCGGGCGGTGTGCGGTTGATCGGCCGACAGTACTGTTATCCCTGCGGACCGAGAAGACCGATACAGATGGCCAACGTCACGCTCATCGGCGACCGGCTCGCGACCCCCGGGACGGAGTTCGTCTACCGGGGCGAGTCGACGGCGTGTGAGGGCTGCCCCTACCGACAGCAGTGTCTGAACCTCGACGAGGGGGTCCGGTACGAGGTGACGTCGGTCCGGGAGCACGGCCAGCTCCTCGACTGTGCGGTCCACGACACCGGCGTGCGCGCCGTCGAGGTCGAACCCGCGGCGGTGCCGGCGAACGTCGCCTCGAAGGGGGCCTACGCCGGGAGCAAGGTCCAACTCCCGGGGCCGTGTCCCCACACCGAGTGTCCGAGCCACGAGTTCTGCGTCCCCGACGGCGCGGCGTTCGACGCGGAGTACCGGATCAGCGAGATTCGGGGCGACCCCCCACACGAGTTCTGTTACCTCGACCGCGACCTGACCCTCGTCGAGTTGACGCCGCCCGAGGAGTGAGGCGGTCGGGGACGTCGTCGCCCACGCCCGAGCGAGGCGCTGTCGACACCGTGTTGTATCGGGTCGGGACGTACTCAACGTCAGTCAGGGCCGGGGTGCCGGATACGAAGGGTGAATTCAGCATCGATGGGATAGGTTCTCATACTGTTGGCTATGACTACGCGAAGATTTTCGACATCCGTGGGTGTCGAAACACTTCACGCGACGATAGCCGACAGTATCAATCACGCATCGTAAGCGATGCACATCCTCTCCGTACAGTAGTACCGATAGAGATAATCCGTCAGACCACTCTTCAAGAATGCGTGAAGGAGACCCGCGCCGCTACATCGGCTCTTGGCGTCGTTCTGTTGGTGGCTATTACCGTTCTTCTTGCAGGAGTTGTTGCGGTATTCGCGTTCGCTGAGGGAGACCAAGTGAACGAACCAGCCCCCGAGGCGGTGTTCGACGTTGAAACGTGTGGTTCCTGTCCAAGTCTCGCGGATCCGGGACCGGATTCAACGACTAATTTCATTAACATCACATATACGCAGGGGGAACGGCTGCAAGCGAGTCAGGTGCAAGTGAAGCTGAATGGAGAGCTGATTTTCGACCCGAGTAAGACAGGGCCGGCAGCCTACGCCGAGCCGGCGAATTACGACGGGGCAGGGGATAACAATCTGCGCTGGTCGAGCGACACACTCGTCGCAGGCGACCGGCTTGTGCTGGAGGACGACGCTGATGCCGATGCTGGGAGTGACGAGTTCCAGTCCGGGGAGACGCTCCGCGTCGTGTGGACCTCTCCGGATTCCGGGGAAGCGTACGTGCTGGTAGAAGTGGAATTGAACCTGTAGCCGCGGAAAAACGGACGCACGCGCCCCGGTGCTACGCCAGCGTGCCGACCCGGTCGGCGGCGTACCCGAACACGTCGTCGTAGCCGTTCGCCGAGAGCAACACCGGGTAGAACTCGGACTCGGCGCTGTAGGCGTCGCCGTCGGCGGTTGCCACCTGGTCGCCCGGCGCCACCCGCTGGAAGTTGTCGACGAACACCCGGTACTCCTCGGCGGGACGCTTCGGGATCCGGTCTAAGAGCCTGAACACCACCACCTCGTCGGCGTCGCGCCGCCGGAGCGACAGCGGTGGCTCGACGTCCCCCGCGACCGGCGCGGGCAACACCCCGGCGGCCGAGAGGAACGCCCGGAGAATCCAGTAGGCGTTGGTGGCCGCCTCCTCGCTGCCCTGGAGCCCGCACTCGACTTCGACGGTGTGGGCGTGTTCGATCAGCCGGCCCTCGGAGAACCGCCCGGTCTCGACGAGATACTCGATCGGGAGATGCGGGCAGATCGACCGCGCCACCGCGTCGACCTCGTCGACGAGGGCGAACGGTTCGGCGTACGACTGCGTCGAGTGCAGCGACAGCACCGTGGTCCCGCGGATCTCCCGCGCCAGATCGTGCGCCAGCCGGCCCTCGTGGGAGTCGGCGTCCGGGTCGCCGGGAAACGCGCGGTTGAGGTCCGCGTCGAGGTACCGGACGCCGGCGTCGAGCGCCGCCTCGTTGGCCACGATCAGCTTGACCGGTCGCTCGACCGCCGGCGCCTCCTCGACGAACCGCTCGATCGCGCGCTCGCCACAGGGTTCGTCCCCGTGGATCGCGCCGACGACTGAAACCTCGGGGGTGCCGTCCCCGAGCTCGTAGATTCGCATTACCCGACCCAGACGACGGAGGCTGAAATCTCTTTACTTGTGGCCGCGAACGCAGGAGTATGGCCGACCACACCCGCGACGACGGCGTCGGACCGCCGACCGGAGGCGAGCCCGCCGGCTGGGACCCCACGCGTGCGGCGTCGAACGGCTGGGAGCACGGGACGCTGCGGCGCGCGACGGTCCACGGCGTCCGGCTGTACAACGCCGGCGACTACCACGAGTCCCACGACTGCTTCGAAGACGAGTGGTACAACTACGGGCGGGGGAGCGTCGAGAGCGCCTTCCTCCACGGAATGGTCCAGGTGGCGGCGGGGGCGTACAAACACGTCGACTTCGAGGACGACGGCGGAATGCGGTCGCTGTTCCGGACCGCACTACAGTATCTCCGCGGCGTCCCCGGCGACTACTACGGCGTCGACGTTCTCGACGTCAGAACCACGCTCACGAACGCGATCGAGGACCCGAAAGTGTTAGACGGGTGGCAAATCGAGCTCGACGGGAAGCGACCGCAAGCCGGACCGGAAGATCGCGAATACGCCGAAGAGTTATGATACCGAGGGTAGGAGCGAGCGGGTGAGGTGGTAAAATATCATGCCAAAATGCCCGTCTTGTGGGAGAGGCCACGACATTTCCGAATTCGTTCACAAGCACAGATTCGAGGGTAGCGCGGCGAGCGGCTTCGTCCCGTTCCTCGTATGTCCCTCGTGCGACACCTTGATCGGTAAAGGTGTGGACGATTCGAGGCTGTGAACGGGCGACGGCGGAGCGGGTCGGCGTCCCGATACCGTGATCGGTGTGTGATTTTTTCAGCCCGGCAACAGTAACGCCGGGTGGATGGTCCGCTCCGCCTCGCTGGGCGTCCTCTTGGATCACGCGCGGGACAAGATCAGTTTGCTCGACGAGAACGGCCACTACCGGTACGCCAACGCCGCCGCGGAGCGAATCCTGGGGTGGGACCCCGAGGAACTCGTCGGGGAGAACGTCTTCGAGTACGTCCACCCCGAGGACCGCGAGGAGGCGCGGGCGATGTTCGAGGAGACCGTCGGCTCGGACGCGTTCGTCGTCAGTACCGCCGAGCTCCGGTACGAGACGAAGGACGGCTCGTGGGTCCGGCTCGAGTGTCGGACGTCGAACGCGACCGACGAGGACCTCGACGGCTACGTCGTGAGCTCCCGGGACGTGACCGACCGGGTGGAGGCCCAGCGCGAACGACGGGAGATCACACGTCGTCTAGAGGAGCTCACCTCGACCACCGGCGACGTGCTCTGGATGTTCGACGGCGAGTGGTCGGAGCTCCTGTTCGTCAACCCGGCGTACGAGGCGGTCATGGGACAGCCGGTGGAGGCGGTGCGGGCTGACCCGTCGGCGTTTCTGGACGCGATCCACCCCGACGACGTGCCGGCGGTCGAGGAGGCGATGGAGCAGCTCTCCGCGGGGGAGTCGGTCGATCTGGAGTACCGAGTGAACCCGATCAAAGACTATCGGGTGTGGGTCTGGGCGCAGGCGACGCCGATCGTCGAGGACGGCGAGGTCGTCCGGATCAGCGGGTTCAGCCGCGACATCACCGACCGGTATCGCCGCGAGCGACAACTCTACGTGATGGACAATCTCCTCAGGCACAACATCCGGAACGACATGAACACGATCCTGGGGAACGTCGAGCTCATCCGGGACGCGGCGCCGGAGGTCGACGACAAGGCGCGAGTGATCCGGCGGACCGGCGAGGATCTGCTCGCGAGCGCCGAAAAGGAGCGGCACATAATCGACCTCCTGACGGGCGACCCCGGCACCGAGCGCATCGACCTCTACGGGATCGTGGTCGACGCCGTGGAGACCGTCCGGGACCGCTACCCCGAGGCGTCGATCGAGGTCTCGCTGACGGACGCGGGATCGGCCTACGCGTCGGATCAGGTCGGGCTCGCCGTCGTCGAACTCCTCGAGAACGCGATCGCCCACAGTCGAAACGAGCGGCCCGTGGTGCACGTCACCGTGCGGTCGAACGAGGAGCGAGCGACGCTGGTCGTCGAGGACGACGCCCCGCCGATCCCGGGGGTCGAAGCGCAGGTGCTCACGGGCGGGCACGCCATGACCGACATCTACCACAGTACGGGGCTGGGGCTGTGGCTCGCGTACTGGGCCGTCGACCTCTCCGACGGCGAGATCACCGTGGACGCCGCCGACGGGGACGGAAACCGGATCACGGTGGAACTCCTCCGTGACCCGTGACCGGGGGAGGGTGCCACGGACCGCCAGCCGCCCAGGAGGTCACTCCGTGCGGTCGCCGGCGCTCGCGGCCGCCAACTCCTCGTAGGCCGCCCACGCGGGGTCGACCTCGGGGTGAGAGATCGCGTCGCCGTC
>CAZIQT010000029.1:0-18297 GCA_964541645.1 uncultured Halobellus sp. | reverse complement strand
TCCCGGCGGATGCGCTCGGTGACGTCGATGTACACCGCGAACGCGCCCGTCCCGTCGCCGTAGGTCGCGGTCTGGAGGAGGAACCGCCGGGTGCCGTCGGCGGTCATGCGGGTGACCTCCTCGGAGTAGAGCCCCTCCTCGCGAATCCGGCGGTTGAGCTCGGACACCCCGTCGGCTTCGGCCTCGGGGACGACGCACTCGTCGAGAGACTCCCCGACGACCTCGTCGGCGTCGTACCCGAACACCTCGGTGAACTCGGCGTTGACCTGTTCTACGACCGGCGTCGACCCGTCCCACTCCACCTCCACGACCGCCTGCGAGAGGTTCTCGAAGAGGGCCTGGAACCGCCGGCGCTCGGCTTCGAGCCGCCGCTCGGCCCGGACCTGACGCACGGCGTTCGTGATCCGGTTGGCCAGGAGCTCGTACTGGTCGGTCCCCGACCTCTTCCGGAGGTAGTCGGTGACGCCGGCGGAGATCGCGTCGCTGGCGATCCCCTCGCTCCCCTTGCCGGTGAACAGGATGAACGGGAGGTCGGGATGCGTCTCCCGGACCGCGGACAGGAACCCGATGCCGTCCGTCCCGGGCATCTCGTAGTCGGACACGACGCAGTCGAACTCGGCGGCGGCGAGCCGGTCCCGCCCCTCGGCGGCGTCGGTCGCGGTCTCGACGACGAACCGGTCGTCCTGCCGTTCGAGGAACTCCGCGGTCAGTTCCGAAAACCCCGGCTCGTCGTCCACGTGGAGGACGCGAACCGTCTCCGAACTGGTACTCACACCGGCAGACGTTCTCACACGTAGTTAAAACCACGTCCCCGTACCGGCCGGGTCTCGGGCGCCCCCCGCGACCCCTCCGGACCGTGGTTCAGTCGGCGTGCCCGCGGGCTTCGAGCTCGTCGGCCAGCGCGGGGGCGGTCTCGTGGAGGTCCGCCACGATCGCGTAGTCGGCCTTCTGCATGATCGCCGCCTCGGGGTCGGTGTTGATCGCGAGGACGTTCTCGGCGCCCTTACACCCGACCATGTGCTGGACGGCGCCGCTGATCCCGCAGGGGACGTAGAGCTCGGGGGCGATCTTGTTGCCCGTCTGACCGATCTGGTCGTCGTGGGGGCGCCACCCCTCGTTGACCGCCGCCCGCGAGGAGCCGACCGCGGCGTTCGGGACGCGTTCGGCCAGCGCCTCGATCTCCGAGAAGTCGCCGTCGGTGCCGCGGC
Organism: uncultured Halobellus sp.; assembly: GCA_964541645.1. Taxonomy (GTDB): domain Archaea; phylum Halobacteriota; class Halobacteria; order Halobacteriales; family Haloferacaceae; genus Haloquadratum. Next base: position 17,089 of record CAZIQT010000029.1, on the reverse strand, counting down.
CGCCGGAGACCACCACGCGAGCCTCCCCCAGCGGGATGCCGTCGGCGTCGGACTCCTCGACGCGGTCGAGCGTGACCCGAAGGTCCGCCGGGTCGAGGTCGGGGGTGAACGCCGTCGCCTCAGCGGGGTCGCCGCCGGTCTCGGCGGCCGACAGCTCGTTCGCGGCGACGGTCAGGAGGTGGGTGTCGGCGTGGAGTTCGGCGTGCTCGATCAGCGTCCCGCCCCACCGCTGTCGGGTGATCTCGTAGGTGTCACCGACCTCGACGTCGGTGACCTCCGCGGCCATCGTCTCGTCGAGCTTCGCGGCGACGTGCGACTGCGTCTCGGCCCCGCGGTCGGTTCCGGGCGCGATCACGGTTCCGGCCCCCGACTCCTCGGCGTACTGGACGATCGCTTCGGCGTACGCCTCCGGCGCGTAGCCGTCGAGGTCGGTGTGATCGACGACCGCGAGCGTGTCGACGCCGTGGACCCCGAGCTCCGCGGCGACCCCCTCGGCGTCGGGGCCGAACGCGACGGCGTCGAGCGTGCCGTCCTCGGCGTCGGCGACGTCGCGGGCGAGGGTCAGCGCCTCCAAGGAGGCGTCGTCGACGCCGTCGTCGTCGTGTTCGACGTAGGCGAGCACCATCTCAGACCACCTCCAGCTCCTCGAGGACGTCGACCGCCTCCGCGGCCGCCTCCGGGCTCTCGCCGATGACCTCCGCGGCGCCGTCGTCGGTCTCGGGCAGTTCGAGTTCGACCAACTCCAGGCCGTCGTCGTACGACCCGGCTTCGACCCGCTCGACGGTGGCTTTCCGCGCGCGCATCTTCGCGCGCATCGACGGGTACCGCGGCTCGTTCAACCCCTCCTTTACCGTGACCACGGCGGGGAGCTCGACCTCGTAGACCTCGGCTCCGCCGGGGATCTCGCGTCTCGCCACCAGGGTGTTGCCGTCGACATCGAGCCCTTTGATCCCCGCGACGACGGGGAGTCCCAGCTCCTCGGCCACGCGGACGCCCACGTGGTGGTTCGCCGAGTCGGCGGCCTCGTTACCGAACAACAGCAGGTCGAAGTCGGCGTCGGCGGCGTCGATCTCGTCGGCGATGGCCTTCGCGGTCGCCGCGGGGCCGCGCTTTCCGCCGTCGGTCTCCACCAAGATTCCGTCGTCAGCGCCCATCGCGATGGCCTCCCGGAGCTGTTCGGTCGCGTCCTCGCTGCCCATCGTGAGCGCGGTGACGCTCCCGCCGTGGGCTTCCACCAGCCGGACCCCCTCCTCGATCGCACACTCCTCGTGGGGGCTGATGGTGAACCCCAGGGAGGTGGTGTCGATGCCGGTTCGATCCGCCGTCAGACTGACCTTCGCGCCCGTTTCTGGCACGCGTTTGATCGCAGTGAGTATCTCCATCGTCAGTAGTCGTTGTGGAACAGCCGTCGGTTGTCCGGGTCGAACACTCCGCCGTACCCCGCGACCTCGACCTCGACGGGGTACCGCTGGCCGAAGTACTCGACCTGCAGTTCCTCACCTTCCGTCGCGCGCTCCCGTGGGAGGTACGCCATCAGGAGGTGTTTCCCGACCGACGGGCCGGTCCCCGCGGAGGTGACGTACGACCGCCGGCCCTCGTCGTCGACCAGGGCGTTCCCGTCGGCGTCGAGGATCGGCTCCCCGCCAGTCATGAACCGCCGCTGTCCGCCCTCGGGGGCGTGGTCGGTCACCGACAGGGTACACAGCTCCGCGGCGGGGTCGCCGTCGAGCGCCTCGGCGTACGCCTGCTTCCCGACGAAGTCGGCGTCCTTGACGCCGTGGAGCGTCAGTCCGGCCTCGGCGGGGTCGTATTCGATCTCCAGTTCCGCGCCCATCAGCCGGTATCCCTTCTCCATCCGGCCGGTCTCGCCGTAGACCCCGGTGCCGACCGGGCGGACGTCGTACTCCTGGCCGGCGTCGTAGATCGTGTCCCAGAGGCGCTGGCCCGTCTCCATCGGGCAGTACAGCTCCCACCCGAACTCCCCGACGTAGGAGATCCGGAACGCCCGCACCTCGACCGGTCCGACGGTGACCCGCTTCATCTCGCCGAACTCGAAGCTGTCGGCGCTCATCTCCTCCTCGGTGATCCCGTCCAGCAGAACCTCGGCGTTCGGCCCCCACACGCCCAGGGTGCACAGCTCCGAGGACCGGCCGATGAGTTCGGCGTCGCCGTCGAGGTGCTGGCCGAACCAGGTCTTGTCCTGGCCGGCGTGGGCGCCGCCGGTGATCACGCGGTAGTGGTTCTCGCCGAGACGGGCGACCGTCAGATCCGAGACGAACCCCGCGTTGGGGGCGAGCACCGGGGTGTACACGGACTCCCCGGGGTCGAGCGACCGCATCTCGGCGACGCAGATCCGTTCCATGTTCTCCGGGGCGTCGCTGCCGACGACGTCGAAGATCCCGAACCCGGTGTCGCCGACCATCCCCACGTTGTCGCGCAGGTGGAGGTGCTCGGCGAGCGTGATCTCGGACCACCACCGGCTGTCCCACTCGTTGGGGCGGCGCAGGCCCTCGATCTCGTCGTCGTACCGCCCGACGAGGTCGGCGTTGGACTCGTACCACCGCGGGCGCTCCCACCCGCCGGCCTCGAAGAACTCCGCGCCGAGCTCCTTCTGACGGTGGTAGAACCCGCCGGTCCGGAGCGGCCGGGTGGACTGCCACTGCTCGCGGGGGTGGACGATGCCGTAGATCTTCTCGTACCCCTCGCGGCCACGGCTCTTCACGAACGCCTCGGTCTCGCCGTACTCGTCGAACCGCGCGACGTGGCCGTGGGCGACGATATCGATGTCGGGGTGCCCCTCGGTCATCCACTTCGAGACCTCCCGCGCGATCGCCGGCGCCTCCTTGATCCAGACCGCGGCACACGACCACAGCCCGTCGACCTCCGGGATCGGGCCGAGCAGCGGGTGGCCGTCGGGGGTCACCGACAGCAGCCCGTCGATGGAGTGCCGGATCCCGGCGTCGGGGTCGTCCAGGATCTCCGGGACGATCTCCAGGGCGTGTTCCATGGACTCCTCGAAGGCGTCCTCGGTGAGCGGCGGCTGGGTCGGTGACAGCGGCGACTCCTCGATCGAGGGGACGTCGTCGACGTCCCACAGGATCGGGCGGTGCTCGTAGGAGCCGACCTCGAGGTCGTTACCGTGCTGGCGCTCGTACATCTCGGCGTCCATGTCCCGGACGACGGGGTGGTTGATCTCCCCCTCGCCGTCGAACCGGTCGATCGGCCCGACCGAGATCAGCTGGTGGACCGCCGGCGACAGCGGAATGTCGACCCCGGCCATGGCGGCGATCTTCGGGCTCCACAGCCCCGCCGCGATCACGACCTCGTCGGCCTCGACGGTTCCCCGGTCGGTCTCGACGGCGGTGACGGCTCCGTCTTCGACGTGGAGGTCGGTCACCTCGGTGTTGGGCGCGGTCCGGAGCGCGCCCGCGTCCGCGGCCCGTTGCCGGTACAGTTCGGCGGCCCGGAGCGAGTCACACGTGCCCGCGCCCTTGCTGTAGAACCCGCCCTCGACGATGTCGGTGTTGAGGTAGGGGACGTGCTCTGCGACCTCCTCGGGGGTGAGGAGCTCCGCCTCCTCACCGAAGGATTTCGCGGAGACCACCCGTCGTTTCAGCTCCTCCATCCGCTCGTCGGTCCGGGCGACCTCGATTCCCCCGGCGTTCTCGAAGACCCCGAGCTCCCGGTAGATGTCCCGGCTCTCGGAGGTGATCCGTGTCATGTCCTTGCTGTGCTCCACCGGGAAGATGAAGTTCGAGGCGTGGCCGGTCGACCCGCCGGGATCCGACAGCGGCCCCTTGTCGATCAGGAGCACGTCGTCGCGCCCCCGCTCGGCCAGTTCGCCGACGAGCGAGCTGCCGACGATGCCGGCACCGATCACCACGGTGCCGGCCTCGTCGGGGAACGCGGTCGAACTCATCGGTCGATACCCCCGGGTTGGGCGTCGCGTCCGGTTCGTGTCATGCTGTCACCCGTGGGTTCGTTGACCGGTGGTAACGCCGAGGGTTTTGATCGTTCCTGATCTTTGATAATCGACCGATCCGTCATTATCCGTACCTGTTCTATCCGGAGTCGTATGTCCGACCGACCGACCGGTTCGCGACCGATCGCGTGCGCCCGCGACCCGGGGGCGTTCGCGAGCGGCGGCGCCCACGGGGGCGGGCCGGCCGACGTCCGCTCCGGCCGACGCGTCGGACGGGTGCCACGGCCGACTACGCCGCCAGAAACGCCACGAAGGGCAGAACGAACAGGAGCACGAACAGCCCGAGCAGGCCGAGGCCGTAGCCCGCGGCGGTCGCGGCGCCGGCGGTCCACGCGGGGTGATCGAGCCGAGCAGGGAGGTCCATACCGACGGCGTTGCACACCCCGCGGCTTCAGTGTACCGCCACGCCACGGTCCCACAAAACATAAGAACACATATACGAAATGGGATCAGATATGTTCACAAAATAATAGGATGTGGTTCCGCGACGTGACGTCGCGGACGCCCGGCGGATCCGACACCGCGGGTCGGATCGGGGGGGTCGGGTGCGCCGGCGGCGTCGGCCGCAGCACGTACGTGTGGCGGCGTCGGAGCGCCGGGGCATCCCGCCGACCGTCGCCGCCGGGACACGGGGAGGCACGGGCCGATGGCGGCTGAGGGGGCCGTCACCCGGCCGACGTTCTGGCGCATCAGCCACGCCGGGAAGATCGCGTTCTACCTCCTCGCCGCCGCGGCGATCCTGGCGTTCGTCTACGGGGTCTCCCGCCGGGTCGACCGGTACACCCGGGGGAGCGACGAGCGGTTCGACCGGCTCGACGACCTCCCGACCCGGATCGTGACCGCGGCGCGGACGGTGCTCTCGAACCGACAGCTGGCCGACCGCGACGCCGCCGCCGGCGCGATGCACGCGCTGATCATGTGGGGGTTCCTCACCCTGGTGATCGGCACCACCATCCTCGCGATCGACTTGGACGTCTACCGCCCGCTCACCGGAGTCGCCGGCCGGGAGCGGTCCTTCTTCGTTGGCGAGTTCTACCTCTCGTACTCGCTCGTGATGGACGCGATGGGGCTGCTGTTCGTCGTTGGGGTCGGCGTCGCGCTCTACCGCCGGTACGCCGCCCGCACCGAGCGGCTGTGGGGGAAACACACCGACGTCGAGGACGACCTGTTCGTGTGGGCGCTGTTCCTGCTCGGCGTCGGCGGCTACGCCACCGAGGGGCTGCGGATCCTCGGGACGGGGTTTCCGTCGTTCGAGACGGTAAGCTTCGTGGGATGGTTCGTCGCGGACGTGCTCGCGCTCGCGGGGGTGAGCGAGTCGACCGCGGCGGCGGTCTACCCCGCGGTCTGGTGGTCGCACTCGCTTCTGGCCCTCGCGTTCGTGGCGGCGATCCCCTACAGCAAACCGTTCCACATGCTCTCGTCGTTCGCGAACGTCGTGACCCGCGACGAGAAGGCGGGCGCGCGGCTCCCCGGGATCCCGGCGGACCTCGACGCCGACACCGGCGCCGACACCATCGACGACTTCTCGTGGAAGGAACTCCTTGATCAGGACGCTTGCACCAACTGCGGCCGGTGTTCCTCGGCGTGTCCTGCCAACGCGTCGGGCCGTAGCCTCGACCCGCGGAACGTGATCCTCGACCTCAAGCAGCATCGCGAACGGGCGGACGCGGGGGAGACCGAGGCCGTCGACATCGTCGCCGACGGCGGCGAGAGCGTCGTCGACGCGGCGACGATGGAGTCGTGTATGGCGTGTATGGCGTGCATGGACGCCTGCCCCGTCGAGATCGAACACCTCAAGTCGTTCACCCGCATGAACCGCGAACTCACCGATCGGGGGGCGGTGGACTCGAACGTCCAGGACGCCTTCGACAACGCCATGATGACGGGCAACACCTTCGGCGACCCGCCGGACGAGCGCGCCGACTGGACCGACGACCTGGAGTTCGAGGTTCCCGACGCCCGCGAGGCGGACGTCGAGTATCTCTGGTACGTCGGCGACTACCCCAGCTACGACGAGCGGAACAAGCGGGTCGCCCGCTCCCTGGCGACGCTGCTCGAACGCGCCGACGTGGAGTACGGGATCCTCTTCGAGGACGAGAAGTACGACGGCAACGACATCCGCCGGTTGGGCGAGGAGTTCCTCTACGTCGACCTCGCGGGTCACCACGTCGAGCAGTTCGAGGCCGTCGACCCCGACCGGATCATCTGCACGGATCCGCACTCCTACAACACGTTCAGAAACGAGTATCCGGCGGTCGACTACGACGAGTTCGCCGACGAGCCGCTGCTCGAGTTCGACTACGACGGCGAGTGGAACGCGGACGGGGAGATCGAGGTGCTCCACTGGACCCAGGCGGTCGAGGAGTTGGTTTCTTCGGGTCGGCTCGGGCTCTCCGGCGACGAGCTCGACTGCACGGTGACCTACCACGATCCGTGTCACCTCGGTCGGTACAACGACGAGTACGAGGCTCCCAGGGAGCTGATCCGCGCCACCGGCGCGACCCTCTCGGAGATGCCACGGAACCGGTCGGAGTCGTTCTGTTGCGGCGGCGGGGGTGGCGGACTCTGGACGGACATCGACGAGGAGACCAAACCCAGCGAGGAGCGCATGCGGGAAGCGATCGAGGACACCGACGCGGGCGACGCCGTCGAGAAGTTCGTGGTCGCGTGCCCGATGTGCATGACGATGTACGAGGACGGGCGAAAGACCGGCGGCTACGAGGACGACGTCGAGATCGTCGACGTCGCGGAACTCCTGGCCGAGGCGATCGGGACCCGCTCCGCGCCGAATGCGGCCCGGGCGGAGTGACCGGCAGGGCGCTCACATCACGTTCCTGAGGCCGAACTCGGAGATCGCCACGGTCGCCCGGGCTTCCGACCCGGAACTCGGGCGTCCCGTCGGGTTCACTCCCCGACAGAACCGCGGTCTCGCGGAAAGTTATTTGTGAGGGGGTCGTGAGGTACGATCCGATGTACGACCGGATACTGATACCGTACGACGGGAGCGAGGAGGCCGAGAAGGGCGCGGTCCACGGGATCGAGTTGGCGGCGGCGCTCGGCTCGGAGGTGACCGCCCTCTACGTGATCGACCTCCCCGGGGCCCCGCGAGCGCTGTCGCTCCGGGACGACGAGGAGGAGTTGCGCGAGCGGTACCGGGAGTACGGCGAGGAGGTGCTCGACGAACTGTGTGACGTCGCCGCCGAGCACGGCGTCGACTGTTCGACGGCGCTGCGAACCGGCTCCGTGGCCCAGGAGATCACCGACTACGCGCAACAGGAGGGGATGGACGCGATCGTGATTGGGTCGGCCTACCGCGGAGTCGTCGGGTCGCTCCTGGGCGGTACGGCCGAGAAGGTCGTTCGGACCGCCCGCGTTCCGGTCGTCACCCAGCGCATGAAAGCCGAGGACGTCTGACCACGTCGGTCACCCGTCCACCAGCCAGTTCTCCCTGAAGTAGATCACGATGCTGGCGCTGAGAAAACAGAGCCCCGCAGCGGTGTAGTCGCCGACCGTCATCCAGTAGAGCGCGACGGCGAAGAGCGCGAGCACGACGACGACGGCGACGGTCGCGAGCTGCTTCTGCATACACCACGGATGGGACGAGCGGTATAAACGTGCGGCGGACGGCTCCGACGGCGACCCGGGCTCCGGCCGGTACACAAACACAACGTTATATACGAGTGTCACATCGTGTCGAGGCGAGTCCCGCGTCACGCGCGACCCGCCCCGGTGCGACCGCGGTCGCACCGGAGCGGTCACCGTCCGCCGACTGCCCCACATGTAAATACACCCCGCGCTCACGCACCCGTCCCGAACAGTTCCAACTCGTCCGTTCCGAAAACGGCCGCCTCAGTCCTCAATCATCGAATCTTGCCCAAACTTTATACCAATAGAACGGTTGTAGCTGTATGAGGTTGAGTAGCATTCCACCACGGAGCGATCCGCTGACAACCTGTGGCAGCCGGAGCGCACCGGACGGAACGAACAACCACGCGGCGTATCCGAACGGCGGAACGCACCGACGACGTAACCGCAACCGACGCTCGCACCATGATAACGAATCACCACCAACTCGGTGATACGGAGGTACAGTATGTCTGACAGCGACAGCACCGGAGAGATGTCCGACGGGCTCCAGGTGGAGTTGTTCCACCCGGACTCCGACCGGGAGCCGGGCGACACGAACATCCAGAAGCTCGGGTTCGACATCCACCCTGTAGTGTTCCCGGTCGCGCTCCTACTGATCGGGCTGTTCATTGCCGTCACGGTACTCCTCGGTGACGGCGCGGCGGCCGCGTACAGTTGGCTCTTCGACTTCATCGGGGAGAACTTCGGGTGGTTCTACCTCCTGGCGGTGAACGTCTTCATTCTCGTGATGCTGTACTTCGCGTTCGGGAAGTTCGGCAGCATCAAGATCGGCGGCGTGGAAGCCGAAAAGGAGTTCAGCGACTTCTCGTGGATGGCGATGCTGTTCAGCGCCGGTATGGGAATCGGCCTGATGTTCTTCAGCGTGCTCGAACCCGTCTTCTACTTCAACAGCGTCCCCGGATACTGGGGCGCCGAAGCCGGGACTAGTGCCGCGGCGACCGCGGCGATGGGACAGACCTTCTTCCACTGGGGCTTCCACCCGTGGGCGATCTACGGGCTGGTCGGCCTCGGGCTGGCGTTCTTCTCGTTCAACCGCGGACTGCCGCTGACGTTCCGGTCGATCTTCTGGCCGCTCCTGGGTGACCGGATCTACGGGTGGCCGGGTCACGTGATCGACCTCGTGACCGTCTTCGCGACGCTGTTCGGTCTGGCGACGTCGCTCGGGCTGGGAATCGCCCAGGTGAACCGCGGGCTTCAGTACACGAGCGTCGAGATCCTGGGCGTGCTGGGGAGCTTCCCCAACAACACGATCTCGCAGATCGTGCTCATCGGCCTCATCACCGGCATCGCGACGCTGTCGGTGGCGGCGGGGCTCGACGGCGGTGTCAAGCGCCTGAGCACGGTGAACCTCTACCTCATGCTCGGGCTGATGGGATTCCTGCTGATCGTCGGGCCGACGGTGTTCATCTTCGGCACGTGGCTCGACGGCCTCGGGACGTACTTCGGTAACATCGCCGAACTCGGCTTCTTCCGTGGCGCGGTCGGCGCCGGCGGGGGAACCATCACCGCTTGGACAGTGTTCTACTGGGGCTGGTGGATCTCGTGGTCGCCGTTCGTCGGGATGTTCATCGCACGGATCTCGAAGGGACGGACGGTCCGGGAGTTCGTTCTCGGCGTCCTGTTCCTCCCGTCGCTGTTCTCGACGCTCTGGCTGTCCACCTTCGGCGGCAGCGCGCTGTTCGGGGCGGTCGGCGAGGGCTCCAACGCGGTCGTTGGCGCCTACAACGAACTCGGCTACGGCGCCTTCGAGACGCTCGGCATGTTCGTGATGCTGCAGCAGTACCCGCTCGGAGCCATTACGGCCTCGCTGGCGACGCTGCTCATCATCACGTTCTTCGTCACGTCGTCGGACTCGGGTTCTCTGGTGATTGACCACCTGACCTCCGGCGGCAAACACGACGTGCCGAAAGCCCAGCGTATCTTCTGGGCGGTCACCGAGGGCGCGGTCGCGGCGATCCTACTGTCGGCCGGTGGTCTCGGCGCGCTCCAGACGGCGGCCATCACGACCGGGCTCCCGTTCGCGGTGATCCTGTGTCTGATGTGTTACACCGTCTACCTCGGGCTCAGTAACGAGTACCAGATCCTCGAATCCGAGGAGTTCGCCGACCGGATTCAGGACATCACCGAGGCGGACGACGTGGAGATCGTGACCACCGGCGGCGACGTGGTCACGGACGTCCAAGGCGGAGACGACACGGTCAGCGGCGACTGACGTCGCCCCCGTCTCGCCTCGGCTTCCGACCGCGGGGCGTTGTCGCCCCGCTCCGCTCGATCGCGTTTCTTTTTTGAACCGTCGAGCGCGTCGCTCGGCGACGTGGCGGCCACGCGACCCGCAAGATCCGCATCGACGCCGCTCAGTCGTCGCGACTCACCGGTCGTCGATCAGCAGTCGCCGTCCACAGACGCCACTCAACGGTCGTTGCCCACCAGTCGTCGTTCAGTAGTAGCGACTCACCAATCGTCGCTCAGTAGTAGTCCCACTCGTCGTCCGACCCGCCCCGCGCCACCTCGTCGTCGGCCTCCCGCTTCTCGTCGGGCCACTCGATTCCGCCGCCCCGGAAATGCTTGTACGCGACGGTCACGAGCCCGATCAGGATCAGCGCCAAGACGAGCGTTCCGGCGGCGGCCGCCACCTGGGCGACGGAGCCGAGCAGCCCGCCACCGCCGATCGCTTGGAGGAGTACGGACACCATAGCTGTCGTAGACGCGCGGAACGAATGAGTCTTTGCCCCCACCTCAGTCGGGGCGTGTGCCCGGACGCGCCGCCTCGAGGGCGTACGGCCGGCTCCCGCACCGCCGGGCGCCGGCTGCTTACCCGCGCGCTTCCGTCTCGACGGTTCGCTCGCCGTGGACCCACTTCTGGGTCGTCCCGCCCAGTCCCACCGCGGCGACGACGACCCACACCGCCACCGCGGGACCGAGTGGGAGCAGGAGCCACGGGAGCGCGCTGAGCGTCGCCCCGACGACCGCGCCGATCCAGAGCCGGCGGTCGCCCTCCAGTTCGGTGAGCGAGGCGCCGACGACGAGATACCCGAGTCCCGCGAGCGCCACCGTCGCAACGACCACGAGGACGCCGAGCGTCTGAACCAGCAACCGGTTGGCCACGCCGACCCGGGCGCTCTGTGAGACGACGTACCCGCCGACGAACACCACCGCCGCGAACGGGATGATCCCGTAGACGGCCGCCAGTGGGAGGCCGCGGATCGCGCGGTCGACCGCCAGGTCGACGCCCGGCTCCCGGCGGATCAGAAGCCCGGCCCCGGCAGCGAGGATCGCGAGAAACGACAGCACGGCGTACGCCGGCCCGGACAGCCCGAGGAGCGCCGACGGGTCGCCGATCTGTGCCGCCGCGGCGACGCCCCCGGCGCCGTGGTGAAGCATACGACTTCTGGGGGGAGTTACGGGGAAAACCTGTCGACTGAGTAGCGGCCGCACACACCGCCGCGTGATTTATACTCGATAGACCCGTTGCGACCCTATGGCCGGGATGACGCGGAAGCTCCTCGACCTCACGAAGGAGATCGGCAGGCGGATCATCAAGCCGCTCCAGCGGGGGGACGGTCCGAACAAGTTCCGGCTGTCCGCGGTCGACACCGCGACCACGACCCACGACGGGTCGGAGGGGTGGACGAACCGGCCGCCGGCGGTCTTCGAGTGCCCCCGGTGTGAGGGCGACATCACCCAGCGGTACGCCCGCGACGACATCGACTGCCCGCACTGCGTCGCGGAGTTCAGCTACCGGGAGTCGACCGAGCTGGAGCTGAAACGGCTCACCTGCCCGACGTGCCGGAGCGAGATGGTCTACGGCCAGCGCCACCCGGAGTCGTTCGACGTCGTGGAGTGGGCCACGTGCAACGGCTGCCGGTACCACTGGGAGTTCAAGCACTCCTACTCCTGATTCCGCCCCGCCTCCGACGTATCCTCCCGGCCCCGGCCCGACGGTCGACGACGAGCGTTAGCCGTCTGGGTGGAGCCGCCCGGTCGCGGCCCGGATGGCCGCCACGTTTTCGGCGACGTCGTGGACCCGGACTACGTCGGCGCCCCGGTCGGCGGCGATCGCGGTCGCCGCGAGCGTGGGCGTCAGCCGGTCGTCGTCGGCCGCGTCGGCGCCTTCGAACATCGACTTCCGGGAGTGGCCGACCATGACCGGACACCCGAGCGCCTCGAACTCCCCGGCGCGGTCGATCAGCTCGTAGGACTCGGCGGCGGTCTTCCCGAACCCACAGCCGGGGTCGATCACGACGTTGTCGCGGTCGACGCCCGCGCGCTCGGCCCGGAGGAGCTGTTCGGTCAGCTCCTCGAGGACGTCTTCGACCACGTCGTCGTACACCGGGTTGGTGTCGGGGTCGACCGGCACCGAGTGACTGTGCATGAGGATGAGCGAGGCGTCGTGGTCGGCGATCACCGCGGGCATCGCCGGGTCCGCAAGCTCCGAGACGTCGTTGACGATGTCGGCGCCCGCCTCCAAGGCGGCGTCGGCGACGGCGGCCTTCCGGGTGTCGACCGAGATCGGCGCGTCGAGGTCGTCGAGCCGCTCGATCACCGGCACCACGCGGTCGATCTCGGTGTCGACGGGGACGGGTTCGGCGCCGGGCCGGGTGCTCTCGCCGCCGACGTCGACGATGTCGGCGCCGGCGTCGAGCATCGCCGCGGCGCGGTCGACCGCGGCTTCGACCGCGTTGTACTCCCCGCCGTCGTGGAAGCTGTCGGGGGTGACGTTGAGGATCCCCATCACCGCGGTGCCGTCGTCGGCGATCGGATCCAGCGCCGCGCCCGCGGTCCGGTCGCCGGGGTTGAGCCGCGCCTCCAGTTGGGCCGCCACGCGACGGAGCCCCAACCCTTCGGCCGACAGCGCCCGCGCGAGGTCGCGGAACTCGGTGGTGGTGCCCGCGAGCACCGTCGCCACCAGCTTCTCGGGGCTGCCGGCGTCGGAGCGGTAACACCGGCCGCCGGCCGCCGAGAGGTGCTCGGCGACGCGGTCGGCTTGGTCGGGCCGGAGGTAGGTCCGGAAGACCCGCCGGTCGACGCCGTCGGCCCCGACCGGCCCGCCGCGTTCGGGGCGCGCGGGCCCGTCGGTCCCGGTTCCCGCGGCCGCCGCGGCGTCGAAGGCGGCGCCGACGAACGAGTGCTCCGCGTGACCCGGGCGGGTGCGGGCGGCGGGGACGAGCAGCCGGGTCCACCGGTCGCGGGCCTCCGCGACGGCGTACAGCGACCCGGTCACGAGCACGAAGTCGTCGGGGCCGGCGGCGGCGATCGCGCGCTCGGTCGCCTCCGGCACCGACGGGACGGTCTCGACGCGACCTGCGTGGGCCGCAAGCGCCGTCGCCAGGTCCTCGGGGTCCTCCGCGCGGTCGAGGTCCGGCCGGGTGGCGTACGCCGCCGCGACCGGCGGGTACGACTCGATCATCCGCTCGTAATCCTTGTCGGACATCGCCGCGAACACCAGATGCAGGTCGTCGTAGTCGTACCGCTCGACGAGGTCGGCGATCGTGGCGGCCGCGCCGGGGTTGTGCGACCCGTCGAGCACGGTCATCGGCTCGGTGTCCATGATCTCGAAGCGGCCGGGCCACGTCACCGACCGGAGCCCGGCGGCGATGGCGTCGGGGTCGGCGTCGGCGACCTGACGCGCGAGCGTCGCGGCCACGCCCGCGTTTGTGGCCTGGTGGGCACCCAGAAGCGGGAGGTTGGCGTCCACGGACCACCCCTCGCCGCGGATCGACACCTCGTTCTCCACCGGCGACCGCATCCCGGTCTCGACCGCGACGACGTCGGGGTCGGGGTCGGTGTCCCCGGCGCCGACGGTCACGACGTCGGTGACCTCGCGGATCGCCGCCAGCGCGTCGCCGTCGGCGCCGGTCACGAGCGGGCCGGTCTCGGGGGCGACCTGGGCCTTGTCGCGGGCGATCTCCTCGACGGTCTCGCCCAGGAGCTCGGTGTGTTCGAGGCTGACGCTCGTGACCGCGCTCGCGACCGGGTCGACCGCGCTGGTGGCGTCGTACCGGCCGCCGATCCCGACCTCCAGGATCGCCACGTCGACGTCGGCCTCGCTGAAGTGCCGGAGCGCGACCGCGGTCAGCACCTCGAAGTGGGTGGGTTCGTCGTCGTCCGCCCGGAGCCGGTCGATGCAGGGGGCGATCTCCGCGGCGTACTCGGCGAGCAGCGACTTGGGGACCTTCCGCCCGTCGACCCGGATCTGCTCGCGGAAGTCGTTGAGCCCCGGGGAGGTGAACAACCCAACGCTTACGCCGGCGTTTCTGAGCGCGCCGTCGAGCATGCGCGCGGTGCTTCCCTTCCCGTTCGACCCCGCGATCTGCACGCAGTCGACGTCGTGGTGTGGGTCGCCGAGGTGCGACAGCATCCGGGCCGTCGTTTCGATGCCGAGCTTCGGCCGGCGCTGTTGGAACGAGGTGAGATAGTCGGCGGCCTCGTGGTAGTCCATACGCCGTATACGGCGTCGGTCACGTGATTAAGGTGTCGGGCCGGCACCCCGTCGGGCGTGCGTCGCCGTCGCGGCCGATCTCCGGCGCGTCGCTGCCGCGGCGGGCGGACGGGCCGCTCGCGGGAAACACGTCGTATTGGAGCGTTGGTACGTCCGCGGCCGTTCGGCGTTCACTCCGATACCCTTAGGTGACCCCCGCGGGGATTTCCGAGCATAATGTCAGACGATGACGGCGGCTTCCCGACGGACTACGAGATCGCGAAATCGGCGGAGAAACAACACGTAACGGACGTTCTGGACTCGTGGGGGATCGGCAGCGACGACCTGGAGCTCTACGGCGACTACAAGGCCAAACTCAGCCACGACGCCGTGACCCGGCTCCGTGACAACGCCGAGAACAAGGAGGGCAACCTCGTCCTCGTGACGGGGATGACCCCGACGCCGATGGGCGAGGGCAAGACCGTCACCACGGTCGGGCTGGGTCAGACCCTCAACCACGTCGGCGAGGACGCGATGATCGCCGTCCGCGAACCGTCGCTGGGACCGGTCTTCGGCGTGAAAGGCGGCGCCGCCGGCGGCGGCTACTCCCAGGTGCTCCCCATGGAGGACATCAACCTCCACTTCACGGGTGACCTCCACGCGCTGACCTCCGCGCACAACCTCATCTCCGCGATGCTCGACGCGAAGATCTCCCAGAGCGACGAGTTCGACCTCGACGTCAACGACGTGTCGTGGCCGCGCTCGATGGACATGAACGACCGCGCGCTCCGGAACATGGTGATCGGGCTGGGCGAGAGCGGCGGCACGCCCCGCGAGGACCGCTTCCTCCTGACCGCCGCCTCGGAGCTCATGGCGGTGCTGTGTCTCGCCGAGGACCTCGGCGACCTCAAGGAGCGCGTCGCCCGGATCATCGTGGCCTACGAGACGGACGGCAGCGTGATCACCGTCGACGACATCGACGCCACCGGCCCGGTCACGATGCTGCTGAAGGACGCGATCAAGCCCAACCTGGTCCAGACCATCGAGGGCACGCCCGCGTTCGTCCACGGTGGCCCGTTCGCGAACATCGCCCACGGGACCAACTCCCTGATCGCCGACAAGGCGGCGTTCGGGATGGGCGACTACCTGGTCACCGAGGCCGGGTTCGGCTCGGACCTCGGCGCCGAGAAGTTCATGAACATCGTCTGCCGGCTCGGCGACATGACCCCGAACGCGGTCGTGCTCGTCTCGACGGTCCGCGCGCTGAAGTACCACGGCATGGGGATCTGGCCCGCCGACCTGGAGGCGGTCCAGGAGGCCGGCATCGAGGAGCTGGAAGCCGGCTTCGCCAACCTCGACAAACACGTCGAGAACCTCCGGAAGTTCGGGATCGAGGTCGTGGTCGCGCTGAACCGCTTCCCCGACGACACCGACGAGGAGGTCCAGACGGTGCTGGATCACTGCCGGGAGGACCTCGGCGTCCGGATCGCAGAATCCAACGTGTTCGCGGAGGGGAGCGAGGGCGGGGTCGACCTCGCCGAACACGTGATCGAGGCGGCCGAAGACTCCGACGAGGACGACTTTGACCACCTCTACCCCGACGAGGCGTCGATCAAGGAGAAGATCGAGACGGTCGCGACCGAGGTCTACGGCGCGGAAAGCGTCAACTACGTCGGCAGCGCCGAGGACGACATCGCGCGGATGGAGGAGCTCGGCTTCGACGACATGCCGGTGTGTCTCTCGAAGACCTTCCACTCGCTGAGCGACGACGCCTCGAAGAAGGGGGCGCCCTCCGGGTGGGAGCTCGACGTCCGCGAGCTGTACCCCTCCGCGGGTGCGGGCTTCCTGGTCGTGCTGACGGGTGACGTGCTGGACATGCCCGGTCTGCCCGCCGAGCCCGCGGCGGCCGGCATGGACATCGACGAGGACGGCAACATCAGCGGCCTGTTCTAACCCGGACCGCTCCGACGCCCGGCTACGGTTCGTTCTTTTCGACGCTCACTGGTCCCGTCCGAGCACCCATAGCGCCCGGTAGAGATCCCACACCGAACACGCACACCGCTCGGCGACCGCCCGGTAGGTCTCCAGATACCGCTCGTAGTCGGCGACGGTCGGCGGGTCCGGATACGCCGACTCGAGGTCGCCCGCCTCGTGAAGCCCGGTCCACTGCCGCTCGTCGATCACGACGTAGCGTTCGGGGTCGACGAACTGGCAGAACGCCGACCCGATCGGCACGTCGACGCCGGCGAGTTCGGTCAGGTGCGACAGCATCCCCGCGGCGGAGTCGGCGTCGACGGCCGCGGAGATGGCGTCGTGGACGTCCTCGTAGTCGTTGTCGTCGTAGGCGTTCTCCAGCGCCCGGCGGTCGCGGTCCGGGACCCCGCCCAGGAACCGGCGGCCGTACCACTGGACGACCCACTCGGCGTCGCGCCACCCGTAGTCGCCCCGCTCGAACATCCTCGGGAGGAGCTCGCGGTGTTCGTCCTCCACCATCGAGAACGGCTGTACCTCGGGGTAGGTTCGGGCGTGTTCGGCGACGACGTCGGCGGTAAGGTTCACACTCGGGGTACTCCCGCCGGCTGCCTGAACGTTTCCCATCGGCGGCGCTTCGCGTCGGACCGCCCGCCGGAGTGCGCGCTCCGACGCCTTCCCCCGTCGGCTTGACCGGCCGTTACGCTGACACGTTCGGGAACGACGGCCGGGGACCCTGCGCGCTCGCGGCGTGAGAGAGGGACTGAACGGCTGTTTCAATCCGGCATGACAACATTCATACTTCGCCGTCGTTACTTTGTTCGTAATGTCTTCTGAATCAAGCGGCGAATCCGACGGGCCGACCAAGACGATCTGCCCGTACTGCGGTGTGGGGTGCGGAATCCAGATCGCACAGGACGACGAGGGCGAAGTCTCGTTCCGTCCGTGGGGCGATGCGCCGGTCAACAACGGTAGCATCTGTATCAAGGGCGGCGCGGCGACGCAGTCGGTCAACCACGAGGACCGCTTGACCGACCCCCTGCTCCGCGACGACGACGGCGAACTCCGCG
>CAZIQT010000028.1:0-18555 GCA_964541645.1 uncultured Halobellus sp. | reverse complement strand
GAACATCGGTTCGAGGAGCCAGCCGTCGTCGACGCCGAACAGCTTCAGGAACCGCCCGGAATCGGCGTGATCGATGTCGTCGTCGCGGATCGCCGTCGCGAGATCGCGGGAGAGCCACTCGTCGTCGCTCACCGACGGATCGAGGACGAGCGCCTCGCGGGCGAACCGGACCAGATACCACTCGAGGTCGTTCAACAGCGCGACGGCGGCGCCCAACGAGACCGTCTCGACGGCGACCGTGTTCTCGTAAGGTGCGGCGAGGTCGTAGGTCGAAAGCGCCGCCCGCGACGTCTCGCGGCTGAGGAGTTCGTACCGCAACTCGACGTCCCCCTCGCCGACGAGACACACTCGCGTCATGGCGGGACATACGGAGCGACTGAAAAAGCGGTTTCGCTCGGCCGCCAGGCGGCGCGTCCCGCTCCGATCGCGCGGCCCCCGGTCCGCTCAGAACGTCGTCAACTCGCCGTCGATCACGCGCTCGGTGATGTCGGTCACGTTCGCGAGTTCCTCGTCGATGATCGCCCCGACCGCCGCCTCGATGTCGCCGACCTCGACGCCCTCCTCGGTGACGAGGCTGGCGTCGGCGACGTGGGGCTCGTCGATCGGCTTTCCGATCTGCGAGAGCAGTCGGATGCGGACCTCGCGGATGCCGTCGACCGCCTCGACGACCGAGCGGGCGATTTCGGTCGACAGCAGGTTGTAGATCTTCCCGATGTGGTTGACGGGGTTCTTGCCGGAGGTGGCCTCCATGCTCATCGGTCGGTTCGGCGTGATGAGCCCGTTGGCGCGGTTGCCGCGTCCGACCGAGCCGTCGTCGCCCATCTCCGCGCTGGTGCCCGTGACCGTGAGGTAGATCGATCCTTCGTCGTAGTCGTCGGCGGTGTTGACGTCGACGTTGATCTCGCGGTCGGTCAGCCCGGCGGCGACATCCGCCGCGAACCCGCGCACCCGCTCGACCGCGCCGTCGTAGGCGTCGAGGTCCGGGACGTAGGCGTCGATCATCGCGGCGGCGACGGTGATATCGATCCGGTCGCCCTCGCGTTTCCCCATGACCTTCACGTCGGGGCCGAGTTCGGGGTTGTCGTCGGCGTACGCGCCGTTGAGCCGGCGCTCGACGGTCAGTACGATCTCCTCGGTCTCCGTCAGAGGGGCGTGGCCGACGCCGTAGGAGGTGTCGTTGGCCATCGGGACCTCGGCGCTCGCCTCGCCGAAGACGTCCTGGAGGTCGCCGGAGCCCTCACCCAGCCGGGTGTCGATCACGACGTCGGTGCCGACGTCGAGCTCCGGGACGTGTTCGTTGAGGTAGTCGCGAGCAGCCGACAGCGCCGTGGCGTCCACCGGGAGTTTCCGGCCGTCGTAGTTCCTGGTGGCGCGGCCGACGATCAGAACGTAGATGGGCTCGACCATCTCGCCGCCGCCGTACCGCGGCGCCGACTCCCCGGCGACGAGTTGGGTCTCGTCGGTGTTGTAGTGGAGGACCCGGCCGACGCGGTCGAGGTAGAGCTGCGAGAGCGCCTGGGAGACGGCCTCGGCGATCCCGTCGCAGATCGAGTCGGGGTGGCCGATCCCCTTTCGCTCGACGATCTCGACGCCTTGGTCCTCGACTGCGGCCCGGTCGGCCGCCTCGACGTTGATGTTCCGATCGGTCATTGACCGACGGTTCACCCCCGCCGATCCTATAACTTGTGGAACTGTTCTCACCGATAATTATTACCTGTAAGTATCAGAGCGCTCGACTCACCCTTCGGCGTCGAGCAGCAGCCCCAGGTACGCGGTCCGCACCTGGTCGTCGGGATCGAGTCCGAGGCGCCGGAGCACGTCCGTCGCGCCCTCGCGCACCGCCTCGACCGCGTCGCCGTCGGCGGCTTCGCCTTCGACTTCCACGAACTCTCCCAGCCCGTCCACGCGGTCGAGGACGACGGTGTACCCGTCGAGCGCGAGGAACGTCCGGTCTTTCTCGACGACCGCCGCCGGCTCGAACCCCAGGCCCGCGAGGATCCCGGCCGCCTCGTCGCGGTCGCCCACCGCGGTCTCGAACTCCTCGCGGGTCTTCGACGCCGCCTCGACCAGCGGGCCCTTGTATGTGAGCCGGGTCGTCGACTCCGCGTCCGCGGCGTCCGGATCCCCGGTTGGCGTCTCCTCGCGGAGCCGGAGCGCCTCGTCGGTCGCGGCGAAGTCGCGGTGCGGGGCGTCGTAGTAGGTGTCGACCTGGCGGACCCGCCGATCCAGCGTCGCGCCGGCGTCGTCGAGCGCCGGCCTGACGGCGTCGTGGTCGGCGCGGAGTTTGAGTTCGACCTCGTACACACCGGTCGGTGGGGTGGCGGCCCGAAAAACGGTGGGTTTCGAGCGAGTTCGGCGGTCGCCGCCGCCGCGACCCGAAACGTGATTCTTAAGAGTCGCACGGGAGACAATCACGGTATGAGTGACGAACAGCAGGCCGACGCCGACGACTCGCCGGAAGACGGCGACGTTCCCGACGACGAGACCGACGGACACGACGACGCCGACACCGAGGTCGCCGAGGAGACGCCCGCGGACGGAGACGCCGTCGCGGACGGCGACTTCGTCAGGCTGGCGTACACGCTGCGGACGGCCGACGACGGCCGGGTCGTCGACACCACCGACGCCGAGGTGGCCGAGGACGCCGAGATCGACACCGACGAGTACGAGTTCGAACCGCGGATCATCGTGATCGGCGCCGGCCACGTCTTCGAGAGCGTCGACGACGCGTTGATCGGCCAGCCGGTCGGCGCCTCCGGCACCGTCGAGGTCACCGCCGCCGAGGCGTTCGGCGAGTACGACGACGACGAGGTCCGGACGGTCTCCGCCAACAAGATCGACGAGGAGAACCGCTACCCCGGCGCCCAGGTCCAGGTCGAGGGCGACCAGGGTCGGATCATCACCGTCGTCAGCGGCCGGGCCCGCGTCGACTTCAACCACCCGCTCGCGGGCGAGGATCTCGAGTACGACTACGAGATCCTCGACCTCGTCGACGACCGGGAGGCGCAGGCGAAGAGTCTGCTGGGGATGTACCTCCAGCAGTCGCCCGAGGTGTGGATCGAGACCGACGTCGTCGAGGAGGAGCAGGTCGTCGACACCGACGACGACGGCGACGAGGACGTCGAGACCGAACTCGAAACCGTCGAGACCGAGCAGGAGACGCTCTACATCGAGGCCACCCCGCAGATGACGATGAACCAGCAGTGGATGTTCTCGAAACAGCAGATCGCCCAGGACGTGATGGACCGGCTCGACCTCGACCGGGTCATCGTCCAGGAGACCATCGACGGCGGCGGCGGGATGATGGGCGGCCTCGGCGGGATGATGGGCGGCGGGCCCGGCGGCGCCGCGCCCGAGGACATCGAAGACGCCATCGAGGACGTCGACGTCGACGCCGACGAGCTCGCCGAGGAGCTCGACGCCGACGTCGAGGAGTAACCTCACGCGGCCGCGCCGCGGCACCCGTCCGGAGGGCTCTCCGGCCCGTACGCGACTTCCGCTGATCGGTCCCGTACGACGGTCACCCGTCCCTCTCGGGGGCCGCGAGCGTCGCGCGACCCCCCGGCTACGCGATGTCCCGGCTGGTGTCGACGGTGACGCGGTCGCCGAGCCGGAGCTTGATCGTCTCCTCGGGGGGACGCCCGCCGCGGAACTTGGGAACCGCGAGCCGGGTTTCGATCTCGGAGCCGTCGATCCGGGTCCGGAGGTCGAACACCACGTCGGCCATGTGCTTCGTGAACGCCCTGTTTTCGGGCTCCGCCTCGCCCTTCATGCCGTGGACGACCGCCAGCCCGCCGGTGTTTATCATGTGCGTCTGAAGCTCGTTCAGGAACTGGCGGTACCGCGCGGGCTCGGTCTCCTCCAGGACGTCGACGGCATCGATGATCAGGTTCGCGCCCTCCGGGAGGTCGCGGACGAACCGGTTCGCGGTGTCGAGCGGGGCGTTGCCGCCGACGTCCCGGAGCGTGGGGGTACCCACCGGCCCGGTCGCCCGGTCGATGGCGTCCCGGACCGCCTGGTCCGACCGGATGGTGGTGAGATACAGCGTCGAGCGGACGCCCGTGAGTTCGTAGAGGAACAGCTCCGACTGGCTGGCGGGGTCGGCGGCGAGAAGCACGATGCTCCCCGGCGGGATCCCGCCGTCGAGTTGGCGGTCGAGGATGTCGATGCCGGTCGAGAGCCGTCCTGCCACGCCACGGCGTTGGATGCCGACCGGCTTAGGCTTTCGCCCCCGCCGCGACCGTTCGCGCGAGCCGCCGGTACGCCCGCTGCACGCCCGGATCGGCCAGCGGCCCCGCGTCCGTGGCTTCAGGGACGGTCGCGACGACCGAACACCCGAGCAGGTCGTCGACGCCCGGCGGGGCGACCCGGGCCCGCGTCACCACGCTCCCGACGACGGGCGTGCCGACCGCCCGCGCCATCGCCGCGGTCTTCGCCGTGTCGCGGAGGCCGGCCACGCAGGCGGTCGACACCAGCAGCACGCGGTCGGCGATCCGGAGCGGGACGGTCGCGTCCGGACCGGCGCCCGCCGGACAGTCGATCAGCGCCGGCCGGGTGTCGTCGGCGCGGAGCCGCCGGAGCCGGTCCCCGAGCCCGTCGGCGGGCGCCGGCACGACGTACGTCTCCGAGCCGGCCACGGGGTCGGGGTGTCCGGCGTCGTCGCCCGGCGGGTCGCGCGGCACGCCGGCGAGCGTATGGAGGTTCGGCAGGTCGCAGTCGGCGTCGACCGCGAGGGCCGGAACGTCGATGGCGCGTGCGAGCCCGAGCGTCGTGGTCGTCTTTCCGCTGCCGCCCTTCCCGCCGGCGATCGCGAGCATACCGGGGGTGGTCGCGGTCCGGTATTTCAAGCCTCGGCCGGGGGGAGCCGGGGCCGACGCCGGTCAGTCGTGGCAGCAGCCGCCGGCCTCGCCGCCGAAGTCGACCGCGAGCGGCTCCGAGATCGCCTCGTTGATCGATTCCAGCCGCTCCTGAAGTGCCTCCTGGGCGTCGAGGTACGCGGCCATCGTCGGCATCGCGTGGAGCTCCGCCTGGGTGGACTCCACCTCCCGGCGGAGCTCCGGGCTTCCCTCGCCGGCCTGCCGCGCCCGCAGGTACCGCTCCCGAACGGCGTGGAACTCCGAGATCTTCGATTGGACCGCTTCGTCGGCCTCAACGTCCGCTTTCGCCGCCTCGAAAGCCTCGTACTCGGGGGTTTCGGCGATCGCCGCACCCAGGTCGCGGCCGAGATCCTCGAGCGGGTCCGTCTGAACACTCATAGCCGGTGGTTGGAACGGCCCGGATTTCAACCTGCCGGAGCCGGTCCTCTGCGGGTGTTCCGCGGCCGGAACCGCCCGGACCGGCGGCTCTCACCGGGGACCGCCGGGGTTATGGACCTCGGCGGGCTATCCAGGTGTAATGAGCCAGGACGCCACCACGGAGGGGGATCTCCGGAACACCGGACTGTCGCTGAAGCACGACCGGGAGTGGGACTACGAACTCGACCGGATCGTCGACGCCGTCGAGGAACGGGGCGCCGACCGGGTCGGCCTCCAGTTCCCCGAGGGGCTGAAGCGCCGCGGCCCCGCGGTCGCCGACGACCTCCGTGCGCTGTGCGACGACGACGTGACCTTCCTGCTCTCCGGGCAGCCCTGCTACGGCGCCTGCGACCTCGACACCTACCTCATGCGCCGGACCGACGTGTTCGTCCACTTCGGTCACTCCCCGATGAAGGAGTCCGACAAGATCATCTACGTCCCGCTGTTCTCCAACGTCGACCCGTTCCCGATCATGGAGGAGGCCGTCGACGACCTCCCCGAGGACGACGTCGGACTCGTCACCACCGCCCAGCACATGAACCGCTTCGACGAGATGGTGACGTGGCTGGAGGAGCGCGGCTACGACGTCCACACCCGGCGCGGCGACGACCGCCTCACCCACGAGGGCCAGGTGTTGGGGTGCAACTACGCCTCCGCCGACATCGACGCCGACCAGGTGCTCTACGTCGGCGGCGGGAAGTTCCACCCGCTGGGGCTCGCGATGGAACACCCCGACAAGCGGGTGTTGATCGCCGACCCCGTCAACAACGTGGTCACGCTCGCGGACACCGAGAAGTTCCTGAAACAGCGGTACGGCGCGGTCCACCGCGCGATGGACGCCGAGAAGTGGGGCGTGATCTTCTGCACCAAGATCGGCCAGGGCCGGATGGACGTCGCGGAGTCGATCATCGAGGACAACGACGACGCCTACCTCATCACGATGGACGAGGTGACGCCCGACCGGTTGCGGAACTTCGACATGGACGCGTTCGTCAACACCGGCTGCCCCCGGATCACCACCGACGACGGCCCGCAGTTCCACAAGCCGATGCTCACGCCGGGCGAGTACCGGATCGCGGTCGGCGACGAGCCGCTCGACTCGCTGTCGTTCGACACGTTCCACGGCACCTGGTAGCCGGCGTCGGACGCTCGGCACCGCTCACTCTTCTGCGACGCCCACCGCCTCCTCGACGTACCGAACCGCGTCTTCCGGGCTCTCGACGGCCTCGACGTGGTCGGCGTCGTGTGTACCGAGCCCGGCCGTCGGCTTGTCGTAGACGCCTGCGAGGCCGAGCTCCGAGAGGGTCCCGTTCCCGCCGTCGACCGCGATGGCGGCGTCGCCGTTCATCACCACCACTGCATTCCGAGCGTGGCCCAGCCCCGTCGCGATCGGCACGTCGACGTAGGGGTTGGCGTCCGCCGGCCGATCGGTCGGGAGAATGCCGATCGTGCGTCCGCCCGCCTCGGATGCGCCCCGACAGGTCGCCTCCATCACGCCGCCGAGGCCGCCGCAGACGACTGTGTGGTCGCGGTCGGCGAGCTGCCGCCCGACCGCCGCTGCGGTCTCGGCCTCCGACTCGGTCACGGTGCCGCCGCCGATGACGCTGACGCGCATATTCGGGTGTTCCCGGGGAACCGGGTAGCGGTTTCGGCCCCAGGGACGGACCCGATCAGTCCCCGTCGCCGACCGGCGTCCCGTCGGGCCGTTTCGCCCCTTCGGAGTCGTGGACCACGACGCCGTCGACGTCGGTCGGTTCATACTTGTCGCGGACGGCGATCGCCTCCTCCAACTCCCGGATCGCGCGTCGCTTCAGCGTCGTGGCCAGCGCCTCGGCGTCGGCCCGGGAGATGTCGCGGCCGAGGCCCTCACACTCGTGGGCGCGGACCATCCCCGCCCGGTCGACCGACCCGTCCGCGGCGGGTCCGTCCGCCCGCGGGACCTCGGGTCCCGCGCTGTCGACCGCCTCGCCCATCGGCTGGGTAGTGCCACCCAGCGCGACGCTGAACGGATAGGTCGCACAGATCAGCGGCCGGGCGTCGTGGACGGTACACGCTCCCTCGCCGTCGGATTCCTCGTAGAACGCGCAGTCGCCGCAGGCGTCGGTCTGCAGGGCCCACTCGAAGGTCTCGCCCGTGGGGCCCTCGGGCCCGTCGGTGAGACCGTACGGCATCGGCCGGGCGACGTCGCGCCAGTCGTAGGCCGCGTCGGCGTCAGCCGCGTCCGTACCGCCGCCTTCGCCGTCCCCGTCGCCCGCTGCCGTTTGTACCCGCCGCACCTCGTCGGGGAACACCGTCGCGGTGTGGGGCTCGGAGTCGCCCTCGTCGGTCGTGTGCCCCTTGCAACACGCCCCGCACCGCGTACACTCGAACCCGATCGATTCGATCGCGTCCGCGAGCGCGGAGACCCGGAGGTCGCGGGCGCGGTCGAGTTCCGTCTCCAGCGTCGGCGGGTCGCTCACGCTCCCGTCTCGCGGCGGCGCGGACAAAACCCTCCCGGTGGCCGTGCGCCGTGTCCGGCGTCGGCGATCGCCGACCGACTACCCCGGAGCGACCGTTCCGGTCCCGGGGTCGAACGCCACCCGGCCCTCGACGTCGAGTTTCTCCAAGTGTGCGACGACCGTCGCCCGCGCAAGGTCCTCGAACCCCGAGAGGTCCTTGTCGTAGGCGGCGTCGACGACCGCGTCGGGGTCTGTGGCGCCCGCGCGGACCGCCGCCAGGACGCGCCGCTCGCGGTCGAGTCGGTGGTCGAGCAGCCGGCGACAGGTCGCCCGCGGGCCGGCGATGGGTGGGCCGTGACCCGGGAGGAGCCGCGGCGGCGCCCGGGCGTGGAGCCGGCGCAGTCCGACCAGATACCCCCGGAGGTCGCTCTCGGGGGCGGCGACCGCGACGCTGCCCTCCGCGACCGCCACGTCGCCGCACACCGTCCCGGCGGCGGCCTCGAACGCGACGTGGTCGGGGGCGTGCCCCTGGGTGTCGATCACGTCGACCCCGTCGCCCGCGGGCAACCGGGTGCCTTCGACGAACGTCCGGTCGGGGTCGACACCCGCGGCGGCCGCGAACCGGGACTCGAACCCCCGTCGACACCAGACGGTCGCGCCGGTCTCGGCCGCGTAGGCGGCGACCCCGCCGACGTGGTCGGGGTGGGCGTGCGTGACGGCGACGTGTTCGACGGCGGCGGCGTCGACGGCAGCGTCGAGGTCGGCGGTGCGGCCCGCCGGATCGACCAGCAGTTCGTCGCCGAGGAGGTACGCGTTCGTGGCCCCGGTGGGCACACGCCCCTCGACCGGGACGGACGCCCGGGCGATCCCTTCGGCGACCTCGGAGAGTCCGCTCACTAGTGAGCGTACGGTGGTCCGGTGGAAAACGGTGTCGTCGCCGAACCGTGACGGCACCGCGGCGACGTCTCCGACTACGTGTTGCGGTAGTAGACCTGCTTCCGGGCGTCCTGGAAGCTGTACCGCGAGCCCACGAGGCCGGCCTCTTCGAGCCGGTTGAGCGCGTAGCGCACCGTCCGGTCCGGCAGCAGCGACTCCTCGGCGAGTTGGCCCTGCGACAGCGGGGCGTCGGTTTCGAGGACTTTGGCGACGAGCTTCGCGCTCGGCGGCAGTTCGCGGAGGCGGTCGCGGAACTCCGACTCCGAGAGCGGGTTCTCTCCTTCGAGATCCGCGGTACTGGTGCTCATACCACTCACTCCTCGCGAGTTCGGGGTAAAGGTTGTCTACAAGTGTGAGGATACAATCCTTACACCTAATATGTGTATAATCGTGCCCGTCGGGCGTGCGATCGGTTCCGTTCGTGACTCCGGCGGCTCCGTCGACGTCGCGCGAGCGACCCCGGAGCGGCGTCCGACGGCATCCAGTACGGTTTTAATCCGCGAGTGAGCACGGGTGGATAGCGTGAAAGGAAAGGAGTGGTACCAGGCCGACGACGTCGCCCAGGAGTACGACTCGAAACGGTTCTCGCGCGGCGGGAGACTCATCGACGGCCGCGAGAAACGGGCGGTCGTCGAGGCTATCGGGCCCGTCGAAGGCGAGGACGTTCTCGAGATCGCCTGCGGGACCGGCCGGTTCACGGTGATGCTGGCCGAACGCGGGGCGGACATCGTCGGGCTCGACATCTCCGACGCGATGCTGTCGCAGGGTCGCGAGAAGGCGCGCGACGCCGGCGTCGCGGACCACATCGAGTTCCTCCGGGGGGACGCCGCCCGGCTTCCGTTCCCCGACGACCACTTCGACGCCGTCTTCGCGATGCGGTTCTTCCACCTCGCCGACACCCCGACGAAGTTCCTGACGGAGATGGCGCGCGTCTCGAAGGATCTGGTGTTCTTCGACACGTTCAACGGCCGCAGCGCCCGGATCGCCTACAACTGGCTGCTCCCGATGGGGTCGCACCTCTACTCGCGGGCGCAGGTGGATCGGCTGCTCGATTCCGCGGGCGTCCGACTTCTCGGGGCCGAACACGACTTCCTGCTTCCGTACGGTTTCTACCGGAAGATCCCCAACGGCTTGGCACAGGAGTTTCGCGACGTCGACACCGCGATCGGTGACACACCGGTCGGCGATCTGCTGGCGTCGGTCTCCTACTGGACGACGTCGGTCGAGTGACCCTCCCGGGCCGGTGCGGCGCCCGGCCCCGAGGTGCGGTATTTAAGTTCTCGGGTCGCTACCGCACAGTATGCAGCTCTCGGTCGTGGTTCCGACGCTCAACGCGCGGGACCGCCTCGCCGCGACCCTCGACACGCTGACGGCGCACGTCCCCGACGCCGAAGTGGTCGTCGTCAACGGGCCGTCGGCGGACGGCACCACCGGGATGGTGCGCGACCGGACGGACGTCGACGTGCTGGTGGAGGTCTCCGACCGGACCCTGAACGTCGCCCGCAACGCGGGGATCCGGGCGGCTTCCGGCGACGCGGTCGCGTTCCTCCGGCAGGACCTCGCGGTCGAGGCGTCGTGGCTCCCCGCGATCGAGGCGGGACTGGAGCGCGCCCCGGCCGTGACCGGCCCGGTCCACGAGACGCTCCCCGCCGGGATGACGACCACGGCTCCGGAGCGTCGCGAGATCCGCGGCCGGGCGGTGACCTACTTCAACGGCGGGAACGTGGCGTTCCGCGCCGACGCCCTCGACCGGCTTGACGGGTTCGACGAGTACCTGGAGACCGGCGGCGCCCGCGACGCCGCCCACCGGATGGCCGGGGTCGACGACGACGTCGAGTGGCACTCGGAGATGTGCGTCCGCACCGAGTACGAGGCCGACGGTGGCGTCACCGACCGGGACTACCGATGGAAGTACCGTGCGCTCGCCTACCGGCTGGTGAAGAACTACGGCTTCCGGCCGACGGTGCTCCGCCGCGTCCTCTCGCACGCCGGCGGCGACGCGCTCTCGGCCGCTCGCGACGTGGTCGCCGGCGACGCCGCCCCGACGAACTGGTTCGGGACCGGCCGGGACGTCGCCGTGGGGATCGCCACCGGCTACTCCGACGGGCTGGTGGCCAGGGCCCGGGACCGAAGCCCCACGCGGAACCCCCACGGTTGCTCGACGCGCGCCGACCGCGCGGTCGCGACGTACGACCGACGGTAGCGAACGGCCGACCCGAGGTTTATATCCGATCCCGGGGCCACGCCCGGCGTGACCTGATCGTCGCCCCGCGCCGGGTTGCGGGAGTCCGGCACGTCGGCGCGGGGACTCGACGGTGCCGGCTGTCCGCCATCCGATCCCCGCAGCCGCCGGGCCGCCGACCCGGTCCGCAACGCCACCGGGGCGGATCCCGCCTCCTCACGCTTCCGACCGGGATCGCCGACACCCGTTCCCGGGGGTCCGACACTCACGACTCGCCGGGGCCCAGTGCGGACACGACCCGGGAGGGGTTCGCGGAGAACGCCCGCCGCATCGCGTCCTCCGGCACGTCGAGCGTCAGGAGCTCCATCACGCCGACGTTGGGGTGGACCTCGGGGGCGCCGCTCCCGAAGAGCACCCGGTCGGGATGCTCCAGCAGCGCACGCTCCAGCACGCTCCGGAACTGGACGTGGGCGGTGTCGAGGTAGAGCCGATCGTACCGGCCCAGCAGTTCGATCGCGTCGGCCATCAGCCCGCGGTCGAGCGGGTAGCCGCCGAACCCCCCCAAAATCACGGGGAGGTCGCGGCCGAGGAGGGACTCGGCGACCGCCTCGGGCGGGAACGACCGCCCGCCGTGGACGACCAGCGGCAGCCCGACCTCCTCCAGCATCGCGACGGTCTCCGCGTCGGGCATGCCGTCGACCCCGGGGGCGAGTGCGAACCCGTGGAACCGGTCGTCGTACGCGTACTGCTCGACGTCCCCCGAGCTGGTGTGGTGGTCCGCGCGGGAGGCCGCCAAGTTCCGGAGTCGGCTCGACACCTGTGACCCCGGCTCGCGGGGGCCGTTGATCCGAGCGAAGGCGAGGAAGGGCCGATCGACGCTCAGCCGCGCGACCGCGTTGTTGGCTTGGAGGTAGCTCTCTCCAGGGGGGCGTTCACCCGGGGAGACGACCGCCCTGACCACGCCCGCCTGCCGGAGTTCGCGTTCGAGCACCTCGGGCGTCGTCTCCCGCCCCCGACTTGCGACCTCCGCCTCGTCGGTGGGATCCAGCCGGGCATGGACATCGACGACCCTGAACCCGTGGTTCAACTCCAGCATCGTGCGACACAACCGGACCGACGCTGATATAGCTTGGCGACGCGACGCGGGTTCACCGCGCGGTCAATCCGACCTCGTCGCCGGGCGCCAGCCCGAACGCGTCGTCGCCGCGACCGCGGTTGACGTCACACTCGACGAATCCGTGGCTCCCCACCGTCACCAGCCGCTCGCCCGCGTCGACCTCGGCGAACGCCCGTACGACGCTCGCTTCCGTCCCGTTGACCGCGAGCGTCTCACCCGCTCGGCCGTCGAGAAACGACCCCGGGACGTTGGTGATCGCATTCCCGAAGTCGTCGACGACGAGGACCTCCCCACGGGCGGCGTCGGCCGACACCGCCGCCTCCGGAAACCGACAGTCGACGACCGCCTCGGCGGCGTCGTCGGGAGCGAACGACCCGGTGTGCGTCGTCGCGTCGAGCGACCCGACGGCGTCGACGCCGGCCTCGTGGATCGCGGCCGCCGCAGGGGCGAACACGTCGCGGCCGTGAAACGTCGACGACGCGGGATCGGCGTATTCGTACCGGAAACACTCGATCACCGACTCCGACTTCGACTCCCGGACGATCCGGCGTGCGGCCGGCAGCAACACGCCGTTGTCGGGCCCGACCAGCGCGTGGTCGCCGGCGCGGACGACCACCGCGTCCCGGTCGGTGCCGACCCCGGGGTCGACCACGACTAGGTGGATCGCCGGCGGAAAGTACGGCAGGGTCTCCCGACACCAGAACGCCGACGCACGCACGTCCTGTCGCGGGAGGTCGTGGGTGACGTCGACCAGTCGGGCGTCGGTCCGGCGGAGAACGACGCCCTTCATCGCGGCGGGGTACGGCGACCCGAAGTCGGAGGCGAGCGTGAGCATCGGGCTACTCGGGGTCGCCGGTCCCATCGCCGGTCGCGTCGGAATCGCTGACCCGCTGGATCCGCTCGATACCGTCGATCTCCTCGATCACGTCGACCACCGCCGGCGGCACGAGCCGCTGCCAGTCGTCGCCCCGGATCATGCGCTCGCGGAGCTCCGCGCCCTCCAGGACGTCGCGGTTGAACATCGGGGACTGCCGCACCTCGACGCCGGCCTCGGAGAACAGCTGGATCACCAGGGGGTTGTTGGAGTAGGCGACGTCGAACGCGGGCGACATGCTCTGGACGTGACTCACCCACACCGCGTTCCGGTCGAGGTCCTCGATCGGGACCGCGTAGGTCGTGATGTCGAGCTCCGCGACCGATTTCGTCACCATCATCACGCGCTCGCCCGCCGTGAACGGGTTCCGCGGGACGTGGGAGTCGCCCGCCGAGCCGATCCCGAGCACGAGCTCGTCGACCTCCTCGGCGATCTCCGTCACCATCCGGTGGTGGCCGTCGTGGTAGGGCTGGAACCGACCGATGTAGAACCCCCGCATACATCGCGTGACGGCCGCACCGCTTATAAATACCCCGAGATCCCGCAACCGGGAGATACACCGGACAACGCGGTTTAAACGTCGGATCCTGGCGATGCACCCCCCACACGTGGGGAGAAAGTATATGAGTCGTCCGGCCTTCCATACTGATAGCGAATAATTCTATGAGTAACGACACGGAAGCCGACGAACACGCCCCCGAAGAGGGGGGCGGCGTCGCCGAGGACGCCCCCGAGTCGCCGCCGGAGCGCGACGACCGGCTCCCCGAGGGGATCGCCGACGATCCCGACGGCGGTATCGGCCCGGACGGCCACGACGAGCATCCGGGCGGTCGAAACGGGCACTCCGACGGCGAGGTCGACGGGACGATCGAGGACCTCGGCAGCGACGTCGAGGTGGACGCCGAAGTCGCGGACGACATCGACGAGGACGACCTGCTGGGCGGGCTGAAGATCGACTCCACGGAGGAGATCGACGTCCCCGACCGGCTCGTCGACCAGGTCATCGGGCAGGAACACGCCCGTGACGTGGTGATGAAGGCGGCGAAGCAGCGGCGACACGTCATGATGATCGGGTCGCCCGGAACCGGCAAGTCGATGCTGGCGAAGGCGATGTCCGAACTGCTGCCGCCGGAGGAGCTCCAGGACGTCCTCGTCTACCACAACCCCGACGACGGGAACAACCCCAAGGTGCGGACCGTTCCCGCCAGCAAGGGCGAACAGATCGTCGAGGCCCACAAGGAGGAGGCCCGCAAGCGGAACCAGATGCGGTCGTTCCTGATGTGGATCATCATCGCGATCGTCATCGGGTACTCGTTCATCATCGCGGGTCAGATCCTGCTGGGGATCCTCGCGGCGGGCGTGATCTACCTCGCGTTCCGCTACGGCTCCCGCGGCAGCGACGCGATGGTGCCGAACCTCATCGTCAACAACGCCGACACGACGACCGCGCCGTTCGAGGACGCGACGGGCGCCCACGCCGGCGCGCTGCTCGGCGACGTCCGCCACGACCCGTTCCAGTCCGGCGGGATGGAGACGCCGAGCCACGACCGCGTCGAGCCCGGCGCCATCCACAAGGCCAACAAAGGCGTGTTGTTCGTCGACGAGATCAACACCCTGGACATCCGCAGCCAGCAGCACCTCATGACCGCGATCCAGGAGGGCGAGTTCCACATCACGGGCCAGTCCGAGCGCTCCTCGGGCGCGATGGTCCAGACCGAGCCCGTCCCGACCGACTTCATCATGATCGCGGCGGGGAACCTCGACGCGATGGAGAACATGCACCCCGCGTTGCGCTCGCGGATCAAGGGCTACGGCTACGAGGTGTACATGGACGACACCATCGAGGACACCGCGGACATGCGCCGGAAGTACGCCCGGTTCGTGGCCCAGGAGGTCAGCAAGGACGGTCGGCTGCCGGAGTACTCCGCAGAAGCCATCGAGGAGGTCATCCTCGAGGCCCGGCGCCGCGCCGGCCGGAAGGGCCACCTGACGCTGAAGCTCCGGAACCTCGGCGGACTGGTCCGGGTCTCCGGCGACATCGCACGCTCGGAGGGCGCGGACTTCGTCACCCGCGACCACGTGCTCCAGGCGAAGGGCCGGAGCCGGTCGATCGAGCAGCAACTCGCCGACGACTACATCGAGCGCCGGAAGGACTACGAGCTCCAGGTCTCGGAGGGGTACGAGGTCGGCCGCGTCAACGGCCTCGCCGTGATGGGCGAGGACTCGGGGATCATGCTCCCCGTGATGGCCGAGGTCACGCCCTCCCAGGGCCCCGGCGAGGTCATCGCCACCGGCCAGCTGAAGGAGATGGCCCAGGAGGCGGTCTCGAACGTCTCGGCGATCATCAAGAAGTTCTCCGACGAGAACATCTCCGAGAAGGACATCCACATCCAGTTCGTCCAGACCGGCCAGCAGGGCGTCGACGGCGACTCCGCGTCGATCACCGTCGCAACCGCGGTGATCTCCGCGCTGGAGGACATGGGCGTCGACCAGTCGCTGGCGATGACGGGCAGCCTCTCGGTCCGCGGCGACGTCCTCCCGGTCGGCGGGGTGACCCACAAGATCGAGGCGGCTGCCAAGTCCGGCATGGACACGGTCATCATCCCGCAGGCGAACGAGCAGGACGTGATGATCGAGGACGAGTACGAGGAGATGATCGAAATCGTGCCTGTGCGGCACATCAGCGAAGTCCTCGACATCGCCCTCGACGGCGAAACCGAGAAGGACGGCCTCGTCGACCGGCTCAAGAGCATCACCGGATCGGCACTCGATCGACAGGTCGGGCCCGGCTCCTCACCGAGCCCGCAGTAACCACGTCGACGGCCGCCGCTCTTTTCGCGCGCATCCGACGAAGCGAGCACCAGTGAGTCCGTCAGTGTGTGCTCCTTGCGTCGTCCCTTGCCACTCAAGATACCGGTCCACCACTCGAACGACTCGCCGCCCGGTTCTCCGAAGAGGCGGCGGCGACAGGCGGACGTTTTTCTCACAGCCTCCTGTGGCCACTCGGGATCCTTCGAAGCCCGTGCTCTCCGAGAGACATCAGCGGTCGACGATCCGGATGTGGATGACGACGCCGATGGTACCCGCCGCGCCGACGGCACCGGCGAGCGGAAGCGAGAATATTGGCACCTGACTCGCCAGTAGCGCTACACCGGCGCCGAAGAGTCCAGCGAACGATAACGAGTGTACGAAGCCACGGTGGGTGGTGAGTTCGTCGAGAGCATACCCGGCGGCCTTTGCGGCACCCAGTCCGCCGGCCAGGAGGAGTCCGCCGCCGACGACCGCCGCGGAGCCGACCGGCGGGTTCGCGAGGCCGACCGCACCGGCGAGTCCGGATCCAATCGCGGTTGCGGTGGCGGGGTTGTCGAGTGCGAAGAAGGCAGCGACCCCTGTACCGGCAACGACCAGTAGCCGTCCCGCGTACCGTCGGGGAATCGACGAGTGGACGTCGACGTCGGGAACAATCGATCCGACGAGTGTGGCCGCGAAGACGCCAGCCGTGAGTACAGCGACGGTCGGGACTGCAAGCTGCCGCCCGATACCGTAACTGAGGGCCGCGACTGCAGCGACCGTCGCCCCGATCGCGCCGGCCCGCAGGTGCGCCTGAAAATCACCCATCGCCACGGTGATTCGCAGCCGTGGCCAAAAGCAGTTCGAAGACGGCGTCGGGGTCGCCTCAGGACTCGGGAGGACTGTTCAGTGCCCCCCCGTTGTGTGCGGCCGGCAGGTCGACCGCCACAGACGGAGCCGGCAGTTCCCGGCGCATCTCTACGTGTGGGATGCCCGCTTCTTCGAATGGCTCTCCGACCCGACGGTACCCGAGCTCCCTGTAGAAGGCTACGACGGCCTGCTGTGCGTGGAGGAGAGCTGTCTCACAGCCGGCGACCGACAGGGCCGCTTCCATCGTCCGCATCAGCGCCCGCCCGAGGCCGCCCCGACGGTCGGTGCGGCGGACCGCGACGCGTTCTATCTTCCCGGCCGTCGCGTCGACACGTCGGCACCGGGCGGTACCGGCCGGCCTGTCTCCAACGCGACCGAGAGCGTGGACTGCCGTCGCGTCCTTGCTGTCGTACTCAAGTTCGGGAGCGACCCCCTGTTCGTCGACGAACACCGCCTCGCGGATGTCGAAGGCAGCTTCGAGGTCGGATCGGGTGCGGACCAAGTGGACCCGATAGTCTGTCACACTACCGCTTCGTTGGCGATCAACTAATACCTCGGCCTTTGGAGTCTGTCTGAAAATCCCAAAACACGCCAATTAGACAGCCTTAGAATACTTTAGAGAGTGTATGAGATAATTTCCCGGCAAAGTAGACTTTTTTCGGACAGGCTCTTTGAACGTCCACGTTAGGAAACTTGGAGTGGCGGCTGAACGGGGCTGTTGTCGCACGTGACAGAGCGAACGCCGTGGTATTGCGCCTATTCAGCGTATGGTCAAGAAGGTAAAATTAAGACGGCACACTCCCGTCGCCCGCGCTGGATCCAGGAAGTCGGACTCGCAACGACTACCGGTCTCCTCCGGAGCGAGGGAAAGCCATCAAGTACGCTGGTACACAACCACCCTGGTACGAACTGTGGGTGAGCCTTCCAGGCGTACATGAACGACGATCGACTCACGCACGCCGTGATGGGCGCAGCTGTGACACTGCTCGGCTCGATAATCCTGTTCTCGCCACTGATCGGCGGTGGGCTAACTGGGTGGCTCGCCGGTCGTAATCCCGCCGACGGCGCGCGGGCCGGCGCTCTCTCTGGGGCCATCGCGTCGACAGTGTTACTCCCGTTGGTGGTCTTCGGTGTCGTCTTCGCCCTGCTCGACGCGGGCATACTAACCTGGCTGACGGTTGGTGTGGCGGCCGCTGGGGCCACCTAC
Organism: uncultured Halobellus sp.; assembly: GCA_964541645.1. Taxonomy (GTDB): domain Archaea; phylum Halobacteriota; class Halobacteria; order Halobacteriales; family Haloferacaceae; genus Haloquadratum. The sequence goes on along the minus strand of CAZIQT010000028.1, from coordinate 847 downwards.
CTCGTCGGCCTGTCCGTACTCGGCGGATACCTCGGAGTCGCACTACGGGACCGGTACCGCGACCGGACCGGAGACACCGACACTGGCCCCGATGTCGAGACGCTCAAGCAGCGGTACGCCGACGGCGATCTCGACGATCTTGAGTTCGAACGGCGCCTTGAGACGCGGCTCCGCCGCGAACGCGAGCGCGAGGAGGAACACGACCGCGAGTACGCACGGTGAGCCCGATCAGAGAGGAAGGCAACCGCGAACGGTCTCCGTCTAGAGGGTGGCCGGGGAGTGTACCCGGCGGGCGCGGGACGTAGATGGCGACGAACGTCAGGACGGTATCCGTCTAGAGGGTGGCCGGGGAGTGCACCCAGGGGCAATCCGAAACCGTTCCGGTCGATCGGAAGTCTGGCTGTTTTTCAACCGGTGTTCGTCTATACCATGTGCGTTCGGTGACAGTCGTTGGATATTTCGGGTGTTACGGCTGGTTGGCACAGCCAACGGTTCGTCTATTGGATTATAGCGAGGGCTGTTTGGCCCCACGAAAACAGGTTACCGACCACGAGCCGTAACAACGAACCGTAACAGCAAATCGTAACAGCGAATCGTAGTACCCCGACGGCAGTCGGGAGTTCCCGTCCTCGGCGGGCACCCAAATGGGCGTGAGCAGGGCAAAGAGAATGTCAAAGAAAGCGGATGCCAACGGACAGCAGACAGGACAGTGGACGGCAACGACTACTCTGTTGTCGTCTAGTCTCCGGACAGGCGTTCGAAGTACGTCGCCGCGTTCTCCTCGGCCGCAGGCGTAGTAACCGCCGAAACGACGACCGTCGTCAGCAGTCCCACGACCATACAGTAC
>CAZIQT010000027.1:16570-18627 GCA_964541645.1 uncultured Halobellus sp. | reverse complement strand
ACGACGACTGGGAGGCCACCGCCGAACTCGACGCCTCCGAGCGCGAACGCCGGATCCTCGAAGCCGGCGGCAAGCTCCGGCTCACCAAAGAACAGTACGAGTCCGGCGGCAGCGGCGCCGCCCCCGCCGACGACTGACCGGCGGCCCGCCCCACGGTACTCGTTTTTTCGACGCGATCACCGCCGATCGGCCGCGCCGCCGTCCGGGCGTCTGGGGCGTCCTCCGGCCGCTCCGGTCGGCGGGTTTTTGCCGCGTCCCGCCGAACCGCACGGCGTGGTGGATCCCTCCGGCGACGGCGAGCGGCTCGGGGGCGACGGCGGGAGCGACCCGTCCGCCGACCCGGGCGTAACCGTTCGGGCGGCCGGTCGCGCCGACCTGCTCGACGTCCTCCGGATCGAGCGGGACTCGTTCGCGGAGCCGTGGCCCTACGCCGCGTTCGAGTCGCTGCTCGACGCCCCGGCGTTCCTCGTCGCGGTCGGTGACGACGACGACCGGCCGATCCTCGGCTACGTCGTCGGCGACGTGACGCCGAACCACGGTCGCGACATCGGCCACATCAAAGACCTCGCGGTCCGTCCGGACGCCCGCGGCGCGGGGATCGGCCGGCGGCTGCTCCGGGAGGCGCTGGTGGCGCTGTCGCTGTCGGGCGCGGTGGTGGCGAAACTCGAAGTCCGGGCGGGCAACGACGCCGCGCGGTCGCTGTACCGCGCGGAGGGGTTCGAGCCGACGCGGCGGGTGCCGCGGTACTACGGCGACGGCGAGGACGCGCTGTTGCTCGTGACCGACCTGTAGACCGGCCGGGACCCACACGCCCTTGTACCGCGGCGGCCTACCCCGGCGTATGGGCTTTGCGTGTCCCGTCTGTGAGATCCCCCACCAGGACGCGACCCACCTCGCGAACCACCTGGCGTTCACCGCGATGACCCACGGTGACGACCACGAGGCGTGGCTCGACGACGCCGTTCCGGAGTGGGCCGACCACGGCGAGGCCGACCTCGCGGCCGCGGTCGCGGACCTCGCGCCGGCGGCCGACTACGACCGGGTGTTCGAGGACACCGTCGGCCCCCGTGGCGGGGGTCACGACCACGACCACAGCGCGGGACGCGACGGGGCGCCCGCGGGCGTCGACCCGGGAACCGCGGCCGCGACAGGCGGGGGAGAGCTGGACGAGGCCGCGCGGGCAGCGCTGGCGGAGGCGCGGGCGCTGACCGCGGAGATGCTGGACGGCGAGTCCGAAGACGGCGACGGCTCCGACGACGGCTGAGCCCCCCGTTCCGGCCCGGTCGGGCGAGTCGATCGGGAGACCGCGACGACCTCTTTATGCCCACAGCCCTCGCGTCGTGTATGCCGAACTGTCCCGACTGCGGCGACGACACCACGAAGCGACTGGCGGTGGTCGAGCCCTCCGAGCTCACCGACGACCGCGACTACTGTCTCACCTGCGAGAAGTACGTCGACGACGACGCCCGGCGGCCGGCGGCCGGGGAGTGACGACGACGCCCCGGGGGTCGTGACCGAGCCGACCGCGACGGGGGACGGAAGCCGAAAGCGTTTGTTCGTGACCCGCCCACCTTGGGGTATGGAGACCGAAGGCAGCCTCTCGCCGGAGTCGGCCGCCGACGCCCGGGCGGCGTTCGACGCCGTCGGGCCGACCGCGAAGCAGGTGGTCCGGGAGGCCGCGAAGGCGATGGAGTTCGACCGCGAGGAGTACCGCGACCGGGTGACGCCCGCGGTGGTCGAACGCGCCAGGAACGTCCTGTTCGCCGACCGGTTGGCCGTCACCGTCGGCACCCGCGCGGAGTTCGACGCGTGGGTCGACGACCACCCCGACCACGAGGTCACGCTGTTCGGGAGCGAGGACGTCGACCGCGTGGTCTGGCACGCCGCCCCGTTCGCCGGGGAGGTCGTGGCCGCGACGTTCCAGAACGAACGCGACGCCGCGGTTGGGACGCTCCGCCGGCAGGCGTTCACCCGGGTCTACCGGCCCCGGTTCGAGGGGACGGCCGACGGGGCCGACGACGGGGACAGCGTCGACGACGGCGACGGGGACAGCGTCG
>CAZIQT010000027.1:0-16470 GCA_964541645.1 uncultured Halobellus sp. | reverse complement strand
GCCGACGGGGCCGACGACGGGGACAGCGTCGACGACGGCGACGGGGACAGCGTCGACGACGGCGACGGGGACAGCGTCGACGACGGCGACGGGGACAGCGTCGGGGAGTAGACCGCCGGCGGAGCGAAACGGGCGCCCCGCGGTACGCTTAACCCCCGCGGACCCGGAGTCGCCCCGATGAGCGACGACGGACGCAGACACGACGACCTGGCGGCGCCGGAGTGGCCGGTTCTGGAGTCGGAAGTCGAGTACGAGACCGGGTGGTTCACCGGCGGCTACGACCTAGTCGAACAGCCGAACGGCACGACGAAGCGGTACTACTGGGCGGAGCTCGCGACCGCGGTGGTCGTGATCGCCGTCCAGGACGGGTCGGTCGTGTTCGTCGAGCAGTACCGCCCGACAGTCCGGGAGACCCAGTTCGAGCTCCCCGCGGGGGTCGTGGAGGCCGGCGAGTCGTTCACCGCGGCGGGCGAGCGGGAGCTCCGTGAGGAGACCGGGTTCGCGGCGGGCACGACCGCGCTGCTCCAGGACTTCTGGGTCGCGACCGGGCTGCTCCGACACCGCCGGGGGTTCGTGTTCGCGACCGACCTGGAGCCGGTCGACCCCGACCTCGACGACAACGAGTTCCTGTCGGTCCGGTCGGTCCCCGTCGCGGAGGCGCTCGACGTCGCGCGGTCGCAACCCACGAACGACGCGACCCTGGAGGGGATCCTGCTGGCGCGCGAGGAGGGGCTGTTGGGGGCGTAGCCGGGAGCCGCCCGAACGCCAGCGTTAACCGGGGCGGCGGCCTCCGGTCGGGTATGTTCGAGGGGCGTCCGGACCGCGAGGAGGTGGTGCTCGTCGGCCGGTCGAACGTCGGGAAGTCGACGCTGATGCGCGAACTCACCGGCCACTCGAAGATCACCACCGGCCGGAAACCCGGCGTCACGCGGTCGCCGAACCACTTCGATTGGGCCTCGGAGAGCTTCATGTTCACCGACCTCCCCGGGTTCGGGTTCATGTCCGGCGTCGAGGAGGAGCGCCGCGAGCGGATCAAAACCGACGTGGTGCGGTATATCGAGGCCAACGCCGACGACGTCCTCGCGGGGGTGCTCGTGGTCGACGGCAAGGCCGCCGTCGACATCATCGACCGCCACTCCGGCCCCGACGAGGTCCCGCACGACGTGGAGCTGTTCGGCTTCCTGTGGGAACTCGACATCCCGACGGTCGTGGCGGTCAACAAGATGGACAAGGTCGACGACCGCGACGACCGGCTCGACGCGCTGTGTGACCGCCTCGGACTCTACCCGCCGTGGCAGCAGTGGCGCGACACGATCGCCCCGATCAGCGCGAAACGGGGGGATATCGAGGCGCTGAACGAGGCGCTCGGGACGGTGTTCACCGAAGCGAAGCGCGACGATCTGTTGCAGTTCGTCAGCTGATCGGGGGTCGGGCCCGCGACCGTCGGGGGCGCGTCGAAACGGTGGCTCGGTGAGAAGGCGTCATCACACGGGGCTGAGTGGGGGTAACCCTCGTCATCGCCACCGAATAGGGGTGATCGCCCGGAGGTCAAGAATCCCCCGCTCGGCGGTGCCGCCGAACTACTCCGGCGACCGCTCGACCCACGCCGCGGCGTCGGCGTGGGCCTCGGCCGCCGCCCGGACGTCGGCGGTGTCGAGTATCCCGTCCTCGGACGCGACGCCGTCGACGAGCGCGGCCGGGACGGTCTCGAACGTCGGCGCGTGGACCGAGACCGCCGCGTCGCCGTCGTAGACCGTCGCTGCGGGGGCGGTCTGCTCGGGGCCGGCCGCTGGACCGCCGGTTGGCCGGATCTTGAACGTCGACGCCGCGGCGTACACCGGGAGCCCGGCGTCCCGCGCCGCGAGCGCGAGCACCCGGGTGCCGGTCTTGTTCACCACGTCGCCGTCGGGGGTGACCGCGTCCGCACCCACGAGGACGGCGTCGACGCCGCGGGCGTCGAGCGCGGTCGGGAGCCCCGCCTCCGTGGTCAGGGTCACGGCCGCGTCGGTGTCGGCGGCCGCCCGCTCGGCGACCCCGACGCCCTCGCACTCGGGCCGGGATTCGGCGACGACCAGTCGGGCGGGCGACAACGACGCCACCGCCGCCCGGACCGTCCCCGACCGCGAGAGGGTCGCCACCCCGTCGACGTCGAGCCCACGGAGCCGGGCCGCCGCCGTCCGTGCGGCCCCGTCGTCGGCCGCGCACACGTCGTCGAGGGCGTCGGTCGCACTCCCGACGACCGCGTCGGGCGCCGCCGGGACCGGTCCCGCGGTTGCGATCGCCCGGTCGACCGCGTTCGCGACCGCGGCCATCTCCGGGCGGGCGGAACGGAGGTCACGGGCGACCGCGGCGACGGCGTCCCACCCGTCCGCCTCCCGGGCGGCGTCGCGGAGCACCTCCAGCGCCCGGGCGGCGATCCACGCCGACCCGTGGGTCCGGTCCGTCCGGACCGTGTCGACCGTCGGTGCGACCCGCCGCCACGCGTCCCGGAGCCGAGGAGCGGTCACACGACGCCCGAACTCGGTCGGATCCACCCATTCGGCCGCGTCGTCCCCGTCGCCGATCGTCGTGGGTCGCGCGTCGGTCTCGAACAGCACCGGACGGGTCGCGTCCGCCCCGGTGTCGTCGCGGTCGAGTGGCCGCCCCGCCCGGACGAACGCCAGGTCGTCGGCGGCCGACCCGATCACGCCGCGGAGCACCCGGCGCCCGGCCGCCTCGACCGAGGGGTCCGCGTCGTCGACGCGGCCGACGACCGCGTGCCGCCACCCGGGGTCGGCTCCGGCCACCCCGGCGTCACGGACGACCAGCATCCGGCCGCGGAACCTGACGAGACAGACCACGCGCGTCATCGAGAGCGGATTCGGCGGCGGCCCGCAACCGTCTTTCGGTGCGGCGGACCGTCGCCCGTGGCCGGCCGCGGCCGGCGGCTGCGGTACCGGACACGATGGCCAGCACCTGTTGGTTTTTCCGTCGGCCGCGCGACCGGACGGTATGGAACTGTTCGCGATCCCGGACCTCCCGGAGGTGCGGCCGGGCGACGACCTCGGCGGGTTGCTACGCGACCGCGCCGACGTCCGCGACGACGACGTGGTGTGTGTGGCCTCGACGGTGGTTTCGAAGGCCGAGGGGCGAAGCGCCGACCTGGAGTCGTTCCCGGCCGGCCCGCGGGCGCGGGAGTTGGCGGCGTCGCTCGCCGACCACGGCGCGGTCGACCCCGACCCGCGGTTCGTCCAAGCCGTCTTGGAGGAGAGCGTGGAAGTGCTGATGGAGGCGCCGTTCCTCCTGACCGAGACCCGGTTCGGCCACGTCGGCGTCAACGCCGGCATCGACCGGTCGAACGTGCCGGACGGCGACGTGCTGCTCCTGCCGAAGCGCCCCGGGGAGAGCGCCGCCCGGCTCCGCGAGTCGCTTTCGGCCGACCGCGTCGTCGTCACCGACACCTGCGGCCGACCGTTCCGGCACGGCCAGCGCGGCGTCGCGATCGGGTGGGACGGGCTCTCCCCCGGCCGCGACTGGCGCGGCGAGACCGACCGCGACGGGCGCGAACTCGGCGTGACCGTCGAGAACGTCGTCGACGAACTCGCCGCCGCGGCGAACCTCGTCGCCGGCGAGGGCGACGACGGGACCCCCGCGGTCGTGGTGCGCGGCTTCGAGTGGGGCGACCACGCCGGCAGCGACGACCACTTCCGGGAGATCGGGACCGACTACGTCCGGCAGGCCATCAGGGGGTGGTCGTATGCGTGACGACGCCGACGCGACCCCGACGCTCGGCGTGGAACTCAGCCCCGACGACCCCGTTCCGGCGGTCGTCGGTCGCGGCGTCGCCGCCGAGAACGCGGGGTACGACGTGGCGTTCGTGTCGTGTCACTACAACAACCGCGACCCGTTCGCGGCGCTCGCGCGGCTCGCCGGCGAGACCGACCGGATCCGGCTGGGGCCGGGGGTCGCGAACCCCTACGAGCTTCACCCGGTCACGCTGGCCGGCAAGACCGCCACGGTCGCGGAGCTCTCGGAGGGGCGTGGCGCGTTCGGGATCGGCCCGGGCGACCCCTCGACGCTCCGGAACCTCGGGCTCGCGGACGAGCGCGGGCTCCGGTCGGTGCTGGAGGCGTTCAAAGCCGCACAGGACCTGTGGGCGGGCGAGCGGATCTCCCACGAGGGGACCTTCGAGGCCGACGACGCCGGGCTGAACTTCGAGGTGCCCGGCGAGATCCCGGTCTACGTCGGCGGCGAGGGGCCGCACATGTGCCGCATGGCGGGGAAACACGCCGACGGACTCCTGTTCAACGGCTCCCACCCCGACGACCTGGCGTGGGCGCGCGACCGGGTCGAGGAGGGGACGGCGGACCGCCCCGACGACCGCGGCCCGTTCGACCTCCTGGCGTACGCGAGCGTCAGCGTCGACGCCGACGCCGACGCCGCCCGCGAGGCCGCCCGGCCGCCGGTGGCGTTCATCGTCGCCGGCGCGGCGCCGCCCGTCCTGGACAGACACGGGATCGACGCCGACGACGCCGAGGCGATCGGCGATCACATCGCCGCGGGGGAGTTCACCGAGGCGTTCGGCCGGGTGACCGAGGGCATGATCGACGCGTTCTCGGTGGCCGGGACGCCCGAGACGGTCGTCGAGCGGATGGCCGCGCTCCGCGAGTCCACCGACGGGATCGTGATCGGGTCGCCGCTGGGGCCGGACCCTGAGGCCGCGATCGAACTCGCGGCCGAGGCCTGGCGGGCGAGCGGGTCGGAGTAGCGGTCGTCGTCGGGCGCGGTCACGGGCGCCGGTTCGGACGGTCGGGAACCGTCACCGCGCGCTATCGCGCCGTCTCCTCCGACGCGGAGTCGCGGGCGCTGGCGCCCGACCCGGTGAGTTGGTTCAGCGCGGCCCCGGCCGCGAGGTAGCCGAAGCCCGCGACCGCGGCGGTCGTCAGCCCGCCGCCCACCAGGAACAGCACGGCGGTGAGCGGATCCACCCCCAGGAACACCTCCAGCAGGAAGATCCGGACGAGGTCGAAGACGCTGACGACCAGTTCGACGACGAAGTCGACGATGGTGACCATACCGACGCGTTGGGCGCGGTCGTATTTGTGTGTACGGGACCGACGGGCGACGAGCCGCTACCCATAAGTCGCCGCCGTGGCTCCGGCCGGGTATGGCCCGGGACCGGTCGCTCGACGAGTTCCTCGGGGAGTCGGCGGCGTCCGGGTCGGACGACGACGCGGACGACGCACGGTCCGGTGCCGGCTCGGACCCGGACGCGGATGTGGGAGGGGACGCGAACGACGACGCGGGCGCCGAGGGAACCGACCCCGTCGACACGCCGGCCGATGTCGAACCCGCGGCCGTCACCTACCGCTGGGATCCGGACGGCGTCGGGTGTACCGAGTGCGGGGCGACCGTCGACCGGCTCTGGTCGGGGGTGTGCGCCGACTGCAAGGAGTGGTGAGCCGGCGGCGACGCGGTCACTCCAGCCGCGTGCTCCGACGGCCGAACCCCCGGACCAGGGTCTCCTCGTCGACGGTGAGCACCGTCGGCCGGCCGTGGGGGCAGTCGTAGGGGTTGTCGCACGCCCCGAGTCGGTCGAGCAGCGCCGCCGCCTCGGCGTCCTGCAGGTCGTCACCGGCCTTCAGCGACGGGTGACACGCGAGGTCCGTCAGGAGGTCCGCACGCCCGTCGTCGGGGGTCTCGCCCCGTCGGAGGGCGTCGATCGCGTCGCGGACGGAGTCGGGGTCGGCAGGGCGGGACAGCGGCGCGGGAACCGACCGGACCCGGACGGCGGACCCGTCGAACGGGTCGACGTCGTACCCGAACGCCGCGAGCGTCCCCCGGCGCGACTCCGCGACGGCGTACTGTGCGGGGGCGAGCGACACCGTCGCCGGCGGGTCGATCGGCGCAGTGGGGGCGTCGCCGTCGACCGCCGCCCGCAGCCGTTCGTAGTTGATCCGCTCGTGGGCGGCGTGCTGATCCACCACCAGGAGGTCGCCATCGAACTCGCACAGGAGGTAGAGCCCGCGGAACTGCCCCAGGAACGTCGCGTCCTCGAAGGCGGTGTCGCCCGGCGAGACCGGCTCGATCGCGTCGCCGAGTTCCATCGAGAGGTCCTCGCTCCGCCGGCGGTCGGCGGTCGACAGCGCGTCGGCGACCGCGGACGCCACCGCGTCGGCGACGGCGTCGGGCGCACGGAGCCGGACCTCGCGCTTCCGCGGGTGGACGTTGTGGTCGGCCCACCCGTCGGGAACCGACACGGACGCCGCGGCGACCGGCGCCCGGCCGTCCGGCAGGAGGTCGGCGTACCCCTCGACGACCGCCCGCCGGAGCCGGGGGTTGTGAACCGGCCGGCCGCCGACGTCGACGTAGACGTGGTCGCGCCGGGCGCGGGTGATCGAGGGCTGGACGAGGGCGCCGCGGACCCGGATCTCCGCGGCGTCCCGGGCGGCTTCGGAGCCGTCGGCGTCGACCGCGCGGGTGGCGTCGAACCCCGTCGCCCGTGACGCCACCTCGCGGTCGTAGACCCCCAGGAGCGCGTCGGCGTACGCGCCAGTCCCGGACGTCGAGAACACCTCGCTACCGTCGTGAGTCAACGAGACGCTCACGTCCGGGCGGGCGATGGCGTACCGCGAGACCGCGTCGCTGACCGTCGCGAACTCGGTTCGGGCGGTCGACAGCGACGCCCGACGCGCGGGGGTGTCGGCGAACAGGTCCCGGACGGTGACGGTGGTTCCCCGCCCCCGGCCGGCGGCCTCGACCCGGTCGGCGCCCGGACCGCCCGTCGCGACCACACGGGTCCCGCGCGGACCACCGTCGTTGGTCACGAGTTCGAGGTCGGCGACGGTGGCGATCGACGCGAGCGCCTCCCCGCGGAACCCGAGCGTCCCGGCCGCCCCGACTGACCCCCCGGGGTCGAGTTTGCTCGTCGTGTGCCGCTCGACCGCGAGTTCGGCGTCGGAGCGGTCCATCCCGCGGCCGTCGTCGCGGACGCGGATCCGCCCGGTGCCGTCGCCCGCGACCGCGACGTCGACCCGCGAGGCGCCCGCGTCGAGGGCGTTCTCGACGAGTTCCACCACCACGTCCGCGGGGCGGGTGATCACCTCGCCGGCGGCCACGCTCGCGACGGTGGCGTCGTCGAGCCGTCGCACCGGGCGGTCGGCCGCGGTCGCGGAACGGTTGTCACTCATCCAGTTGTCGCTGTAGGTCCTCCAGGGTGTTGAGGGCTTCGAGCGGGGTCGTCCGCGCGATCTCGACGTCGCGGAGCGCCGCCAGGACGTCGTGTTCGGCCGGGGTCGCGTCGTCACTCCCGTCGTCGGGGGGGCCGTTCTCCAGCCCCTCGACGTACGCGGCGAGCGTGTCGCCGCGGGCGGGCGGAGCGTTGCCGTCGTCGGCCGGTCCGTCGGAGGCCCGAGCGGGTTGGGCGTCGGGAGCCGCGGCCCCGGGGGCGTCGGACTCCGGATCCGGGGGCGCGCCGCTCCCCCGCCCGTCCGGGTCGGTCCCCGGCCGTCCGCCCGACTCCCGGACGTACTCGGAGGCGCGCTCGACCACCCGGTCGGGGACGCCCGCGAGCTTCGCGACCTCGACGCCGTACGACGACGACGCGGGGCCGTCGGCGACGCGGTGGAGGAACGTCACGTCGGAGTCGCCGGCGGCGGGGCGGGACTCGGGGGCGTCGCCCCCCTGCTTGCGCACGGTGAAGTGACGGTTGAACGCGTTCGGGAGTTCGGCCGCGAGGTCGGTCAGGTCGTGGTAGTGGGTCGCAAACAGGGTGGCCGCGCCGACCTCGTCGTGGATGAACTCCGTCGTGGCGCGGGCGATCGCCAGCCCGTCAGCGGTGGAGGTGCCGCGGCCGACCTCGTCGAGCAACACGAGGGAGTCCTCGGTCGCGTCGTGGAGAATGTCGGTGAGCTCCGCCATCTCGCGCATGAACGTCGACTGGCCGCCGGCGATGTCGTCGGAGGCGCCAACGCGGGTGAAGATCCGGTCGAGGACCGGGAGCTCCGCGGCGTCGGCGGGCACGAAGCTCCCGGCCTGCGCGAGCAGGCAGATCAGCGCGACCTGGCGCATGTACGTCGACTTCCCGCTCATGTTCGGCCCGGTGACGACCGCGACGTGGCCCGCCTCGAAGTCGATCCCGTTGGGGACGAACTCCTCTCGGGTCCGCTCGACCACCGGGTGGCGGCCGGCGTCGATCCGGAGGGCGTCGGCGCCCACCACAGGGCGGACGTAGTCGGCGGCGGCGGCGACGGCGGCGAACGTCGCGAGCACGTCCAGCCGGGCGAGGGCGTCCGAGAGCGACTGGAGCCGCTCGGTCTCGGCGGCGACACGCGAGCGGACCTCCCGGAACGTCTCGTACTCCAGGGCGTCGGCGCGTTCCGCCGCCGAGAGGATCTCCTCCTCGCGGCGCTTCAGTTCGGGGGTGTAGAACCGCTCGGCGTTCTTCAGGGTCTGCCTGCGGGTGTAGTCGTCGGGCACCCGATCCAGGTTGGGGTTGGTGACCTCGATGTAGTAGCCGTGGACCTGGGTGTACCCCACCTCCAGGGAGTCGATCCCGGTGCGCTCGCGCTCGCGGGCCTCTAGCGACGACACCCACTCCCGCCCCGCCCGCTCCGTAGCCCGGACGTCGTCGAGGTCGTCGTCGAAGCCCTCGCGGACGACGCCGCCCTCGGTGATCTCCTGGGGCGGGTCGGGGACGACCGCGCGGTCGATCAGGTCGCGGACATCGGCGAGTTCGTCGAGGTCGTCGCGGAGGTCGGCGAGCGCGGCCGACTCGGCGTCGTCGAGCGCGGCCTTCACGTCCGGGACCGCCGCGAGCGTCGTCCGGAGCGACCGGAGGTCGCGGGCGTCGGCGCGCTCCTGGGCGATCCGCGCCGCCAGTCGTTCGAGGTCGTACACCGAAGCGAGGTGGTCCCGGACGGTCTCGCGGGCGATGGGTCGGTCCAGGAGCTCCGCGACCGCGTCGTGGCGGCGCCGGATCCGCGTTCCGTCGACCAGCGGCCGGCGGAGCCACGCCGCCAGCCGACGGCGACCGAGCGCGCACGCGGTGCGGTCGAGGGTGTCGACGAGCGTGCCGCCGCCGCCGGGGTGCCGCGACTCGAACAGCTCCAGGCTCCGCATCGCGGTCGCGTCCAGCCGGAGCGACCGCCGGAGGTCGTAGCGCTGGACCCGCGAGACGTACGGGAGCGCGCCGTCGTCGCCCTGGGTGTACTCGGCGTACGACAGCAGCCCGCCGACCGCGCGGCGCTCGGCCGGGGCGTCGAGGACGGCCGCGGGCTCGGCGACGTACCCCGACAGCGTGGCGTCGGCGGCGTCGAGCGCGAACGGTTCGGGGTCGCGATCGGTCACCATCGTCTCGAACCCGAGCGCGGACGCGTCGACGGCGACGCCGGGGCCGACCACGACCTCCGCGGGCGCGAGTCGGTCGAGTTCCCCGCGGATCCGGTCGGCCGTCCCCGAGGTGACCCGGCACTCCCCGGTGGAGACGTCGAGGGTGGCGAGCGCCGCCGGGGCGGTCCCGTCGTCGCCCCCGGCGCCGTCGCCCTCTGTCTCGACGAGCGCCGCCAGATACGTCGCGGTCGCCCGGTCCAGCAGGTCGTCGTCGACCACGGTCCCCGGGGTGACGACGTTCGTGACCGCGCGGTCGACCAGCCCCGACGCCGCCGCCGCGTCCTCGACCTGGTCGGCGATCGCGACCCGGAAGTCGGCGTCGAGCAGCGCCTCCAGATACGACGCGGCGTTGTCGATCGGGATCCCTGCCATCGCGTAGGTGCCGGTGGAGTCCTCCCGCTGGGTGAGCGTCACCTCACACACCCGGGCGACGGTCTCGGCGGCCTCGCAGAACGCCTCGTAGAAGTCGCCCACCTGGAACAGCACGACCGCGTCGGGGTAGGCACGGCAGAGGTCGAGATACTGCGAGAGCATCGGCGTGAGCGCCTCGGCGCGGTCGAGCATCTTCGCCGGCGGGCCCTCGGGTCGGGTGTCGCCGTCGGGGGCCGTTCCCGTCGCTCGATCGCCGTCCCCGTCGCGCCCGGCAACGCGGTCGCCGGTCCCGTCGGCCGCGTCAGCGTCCGCACCGTTCATACCTACGCGACGGCGGTCGAGGGATAAAAACCCAACAGGACCGACCGGCGGCGAGGCTCCCGGCCGGACGTGAGTATATACCCGACCCGACCGCTCCCGAGGGCTCACCCGGTTCGGGACCCGTACGCCCCCGGCGCACGTCCCCAGCAGAGTTACGTGTACGCAGGGGTTACGACGACACGATATCACGGACCGGTGGCGGTCACGCGACTCCGATCGGTCCGGTCGACGCCGTTCAACACATGACTGACGCAGACGCCGTTCCGGATCCGGAACCGAGGGAGGAACTCACCCCGCTCGACCTCGACGAAGCGGCGGAACTGACGACGCGGATCGTCGACAACGTCGAACGCGTCATCGTCGGCCACCGCGAGGCGATCGAACACATCCTGGTGACGCTGTTCGCGCGGGGGAACCTCCTGCTCGAGGACGTCCCCGGGGTCGGCAAGACGATGCTCGCCCGGGCGGTGGCGACCTCGCTGGACTGTTCGTTCAACCGCGTGCAGTTCACCCCGGACCTCCTGCCCTCCGACGTGACCGGGGTGAGCGTGTTCAACGAGAAGACCCGGGAGTTCGAGTTCCAGCCCGGCCCGGTGTTCGGGAACGTGGTCCTCGGCGACGAGATCAACCGCGCGCCGCCGAAGACCCAGGCGGCGCTGTTGGAGGTAATGTCCGAACAGCAGGTCACCGTCGACGGCGAGACCTACCCGGTGCCGGACCCGTTCATCGTGATCGCGACCCAGAACGACGTCGAACCCGGCCGGACCTACGAGCTGCCGGTCGCCGAGATCGACCGCTTCACCAAGAAGATCCGGCTGGGCTACCCCGACGCCGACGAGGAGACCGAGCTGCTCGGGCGGCTCACCGGCGAACACCCCATCGAGTCGCTCGATCCCGTGGCTTCGGTCGAGGACGTAAACCGGGCGCGGGAGACCGCCGCCGGCGTGACCGTCAGGGAGCCGGTGCGGTCGTACGTCACCCGGCTCGCGGGGTACACCCGCGAACACGCCCGGCTGGGCGCCAGTCCCCGCGGCGCGATCGCGCTGGTCCGGGCGTCACAGGTCCGGGCGGTCTTCGAGGGCCGGGAGTACGTCATCCCCGACGACGTCCAGACCGAGGCGCCCACGGTGTGGGGCCACCGGGTACGGACCGACACCGACGTCGACGGGGCCACGATCGTCGAACGCGCACTCGAGGAGGTCGCCGTCGAGTGAGCATGCGGCCGACACGGCGCGGGTACGCGGTCGTCGCGGTGGTCGTCGGCGCGCTGCTGGCCGGCGCGGTGTTCGGCGCGCGGGCGCTCGACGCCGTCGTCCTGCCGGGCGTGGTCGCGCTCGTCGCCGCCGCGGTACAGCTCCGCCGCTCCCCGGACCCCGGGTTCGACCGGGCGCTGCCGCCGGCGGACGTCGCGGGCACGACCGGTACGGTCACCCTGGAACTCGGGGGCGACCGGGCGTCGCCGGTCACGGTCCGCGACCGGCTGCCGGCGGGGGTAGAGGTCGCGGGTCGCGCGGCAGGGCGGGGCGAGAACCACGCGGTCGTCGACGCCGCTGTCGGCGGCGACCCGGTGCGTTACGAGGTCGTCGCCCGCCGGCGCGGCGAACACGTCGTCGGCCCCGCGACCGTAGTCGCGACCGACGTGTTCGGGCTGCTGAAGCGCTCGACGGTCGTCGACAGCCGCGACACGCTGTTGGCGTTCCCGCGGATCGGCACCCTGCCGACTGCGCTCAGCACGGCGTTGCAGGCCGCGTACCACTCCCGGGAGGCGGCGCGGCGCGAGGAGTTCGACGACCTCCGGCCGTACGTCCGCGGGGACGCGCTCCGGGACATCCACTGGAAGTCGTCGGCGCGCCACGACGAACTGATGGTCCGGGAGTACGCCGACCGCGCCGACCCCGAACGGGTGACGGTCGCCGTCGGCGTCGAGAGGGGCGCCCCGGGCGACGGGGCGGACCGCGCCGACGGGCCGGCCGACAGGATGGCCGACGCGGCCGCGACGGTGGTCGTCTCGCTGGTCCGCGGGGGAGCGTCGGTCACGCTCGTCACGCCGTCGGGACGCGTCGACGCCGCCCCGGGGCGGGTCCGGCCGGCGCTCCGCCACCTCGCGGTCGCCGACGGCGGGGCCGTGCCGACCGCCGACGCCGACGTCGTCGTGATCGCGGGCGGCGGGGCGGCGTCGATCCGGTTCGACGGCCGCGAACACCGCTTCGAGCGCCGGGCCGACGACGCGATCGACCTCGACGCGGTGTCGGAGGTGGTCGGGGACGCCCCCCCGAAGCGGCCGGTCGACGGGACCGAGACCCCCTCCGGCGCCCGTGGTTCGGACGCCGGGGGCGGTCGTGGCGTCGCGTCCGACGGGTCGGGGCGGGTCGGCGACGCCGGGGACCCGAACGGGGTCACGCGGGGTGACGCCGGATGAGCGGCGGGGGGTCGGACCCGGCCGCGGCCGGCGAGTCACTCGCGCTCGGGCCGCTCGGTCGGATCGACGCGAGTCGCGCGCTCGCGGTCGTGGGGCTCGGGGTGCTGACCTGGTCGTACGTGGGCGTGCTGTGGCGCGTCACCGACGTGGTCGGCGGCAGCGTCCGATTCGCCGTCGCGGCCGCGGCGGCGTTCGGGCTGGCGGTCGTGGTCGGCCGGTTCGTCGGGGTTCGGGCCGCTGTCGGGGTCGCGTCCGTGCTCGCGGTGGCGGGCTTCTCGGGCTACCTCCTGGCGCTGCCGGCGGGCCAGGTGGAGCTTCTGACCCCCGGTCGGGTCGTCAGCGACACCGTGGCGCTCCTGACGGGGCTGTCGATCCTCCGACTCGTGGGCGCGGGGACGTGGGTGACGGCGATCGTGCCCGCGCCGATGTTCCTGTCGTGGTATCTCGCGGTCCGGCGCCGGTACGGCCTCGCGGCGGGGGCGGGTGGCGCGGCGCTGGTGCTCGTCGTCCTCACCGGCGACGCCGATGGAGCGACAGCGCTCGTCGGCGCCGTCGGCGCGGCCGTCGCCGCCGCCGCGTCGACCGCCGAGCGCCACGGGACCGGGCTGCGACAGGCGGACGTGCTGACCGTGGTGCTCGCGGCGATGATCGTCGCCACCGCGACCCTGTCGGTGGTGCCGGGGGCGGCGACGTCGCCGATACTCCCCGACCGGGACTCCCCCACCGTCGAGGCCAGCCTGGTCGAAGCCGACGACAGCGTCGACGTCGTCGGGAGCATCCGGCTGTCGCCGTCGGTGCGGTTCACCGTCGAGAGCCGCCAGGCGGCCTACTGGCAGACCGCGTCGTACGACAGATACACGGGCGACGGGTGGGTCCGGACCGGGGACGCGACCGCCTACCGAGGGGCGCTCCCGGGCCCGCCGGGCGAGACGCGGACCCTGCGGCAGCGCGTCACCGCCGAGGACGCGCTGTCGGTCCTGCCGGCGGCGTGGAAGCCCGTCGAGGTCGCCGGCGGCGTCGCGTCCGACGCCAGGGTGACCCCCCAGGGGAACCTCCGGCCCGGACGGTCGCTCCAGCCCGGCGAGACCTACGGCGTGACGAGCCGGGTGCCGAACGTCTCCGACACGGAGCTCCGGCGGGCGGGGACCGACTACCCCGACCGCGTGACCGAGTCGTACCTCCAGCTGCCGGGGAGCACGACCGACCGGGTGCGCGAGCGCTCGGCCGAGGTCGCCGGCGGCGCGGAGACGCCGTACGACAAGGCGGTCGCGATCGAGCGGCATCTGGAGCGCGAGAAGCGGTACTCGCTGAGCGTGCCCGCGCCATCGGGCGACGTCGCGGACACGTTCCTCTTCGAGCGGGAGGCGGGCTACTGCACCTACTACGCCACCACGATGGTGGTGATGCTCCGGTCGCAGGGGGTGCCCGCGCGGTTCGCCACCGGCTACACGCCGGGGGAGGCCGTCGGCGACGACGAGCGGGTCGTCCGCGGTCTCGACTCCCACGCGTGGGTCGAGGTGTACTTCCCGGACGTCGGGTGGGTCCGGTTCGACCCGACCCCCTCGGAGCCGCGCCGGACCGCCGAGACCGCCCGGCTGACGGAGGCGCGGCAGAGCGGCACCGAGGGCGTCGACGTCGCGGGGTCGAACGGCTCGGGGGCGACCCCGTCGGTCAACCAGGGCCGGGCGGGCGAGATCGACGTCAGCGAGGGGGTGACACCGGTGAGCGCCAACTTCTCCGAGGGCGGCGAGGTGAACGCCACGGCCGGGGAGACGACCGCCGCGGGCGACCGGCGCACGGCCGGGACCGACGACGACGGCGGCGGCCCGTCGCTGCCGTCGCTGCCGTCGACGCGGACGCTGCTCGTCGGGGTCGCTGCCCTCGTCGGCGTCACCGCAGGGGCGTACCGGACCGGCGCGGTCGGGCGGACCACGGGGCTGCTGGCCGTGCAGTTCCAGCGCCGGCGCGACCCCGACTCCGACGTCGCCCGGGCGTACCGCCGGCTGTCGGTCCTGCTGGAACGCCGGACCCGGCCCCGGCGCCCCGGCGAGACGCCGCGGGCGTACGTCGACGCCGTCGCGACCGGGCGGTTCGACGGCCCGGAGGTGCGTCGGGTGGTGGAACTGTACGAGCGCGCCCAGTACGGCGGCGGCGTCGACCCCGACGACGCCGACGAGGCGGTCGCGACGGTCGACCGGCTGGTGCGGTCGTCGACGCCGGTCCGCCGTCGGTTCGGGTAGTCGCCCCCGGTTCGGCGGGGTGCCGACCGCGTGACCGCTCGGACTCCCGATACTGTTTAATATCCCCATCCTGTACGTCCCGATTGTAATGTCGGAAGTCTGCTCGACGTGCGGACTCCCTGAGGAGCTCTGCGTCTGCGAGGACGTCGCCAAAGAGTCCCAGGAGATCACCATCCGCATCGACGAGCGCCGCTACGGAAAGGAGGTAACGGTCATCGAAGGGTTCGATCC
This sequence comes from uncultured Halobellus sp., assembly GCA_964541645.1. Taxonomy (GTDB): domain Archaea; phylum Halobacteriota; class Halobacteria; order Halobacteriales; family Haloferacaceae; genus Haloquadratum. Next base: position 1,518 of record CAZIQT010000027.1, on the reverse strand, counting down.
GAAGGACGTCGACATGGACAGCCTCTCGTCGGACCTCAAGTCGAAGTTCGCCTGCGGCGGCACCGTCGAGGACGGCGCCATCGAGCTCCAGGGGAACCACACCGGTCGCGTCGAGGACTTCCTCCGCGAGAAGGGCTTCAACGTCGCGTGACGCCCGCCTGAGCCCGCGCCGTCCCCTACCCGGCCGCGGTCCCTCCGGCTTCCGCCCAAACACTTCTTGCCGCGTAGCGCCTGGAATCGGGTATGGACCCGCGCCCGACAGCACTCCTCCGGCGCGTCCGCGGCGCCGTCGAGCCGCCGCCGCGGCTCGTCGACTGGTCGTTGCTCGCGGTCGTGGCCTTCGAGACCGTCACCGGACTGGTGTCGTTCACCGTCGGGTCGCCGTCGGGGTGGCCGGTGTTCTGGGCCCACCGGATCGCGGGCGTGACGTTCGTCGCGCTGCTCGGGTTCAAACTCGCTCGGGTGCGGTACCGGCTGACCGACCGACGGCAGTGGCAGCCCTCCACGGGGCTGTCGGTGCTGACCGCGGTCGCGGCTCTCGGCGCGCTCGCGACGGGGATCGCGTGGGTGTTCGGGCTCGACGTCAGGCTGTCGTACTGGACGCTTCTGAGCGTCCACGTCGGGTTCGGGCTGGTGTTGCTCCCGCTCGTGGTGGCGCACCTCTCCACCCGGTTCCGGCTGCCGCGGCGCCGGGACTTCGAGGCCCGACGGACCTCGTTGCGGTACGCCGGCCTCCTGGTGTCGGGGGCGGTGGTCTCCCGGGTGCAGGAGGCCACCAACCGCGTCCTCGATTCCCCCGGCGCGGACCGGCGGTTCACCGGGTCACAGCCCCGGGAGGGGAGCGGCAACGGCGCGTTCCCGGTCACCTCGTGGGTGGCCGACGACCCCGACCCGGTCGATCCCGAGGCGTGGACGCTGGACGTGACTGGCGCGGTCGACACCCCCCTCGAACTCGACTACGACGAGGTCGGCCCCGACGCCGAACGCGAGGCCCTCTTGGACTGCACCAGCGGGTGGTACACCGTCCAACGGTGGCGCGGGCTCCGGGTGGGCGACCTGCTCGACGCCGCCGGCGCCGACGACGACGCCCGGTACGTCCGGTTCGTGTCGGTCACAGGCTACCGGTGGTCGCTGCCGCTCGCGGAGGCGCGCGACGCCCTGCTCGCGACCCACGTCGACGACGAGCGGTTGAGCCACGGCCACGGCGCGCCGGCGCGGCTGGTGGCGCCCGGTCGCCGGGGGTTCCAGTGGGTCAAGTGGGTCGAGCGGATCGAGGTCCGGCGGCGGGGCGATCCCGCACAGTGGGTGGTCACGCTGATCAGCGGGTTCGATTGAGGGGCGGGACCGACCGAACGCGACACCGGCCGTGTGAGACCGGGGCATACTCCGTCAGAACCCGCCGTATCCGTCGATTTCGGCGTCGGCAAAGCACTACCCTTTTGACCCTCCTGCCGGTACAGGTTGGTATAATGGGCCGACGAAAGAAAATCGTACAAGAGTGTGAGCAGCTGATGGAGG
>CAZIQT010000026.1:0-19317 GCA_964541645.1 uncultured Halobellus sp. | reverse complement strand
GGATGAAGAGCGCGCGCCGGACGTCGTTGAGCTCCAGCCCCAACTCCTCGGCGAGTTCCTCGTCGGTGACCTCGCCGTCGGGTGGGGCCGCCGCCACCGGCATCCCCGTCGGTCCGACGAGTTCGTGGAGGTATTTCTGGATGACAGGGTCGTTCAGAAGCTCCTCAAAAGCCATTGCGGGTATCTCCGCCGGTCAGTCGTTTCAAAGTTGCGGAAGGCGGGGCGCCGGCTCACGCCGGGCGGCACTACCTGACGACCTCGCCCGCGTGGATCACGAACTCGGTGTCGGCCGCGAACCGGAGCAGCGCGCGGTCGCCGAGGTCGAGGCCGCGGAGCGTCTCCGCCCGTGGGTGGTCTCCCAGCGTGTACGAGACCCCGCTGCTGTAGGGCCACACCCCGACGTCGCCGTTCAGCTCGGTCCGCTCGCTGAGCACCCGTCCGTCCGTCGCGGTGTAGCTGACGCCGGAGTCGCTCCGGGGGACCGTCGGCGGGCGGTCGACGGAGACGTCGATCAGGTGCCGGCCGTCGACCCAAACCGAGGTGTGCCGGGTCGACCCCTCCTCCCGGTGGGTGACGTCGGCGACCTCCTTCGGGTAGCCCCAGACGTCGACCCCGAGCGCCCTCGCGGGCTCGGTCGTCACGGGGAGGTACCACACGAACCCGCCGAACCCGCGTGTGAGCACCGACGCGAACGGGAGCGTCTCCGAGCCGTCGTGGACCGCCGGGAGCAACACCCCGAACTCGTCGTACGGCGTGATCTCCCCCCGCCGGCCGATCCGGTCGTAGTCGACACACAGGAACGTGACCGCCGCGCGCGAGGGGGTGGCCCGGATCGGCTCCAGGCCGGCAGGTAGCAGGTCACGGACCGCGTCGCGGTCGGCCGGGAGCACGGCGCCCGTCATCGTCGCGTGCGTCGAGAGCGGCAGCCTGACCTGATGCCCCGTGGATAGCGTCTCGATCGCCCCGTCCGTCCCGCCGACAGTCGATGCCTGCCCCGCGGTCATCGTACCGAAGGGTAGGATCGCTCACACATAACCGTGTCGTGTGGTACCATGGATCGATCGTGCGTCGGTCCGGGCTACGACACCGGGTCGGTTCCGTCGCGTTCGTCGGAGCCCCCGCCCTCGCCGTCGACGACGCGCTTGCCGGTCGCCCGGGGGAGCACCCGACGCTCGGCGTCCGCCCACTCCCGCTCCAGCTCCCGGCCCTCGAACAGCCGGTCCAGGAGGACCGCGAGCCCCGCGACCTCGGAGTGGGGCTGGTTCGTGACCGCGACGTTCCAGTCGGCCGCCTCGTAGACCGCGAACGGCACCTTCTCGCCGCCGACGACCACGAGCAGGGGGTCCGAGCGGTGGCGCTCCCGGACCTCGCTCGCCACGTCCTGGATCCGCTCGCCGTACATCGTGAGGTGGACCACAGTCCCGGGCCACCGGTCGATGGTCGCGTCGAGTTCGCCGGTCAGTTCGACCTCGAAGGGGCCGCCGAACCGACCGGTGATGTCCTCGACGGTCTCCATCGCCTGGCTCGCGTTGTCCGGGAGGATCACGCGGTCGGCCCCGAGCGCCCGGGCGGTGAGCCCCACGTGGGTCGTCATGCGGTCGTCCCGACCGGGGCGGTGGCCGTACCGGAGGACCGCCACCTCTGGGTCGTCGTGCATGCGTCCGTGGACGCCAGGCGGGCGGTAATGCGCTTCGGAACGGGCACGCGAGCGAAGGAGAACGCACTTGTCACCGCCGGGTGTGTGGGGGGTATGGACCTCACCGGCAAGCGGATCGTCGTCACCGGCGGCGCGGGGCTGGTCGGCTCCCACCTCGCCGCACGGCTCGGCGCGGACAACGACGTGGTCGTGGCCGACGACCTCTCGAAGGGGCACCGCGACCGCGTCCCCGACGACGCCGCGTTCGCGCGGACGGACCTGACCGACCCCGACGACGTCGCCGAGGTGATCACCGCCGAGGTCGACCTCGTCTGCCACCTGGCGGCGTACACCGACACCAACTTCGCGGAGCCCCGCCGGCTCTTCGAGGAGAACACGGAGATGACGTACAACGTCCTCGAACGGATGGCCGAAGTGGGCGTCGACCGCGTCGCGTTCACGTCGTCGTCGACGGTGTACGGCGAGGCCCCGCGGCCCACCCCCGAGGACTACGCCCCCTTGGAACCCATCAGCGTCTACGGCGCGTCGAAACTCGCCGACGAGGGACTCCTCTCGACGTACGCCCACACCGAGGGGGTCACCGTGTGGACCTTCCGGTTCGCCAACATCGTGGGTCCCCACCAGCGCGGGAACGTGATTCCGGATTTCGTCGAGAAGCTGCTCGACGATCCGGAGACGCTCACGATCCTCGGGGACGGCCGCCAGGAGAAGTCCTACCTCCACGTCTCCGAGTGCGTCGACGCCATCTGTCACGTCGTCGAGCACGCCGACGACGCGCTGAACACCTACAACTTGGGCGCGCGGACCACCACGTCGGTCACCCGGATCGCCGACATCGTCGCCGACGTGATGGGCGTCGACCCGACCTACGAGTACACCGGCGGCGACCGGGGGTGGGCGGGCGACGTCCCCCGGATGCGGCTGTCGGTCGAGAAGCTGTCGGGGCTGGGGTGGGAGGCCGCCGAGTCGAGCGACGACGCGGTCCGCCGCGCCGCCGAGGAGCTGTACGCGGAGCTCCGGGCCGAGCGCGACGGCGACGCCGGGGCGTAGGCGCGGCCCCGCGACGGAACGGCTTTTAGCTCGCGTCCGCTACCGTGGGGCGTGCAGATCGTCGGCTACGACACGTCGGACCCGGGGGTGTTCGTGAGCCACGCCGCCGACGTCGATCCCGGCTCACGCGATCGCGACACCCCCGCGGAGGTCGAGTTCGTCGCCCTCGAACCCGGAACCGACCTCGACTACGCGCTCGGGGCGCGCCACTGCGCCGGGACCGTCACCGACGCGGGCCACCGCCCGTGTGCGGCGGCGACCGCGCCGCAGTGCCCGCAGCACCGCTCGACGTGGGTGTGTGCCAAGTGTACGGGAACGTGTCTGAAAGACGAGATGGACTGTACCGAGCCACACGTCGTCTACCTCGCCGCCTTCGCCCCCGACACGTTCAAAGTCGGAGTCACGAAGGCGTGGCGGCTCGAAACCCGGCTCCGCGAGCAGGGCGCCGACCGGGGGGCGCGGGTGACGACGGTGCCGGACGGCCGGATCGCCCGCGAGCGGGAGGCGGCGATCGCCGAGTCGATCCCCGACCGGGTCCGCGTGCCCACAAAACGGGCGGGGCTCCACCAGTCGGTCGACGCCGACGCGTGGACGGACCTGCTCGCGACCTACGGGGTCGGCGAAGGGGATCGGTACCGCTTCGACCACGGACTGGACCTCCGGGACCGTCCGGTCGCAGAGACCATCGCCGCCGGCCGGGTCCGCGGGGTGAAGGGCCGGCTGCTGGTGGTGGAGCGGGCGGGCAGCACCTACGCGGTCGACCTCCGGGACCTCGTGGGTCACGAGATCACCCCCGGTGCGGGGGGCCGCGACCTCCAGGCGAGCCTCGGCGCGTGGGAGTGACCCGCTCCGACCCGGATCCGGGCGTGGCCGGCGCCGAACCCGCTTAACCCGGTGAAACCCGGGCTAATTCGGGGCGACGAACTCGGTTTTATATGCCGAACGGGGGCTTCGTGGCGGACGCAATGAACCGACACGCACTCGGTGCGGCCCTGGTCGCGGGGCTGGTGCTGCTTGCTGGCTGCTCCAGCGGGCTCACCGGCGCACCCGACGGGACCGCAACGAGCGACTCCGCGCTCGACGGCGAGACGACCGCAACGGATATCGAGGGGGAACCGGGCACGCTGAACATGTACATCAGCGACGAACGAAACGACATCGACGACTTCGAGCACCTCAACGTCACCATCACCCGCGTGGGCGTGAAGCCGGCGGGTGACGACGGCGACGGGGAGGGGAGTGACGATGCCGAGGCGACCGCGGACGACAACGAGACCGCGGACGGCGCGAACGCGACCGAGTCTCCGGAGACCGAGACTGAGACACCCGACGCCGACGATGAAGCGGAACGGACCGAAGAGGTCGACGAGGCCGACGACGGGGACGAGAGCGAGTGGATCGAGTACGAGGTCGACAACCGGACCGTCGACCTCACGAAACTGAAGGGCGCAAACGCCACCAAGCTCTCGTCGCTCGACGTGCCGAACGGGAGCTACGACAAGGTGTTCGTCTACGTCTCCGACATCGACGGGACGCTGCAGGACGGCAGCGACCAGCGCGTGAAGCTGCCGAGCGGCAAACTCCAGCTGAACTCGGGGTTCACCGTCGGTAACGGCGAGGAGGTCGACTTCGTCTTCGACATCACCGCGATCAAGGCCGGAAACAGCGGGAAGTACGTCCTCAAGCCCGTGGTCTCCGAATCCGGCACCGACGTGGAGATCGACGACGTCGACGAGCGTGACGAGGACGACAACGCCGACGACGAAGGCGAGGCCGACGACGAGCGTGAGGAGGAGCGCAGTACCGAACTGAACGCGAGCTTCGACGGCGACGTCGCCGCCGGGGAGAACGTGACGCTGCGCGTGACGAACGCCGGCGAGCCCGTCGACGGGGCGACCGTCCTCGTCGGCGGCGACCGCGTCGGGGCGACCGACGCCGACGGCACCTACGTGATCCGGGTGCCGGACGACGCCGAGGAACTCGACGTGACGGTCGTGTCCGAGGGCGCCGAGGCGGACCTGGACGTCGAACTCCAGGGGGACGGCGAGGAGTCGGACGGGACCACGGCGGCGGATGGCTCACAGCGGCTGACGGTCGGCTGAGCGTGACGGGCAGCGGCCTCGCCGACCGGCGGCGCGGCCGCTACGGTGTTGTCGCGTATGAATGGTGGACGACGGGATTGCCCGGCGTTCCGACACGGGGAGTCCCGGTCGCCTCCTCCACCCCGCGATCCTCCGAGCGACGAACGTTCGTCGGTCCGCTGCTCGCTTCCGCGCCTGACGGGGTGCCGACGACGAATCGCCTCGGACCGACCCTGCGGCCGGCGTCGGCGAACCGCCGTCCCCGAAGGACGAGGTTTCGACGTTGGCTTCCGGGGCCCGCACCGGTCTGTCCGGACGCCCCCGCGTTCGGTCCCCGCTGAAGGCCGTAGATACGGGTAATGAGCAGGGCCTAGCTGCCCGACCTAGTCCACACCAGAGTACGCCGCACCAACATAAGGGGCTTTCGACTTCCCGACCCCGCCGATCGCAGGACGCCGGGCGGGTCGCCCCCCCATCGGCGCTCCGGGCGTTCGCTCACAGGACCGACGTGGCGTACCCGCCGGCGGCGAGGGTTGCGGTCCCCGCCCCGACCACGACGACCCACCGGTGGGATTCGATCCAGGCGTGCTCCGACGGGAAACTGAACAGCAGCGTCGGGTCGATCGAGACCGCCCACAGAACCGAAAACAGCACCATGGAGACCCCGGCGACGACCACGACCCCCGCGAGGGTCTGGGGGTCCGACCGCTCCTGTGCGCCGGCGAGGAACACCACGACGCTGACCAGCGCGAGCACGCCCACGATCGAGATCCCCAACGGGCCGGCGGCGTAGTACGACGCGACGGCGTTACCGGGCGCCGACACCATCACCGCGGGTGCGAAGACCACGCCCGCGAGCAGGAGACACGCGATCGCCCCCACACGCGGGGTGAGCGAGCCGAGATCACCGTCCATACCCGCCGTCGGTCCGGGGACGGTGTAAGCGCTTCGAGAAGCGACGAGGGGCACCGAAGGGAAACGGGTAAACGCCCCGTCTTCGCTGTTGGGAGTATGGAACGCGTAGCGATCATCGGCGCGTCGATGACCCGGTTCGGGCAGCGCGACGCCTGGATCCGCGAACTGCTCGCGGAGGCCGGGGCGGCGTGTCTGGACGACGCCGGCGTCGCGTCCGACGCCGTCGAGCACCTGTACGTCTCGAACATGGCGAGCGGGGAGTTCGAGGGCCAGACCGGGATCTCGAACGCGCTCGCCCACGACCTCGCTGCGGTGCCGGCGTACACCGCCCGCGTGGATCAGACCTCCGCCTCCGGCGGCGCGGGGGTCTACGCGGCGTGGCAGTCGGTGGCGTCGGGGGCGTCCGACATGACCCTGCTGGTCGGCGGCGAGCGCATGACCCACCGGACGACCGCGGAGGCGACCGACGTGATCGCCTCCCTCACCCACCCCGTCGAGTACAAACACGGCGTCACTCTCCCCTCGTTCGCGGGGTTGACCGCGCGGCGCTACCTCGAACGGTACGACGCCCCTCGGGCGTCGCTGGGGCGGGTCGCGGTCAAGAACCACCGGAACGGCGTCGACAACCCCCACGCCCAGTTCCAAACGGAGGTCGACCTCGACACCGTGCTGGAGTCGCCGATCGTGGCCGACCCGCTCCGGCTCTACGACTTCTGTCCCATCACCGACGGGTCGGCGGCGCTGCTTCTCTGCCCCGAGTCGGTCGCCCGGGAGTACACCGACGCGTACGCCGTCGTCTCCGGGATCGCGGGCGCGACAGACACCCACGTTGTCCACGAGCGCACGGATCCCACCACGATGGGCGGCGTGGTCGAGTCCGCGGCGGACGCCTACCGGATGGCCGACGTCGACCCCGACGACGTCGACGTGGCGGAGCTCCACGACATGTTCACCATCCTGGAGTTCCTCCAGTCGGAGGATCTCGGGTTCTTCGAGAAGGGCGAGGGGTGGAAGGCGGTCGAGGAGGGCGTCACCGACCGCGACGGCGACCTCCCGATCAACACCTCCGGCGGGCTGAAGTCGAAGGGCCACCCGCTCGGTGCGTCGGGAGTCGCGCAGGTGTACGAGATCTACAGGCAGGTCACCCGCGACGCGGGCGCCCGCCAGGTCGACGCCGAGACGGCGCTCGCGTGCAACGTCGGCGGGTTCGGGAACTGCGTCACCACCACCATCCTGGAGGGTGCGGTATGAACGACGCGGGCGACGGCGACGCCGCCGACGCGGGCGACGGTGACCCGACGATGGACGCCGCGCGGTACCCCGACGGGAGCCTCACCTACCCCGCCCACCCCGTCGGCCCGGGCGGCGAGCCGCCGGTCGGCACGGTCGACCTGAGCGAGTACACCGCCGAGGTGATCACGTGGACGACGTCGACCGCGACGCCGCCGGGGGTTCGGGAGCCCAACACCCTCGCGATCGTGGAGTTCGACGTCGACGGCGAACCGGTGCGGGCGATCGGGCAGGTCACCACCGACGCGGTCGAGACCGGCGACGCCGTCCGGCCGGTCTACTGTGCGGAACTCCGGGACCCCGAAGCCGGGATCAGGGAACCGGACAGCCAGTCGTGGGACGGGTTCCGGTTCGAGCCGACCGAGTAGCCGGTCGCCGCCGGCCACGACCGCGACGCCCACGCTTTTGTCGCCGCCCCGAGTCGGTCCGGTATGAGCCTGGACTACCGGCGGCTGGGATCTACGGGGACCACCGTCTCGGAACTCTGCTTCGGCACCTGGCGGTTCGGCCGGGAGACCGACGGCGTCGTCGAGACGAAAAAGCGGGACGCACACCGGCTGCTGGACGCGTTCGCCGACGCCGGCGGGACGTTCATAGACACTGCGAACGTCTACGGCGACCCCAGCGGCCGCAGCGAGTCGTGGATCGGCGACTGGCTCGCCGACCGCGACCGGTCGCAGTACGTGCTCGCGTCGAAGGTCTACTTCGGGTTCGATCCCGACAACCCCAACGGGTCGGGGCTGTCGCGGACGCACATCCGGAACCAGATCCGGGGGACCTTGGACCGGCTCGGCACCGACTACCTCGACCTCTACTACATCCACCGGTGGGACGACGACACCCCGATCGAGGAGACGCTCAGCACCCTGAACCGGCTGGTCGAGGAAGGAACGGTGAACTACCTCGGCGCGTCGACGATGGCGGCGTGGCAGCTCACCAAGGCGCTGTGGACGTCCGACCTCCACGGGTGGGAGCGCTTCGAGGTCACCCAGCCGCTGTTCCACGCCGGCTACTACGAGGACGTGAAGGAGTATCTCGACGTCTGCGGCGACCAGGGCCTGGCGGTCTGTCCGTACTCGCCGCTCGCGGGCGGGTTTCTCACCGGAAAGTACGAACGCGCCGACCCCGACGACCCCGACGGCGTGATCGCCCCCGACGGCTCCCGCGGGTCGCTCGACGCCCGGTTCAGCGACTACTACCTCTCCGCGCGCGGGTGGCACGTGCTCGACGCGGTTCGGGCGGTCGCCGAGGAGGAGGGCGCCACCCCCGCGCAGGTCGCGCTCCGGTGGCTGATGGACTACCCCGACGCCACCGTCGTGCCGATCGTGGGCGCCCGGACGGTCGAGCAACTCGACGAGAACGTCGGCGCCGCCGACGTGACGCTCTCGGACGACCAGTGGGACCGGATCTTCGAGGCCCGCTACGACGAGGCGGGCCGGCGGTTCGGCCACCGCGAGTGACCGACCGGCGGTTCAGAGCGACTGCCGCACCCGCCGGGTGATCGCGTCCACGTCGTACTCGTCGTCGGCTTTATCCCAGATCACGTCGCCGTCGACGGCGACGGTTAGCACGCCGCGGTCGCCGGTCACCAGCGCGACCCGGTCCAGTCGGTCGCCGAACACGTCGAGCAGCGCGTGTTGGATCGCCTCCGCACGCTCCAGGAACCCACAGGGAACGCAGTATTCGATCTCGACGGTCGTCATCGCCCGGCAGTAGAACGGCGGGCGGATTAAACCCACCCCCGACCGCCGGACGCCCCCGCGGCGGTCCGGGCGGGCTACCCATCCCCGACCGAGGGCCGCCAGTACAGCAGCGCGACGGTGACCAGAAACACCGCCGTCGAGAGGTCGTACGAGAAGCCGAGGGCGACGGCGGCCACGGCCGACCCGCCACCGACGACGCCCGTCGCCAGGGAGGCGATCACCGGCCACGTACACGAGACACACGAGAGCAGCCCGAGGAGCCCGGAGACCGCCGACCCCGCGGCGTCGATCACCGTCGCGTAGACCAGGTACGACAGCGCCACGTAGCCCACGACCCGGGCGGGCACGAGCCCCACGACGACGTACGGCGTCGAAAGCACCGGGGCGGGACCCCACCCGGGCGGCAGCGGCACGAGGCGGACGCCCCACGCCGCCCCTGCCTCCGGGAGCGTGAGGAGGCCGCCGGCGACCGCGAGCGCGCCGAAGTACCCCACCGCGACCGCCGCCGCCCGGCGTCGCGTCCGGCCGTCGGTCGGGGGTGGCTCGGCCTTCCAGAGCACGACGACACCGACGAACACCCACACGAGTCCGTAGACGACGTACCGGGGCTGCGCCGTCGTGACGCCCGCGAACAGCATGTACGCGACCGCGAGCAACACCAGGGTGTTCGCGACGATCGCCCCGTAGAGGAGCGTTCGAACGTCGACCCGCGAGCGGATTGCTGCGGTCGCCACGTCACACCACCAACGTGTCGACGACGACCGCGAGCAACAGCGCGCCCAGGTAGGCGTTCGACGCGTGGAACGACCGGAACGCCGCCCGCTCGGTCCGCTCGTAGTGGAGCCGAACCGCGAAGTAGAGGAACGCGGCGCCGAACGCCACGCTCGTGAGGGCGTACACCAGTCCGAGCGCCTCCATCGACGCCAGCGCGCCGGCGGCGACGAGCGTCGCGGCGAAGTACCACAGGATGTGTTTTCTGGTCTCGGTCTCGCCGCGAACCACCGGCATCATGGGGAACCCGCCGCGCTCGTAGTCCTCCTTGTACGCCAGCGCGAGGTTGTAGAAGTGCGCCGGCGTCCACAGGAAGATGACCGCCGCCAGCCCCAGCCCCGCGAGCCCGATCTCCCCGGCGACCGCGACCCACCCGATGAGCGCCGGCAGCGCCCCCGCCGCGCCGCCGAGGACGGTGTTCTGTACGGTGTTGGGCTTGAGGAGCAGGGTGTACACCACGCTGTAGAACACGATCGCGGCGAGTCCGAGCACGGCCGCGAGCACGTTGACCCACGCGAACAGCGCGAGCGACCCGGCCGCGAGGACGGCTCCGAACGCGAGCGCGTTCCGGACCGGGACCACGTCGGTCGCGAGCGGCCGGTCGCTCGTCCGCTGCATTCGCCTGTCGATGTCACGCTCGAAGACGTGGTTGAACGTGCCCGACGCGCCGATCGAGAGCACGCCGCCCCCGAGCGTGGCGACGACGACCCCGACGGTCAGCCCGCCCGTCGTCGTCGCCGCAAGCGCCATCCCCGCGGCGGCGACCAGACACAGCAGCCACATGAGCCGGGGCTTCGTGAGGCGAAGGTACGCCCTCGCGACCGCCAGCGGTCCGACGTCGTCGCGCGCGGGAGTTGCCGACGGCTCCGGGCCCGGCGCCGGCTCCGGCGGGTCGAGGTCGACGTCGTCGGCCGGTGCATCGCCGGGGTCGCCCGTCGCGCGTTCGAGCGCCCACGCGAGCGCGACCACGAGCGAGGCGAAGATGCCGAGCCCGACGGCCAGATGGACCGCCGACAGCGTCGCCGTGGTGCCGCCGACCGCGACGAACGCCCCAAGCCCCGCCTGAACGGGGTAGAGCACGCCCGCGACCCCCATCGCGGCCAGGACCCGCCGGTCGACCCCGGCGCGGACGCCCGCCGCGGTCGCCGTGAGGCCGAGCGCGCCGACGAGAACCGCCGCGATCCGGTGGCCGACCGCGAGCCACCCCGCGGCCGTTCCGGGCGTCGTCCACCCGTCGCCGCAGACGGGCCACGCCGTACACGCCGCGGCCGCGTCGGTCACGGCGGTGGTCGCTCCGACCAAGAGCAGGAGGTAGACGCCGATGGCCGTCGCCGCGAGGAGGCCGTGAAACCGGTCGCGGGGGGAGGTCGATGCCACGGAACTCATCTGCTCGAAGTTGGGAATCGCCGTACTTAGGCCCGCCGCTTCCGCCGCGGTTCCCCACCCCGCTGCGTCGGCGGGGGCGTGGAGACGGCAAATATTTAGGTGGCTCCTCCCAAGCCCGAATCAATGCGAAAGACGCGCTTGGCACTCGTCTCGGTGCTCGCCGCGGTGGTGGTGGGCCTCTCTGCGGATCCGGTTGCCGCGCAGGCGTCCGCCAGCGCGGAGCTCATCAACGGCCTGAACAACAAGCTGCTGTGGGTCGCGATCCCCATCACTCTGCTCGTCGAGGGGATTCTGCTCTATACGGTGGTGAAGTTCAAGGACAACGACGACCCCTCGCCGACCCAGGAGAACCGCCGGCTCGAGATCACGTGGACGATCGCGACCGCGGTCATCCTGCTGTTCGTCGGCGTCGCCTCCTACGGCGTGCTCGCCGACCAGAACGTCACCTACCAGCCGCAGGCGGAGGACGCCTCCGGCGACCCGGTGGTCGTCCACGCGGAGGCCTACCAATGGGGCTGGGAGATGTCGTACCCCGAGGCCGGGAACTTCTCGACCGGGACCGAGATCGTGATCCCCAAGGACCGGCCGGTACAGATCCAGGTGACCTCACGCGACGTGATACACGGGTTCCACGCGCCGCAGTTGGGGCTGAAACAGGACGCGCTGCCCGAACAGACGAACACCATCAGGACCGTGCCCTACGAGGAGGGCACCTACCAGGGCTACTGCTCGGAGTACTGCGGGGTCTCACACTCCCAGATGTACTTCACGATCGAGGTCGTCTCCGAGGAGGAGTACCGGACCTGGCTCGACGAACAGCAGGCTAGCGCCGAAGAGTAGCCCCGCCGACTCGTTTTCGTCGACTCACGCCGCCGACAGCCGACGCCCCCGGACGACGACGTACGGCAGCGTGACCCCCGCGCCGACGGCTAAGACGAACCGCCCGGTGAGGACGAACGCGGCGCCGACAAGCGAGTCGGGACCGAAGGAGAACGTGCCGCCGACGAACGGGAGCAGGCTGACCGCGACGAACAGTCCGACCAGCCGGGCGACCGGGATCGCTTCCGCGACGTCGAGCGTCCCGGTCTCGGCATCAAAACGGCGTCCGGGAGGGCATTCACTCGGACGTCCGCCGCCGACGATAGAAGCCCTGTGGTCCGATCGCCCCCCGTCGGCCTGAGGGGGCCACTCGGAGGAGCCGGAAGCCGAGACGTTACCGACCGTCGGGCTCGGAGCCCGGGCTGCCGGCGCTCGCGGCCGCGTCGCCGTCGCCGCCGCCCCGCTCCGCGATGATCCGGTCGACGATCCGGCCGGTCGACAGGAGTTCGCCGTCGTAGTCGGGCGTCCGGGCCGACGCGCGCGTCACCTCGCAGTCGATCCCGCGGGCGGCGAGCGCCTCCCGAACGCCGTCGGCGTCGTGGTGCTGGTCGTGGCCGAGCACGATCACGTCGGGGTCGATCCGCTCGATCGGCACGAAGATGTCCTCGGGGTGGCCGAGGTGGGCGTCGGCCACCGGGTCGAGCGCGTCGACGACGTCCCGGCGCTGTCGCCCGGAGAGCACTGGGGCGTCCTTGTGGGTGACGTTGTCCCGTCGGGCCACGATCACGTGGAGCTCGTCGCCCAGCCCCGCGGCCTCGGAGAGGTAGTGGACGTGCCCCGGGTGGAGGATGTCGAACGTGCCCTGTGCGACGACCCGACGGGTCACTTCTCGCCCCCTCCGGCGTAGCCGCCCGAGTAGTCGAGGTCGAGGTCGGCCTCGGTGAAGTCGAAGAACTCCTCGGGATCCGGGAGGTCGACGTCGAGCACGTCGAGGCCGCGGACCTCGCCGTCCTGGTCGAACGCGCGCCAGTCGGTCGGTCCGTAGGGGTGGCCGAGGATGATGTGGACCGTGCCGTTCCCGAAGGTGTCGAGGTCGGCGTCGCTGGGGCGGAGCACGCCGCTGGGGTGAGAGTGGATCGACCCCACGGTCCGACGGTCGTTCGGGATCATGTTCGAGTCGACGGTGGCGCTCGTCGGGTTCGAGCGCGTGCCGGGGACGATCAGTACCTCGGTGATCACGGTCCCGGAGCGGTCGAGATCGAAGTTTCGGGCGGACTCGCCGCGGAGAAACCCCATATACTCGTCGGGGTGGGACTCCTGGGAGGCCTCCCGTGCGAAGTCGAGGGCGTCGGCGGCGATGCCGATGACCTCGCTCGACCGGAAGAGTCGCATATTTCGATCAGAGAGTCGTCGCCTTCTAAGGGTTCCGGTCGGCACGATCCGCTCACAGGGTCGACTCGGGGAGCGACACGACCGGTAGCGGCCGGACCGGGGTAGCACCGTCCGCCCCCTCCCGACGGCGGCTCCCGACGACCGTCGCTCGCGCGGCCCCGCCCGACGCGGATTGTAAAGTCTTAACCCCGCCCCTCCACTGTGTGCGGGTATGACACCCGATACCGCCGGGGATTCCGGCGGCGAGGCCGCTCCGGATTCGGAGTCGGACTCGCGACCCGTCGTCTACGATCTCGCACCGGACTGCACCGCCGAGGCCGTCGAAGTCGGAGCCAACTACCACGCGGTCGTCAACGGCGTGGTCGAGTACGGCGTCTTCGTCGACGTCTCCGACGAGGTCTCCGGGCTCGTCCACGAGTCGAACCTCGACCGGTCCTACGAGGTCGACGACCGGCTGACGGTCACCTTAGAGGAGATCAGGGAGAACGGCGACCTCGCGTTCGACGTCTTCCGGGCGTCGACCTACCGGACCGTCGTGGTCGACCACGAACCCGAGATCACGCCGATCGAGGAGCTGGGCGTCGGCGACGACGTCCACGTCGAGGGGCGGATCGCACAGATCAAACAGACCGGCGGTCCGACGGTGTTCCGGATCGCGGACGAGACCGGAATCGTCTCCGCGACCGCGTTCCGGGAGGCGGGGGTTCGGGCGTTCCCCGCCGTCGAACTCGACGACGTGGTACGGATCGGCGGCAGCGTCGAGTCCCACGAGGGCGCCACCCAGATCGAGGTCGACTCGATGACGCGGCTCGACGGCGACGCCGCCGCGGAGGCCCGACAGCGGCTGGACGCGGCGCTCGAATCGCGCGCCGAGCCCGCGGCGGTCGAGCCGCTGGTGGAGTGGCCGGCGTTCGAGCCGATCCGCGAGGATCTCCGTGAGCTCGCCCGGCTGCTCCGGCGGACCGTCCTCGAAGGCCGGCCGATCCGTGTCCGGCACCACGCCGACGGGGACGGGATGTGCGCGTCGGTGCCGGTCCAGCTCGCGCTCTCGAACTTCATCGAGGCGGCCCACGACGACGACGACGCCTCCCGGCACCTGGTCAAGCGGCTCCCGTCGAAGGCGCCGTACTACGAGATGGAGGACGTCACCCGGGATCTGAACTTCGCTCTGGAGGGGCAGGCCAGACACGGCCAGCGGCTCCCACTGCTCCTGATGCTCGACAACGGCTCGACCGAGGAGGACGTCCCCGCCTACGAGAACCTCACTCACTACGACATGCCGATCGCGGTCGTCGACCACCACCACCCCGACCCGGAGGCGGTCGAGGACCTGCTCGCGGCCCACGTCAATCCATACCGCCACGGCGAGGACTACCGGATCACCACCGGGATGATGTGCGTCGAGCTCGCGCGGATGATCGACCCCGGCGTGACCGACGACCTCCGGCACGTCCCCGCGGTCGCGGGGCTCGCCGACCGGTCGAAGGCGGAGGTGATGGACGAGTTCGTCGCCCTCGCCGAGTCGGAGGGGTACGACCGCGCCCGCCTCCTCGACGTCGGGGAGGCGCTCGACTACGCCGCCCACTGGCTCCGGTACAACGACGGCCAGTCGCTGGTCAACGACGTTCTGAACGTCGGCTGCGACGACGCGGCCCGCCACCGCGAGCTGGTCGACTTCCTCGCCGAGCGGGCCGAACGCGACGTGGAACGCCAGATGGACGCCGCCGCGCCGCACCTCGAACACGAGCGGCTCGACTCCGGTGCCCACCTCTACACGGTCGACCTCGACGAGTGGGCCCACCGCTTCACCTACCCCGCACCGGGGAAGACCACCGGGAAGCTCCACGACCGACAGGTCCGCGAACACGGTGAGCCCGTGATCACCATCGGTTACGGCCCCGACTTCGCGGTGCTCCGCTCCGACGGCGTCCGGCTCGACATCCCGCGGATGGTGTCGGAACTCAACGACGAGGTCGTTGGCGGCGGCGTCTCCGGCGGCGGCCACCTCGTGGTCGGATCGATCAAGTTCGTGAAGGGGATGCGCGAGGAAGTGATCGACAGCCTGGTCGAGAAGATGGCCGACGCCGAACTCGACGCGGAGCTCTCGTCGGGTGCGATCGTCGACACCGAGCCCTGACGGCCGCGGACGCCAGGATCACTCGGCGTCGAACGCGACCGTCCGCCGGAGCACGAATCCCGCCAGCCCGGCCGCCGCGACACCGCCCGCGGCGAGCGTCGCGTGGAGCCGCCAGCCGTCCGCGCCGGGTCCGGTGCCGGCCCCCTTGCCTGCCGCGGCCGCCCAGTCCGCCTCGAACGTGCGGCCGTAGTACGACGCCGGTTCGTCGCCGTCGAGCGCCACGACCACCTCCCTGTTCTCGGTCGCGGCGTGTCGGTTCCAGTTGAGGCTCCCGAGAAGCACCCTCCGGCCGTCGATCACGGCGCCTTTGGCGTGGACCTTCTCGAACCGCCCGGCGGGGTCGGCGATCCGGGCCTCAATCGGGAGTCCGCGGTCGCGGAGATCGTCGACCGCGTCCACCACCCGGCGGTTCGACTCCTCGTCGTACCACGCGTTCGACAGGAGGATCCGGACCTCGATCCCGCGCTCGGCGGCGGCAACGAGCGTCTCGAAGTACGGTCCCGTGGGGTCCAACCGCGGGGTAATCACGTCCACGCTGTGGTTCGCGGCGTCGATCGCCCCTCGGGTCCGGGCCCCGACGTTGCCGGGGGCGGTCAGCACCCGCACGCGCTCGACGGCGACGGACGTCGGCTCGAAGGCGGCGTCGTAGGATTCCGACGCTGGGGCGGCCTCGACGAACGTCGCTGTTCGGCGGCGGTCGCGCCACGGAACCGCGTCGATCCCGTCGGCGTCGTGGGCGAACACCGACGCGAGCGTGGTGGCGGTCCGCTCCGACCGGAGCCTGATGCCCCACCCGCGGCTGCCGTGGCCGCCCGTGCCGGCGGGCTTCCAGTTCTCGGTCAACACTAGGGCCTGGTCGTCCACCACCGCGTACTTGGGGTGGTGGTAGGCGAACCGGGCGCGGGGCCCGTCGATCACCCGGACGTCCACCCCGCCGGCGACGAGCCGGTCGAGGTGGTCGCGCTGCCGCGTCGTCATCCCGCCGATGGGGCCGCCGTCGAGCAGCACCCGGACCTCGACGCCGCGGTCGACGGCGGCAAGCAGCGCGTCGGCAACGGGGGTCGAGGCGAAGGTGTAGCCCGCGAGCAGGATCCGGCGGTCGGCGCCCCGAAGGGTGTCGAGCGGGACCCCCGGCGCGTCCGGGAGCACGAACGCGGTGGCGGTCGCCGGGCCGGTCGCGACCGCGTCCCGCAACGCGAGCCCGCGGGGGGTCCACCGGCCGGTCGTCGCGTTCAGGCGCTCGCCCTCGTTCGTGGTGTCGTACCCGACGCGATCGACGATGGTGCCGTTCCGCCGAAGCTCCAAGCGCTCGCCGCCGTTCGAGAGCGACAGCTCCGCCGGCTCGACCGGCACCGACACCAGCTCACGGGTCGCGTTCGGGGTCGCAGACAGCGCGACCGGGCCGTCGGCCGGCACCGACACGGTGGTCTCGCCGTCGGACAGCGACAGGTTCGACGCGCCCGCGGGGTCGACGACGACGTGTTCGCCGGCGTCGCCGTCTGCGACGGGATCCGGAAACACCGAGACGACGCGCGATCCGGGGTCGGCGGCCCCGGCGGCGTCACCCCCCGCCCGCTCGGAGATCCCCGCGACCGGGGGGACGGCCGCGAGCGACGCCACCACGACGAGCGCGACGCAGACGACCCGGAGGGACCATCGCACCACGGGCTCGGTGGCGTCGTCGTCCGTGGCGACGCGTCGGAACACGGGGCGTCTGGCCGCCCCATCACGTATGAACCTACGGACGGGGAATCGGCGGAGACCGAGACGTGGAACCCGGCGGGAACGACGCTACGCGGTCGGGGCTTCCGCGTCGGCGTCGGCGTCGCCGTCACCGTCGTCGAGCGCGTCCGCGGCGCGGTCGGCCTCGTGTTGGACGAGATACGACCGCTCGTCGGTGTACTCGGCGGCGGCTTCCAGTGCCGCCTCGGTTCCGATCTGCCGGAGCGCCCACGCCGCCGCGGCGCGGACGGTATCGACGCCGTCGGAGTCGAGCGTCCCCGCCAGCGGGTCGATCGCGCGGGTGTCGCCGATCAGTCCGAGCGCGCGGGCGGCGTACGGCCGGACGTTGTCGTTGTCCATCTCCAGCTTGTTCGCGAGCGCCTGGGTGGCGTCCGGCGAGCCGATCTCGCCGAGCGCGCGGAACGTCACCTTCTGGAGCCCGGGGTCGGAGTCGGCGTCGACGTACTCGATCAGGGTCTCGACGGCGTCGTCAGCGCCCGACCCCATCCGTCCGAGCGCCGTGATCGCCTTCTTGTTCCGGCGCTGGGCCAGCCCGTGCATCTCCTCGAAGGCGTCGGGGTTGGCCATCCGGATCAGCGCGTCCATGCAGTGGTTCTGCATGAACTCCGACTGGAGGCTGTCCTTCGCGAGCAGGACCATGTCGACACGACCGCGTTTCTCCCACTCCTTCAGCGCCGACAGCTCCGGCGGGAAGTCCTTGTAGTGGCCCAGCACGTCGTAGAACCCCTCGGCCATGAGCTGCTCGTTGGTTTCGAGGTCGTCCCACTCCTGGGCGTCCTCCAAGCCCGACTCCAGGGCGCCGGTCGCCTCAAGCAGGTCGGCGATCGTTCCCGCGTCGTCGTCGGGGTCCAGTGCCGCGTCCTCGACCGCGGCGACGGCGTCGTCGAGCCGTTCCGCGAGGGCGTCGGCGTCGGCCGGCGCGTCGTCGTCCCCGTCGCCGAGATCGGTTCCGAGCGTCCCGCCGACGGCGTCGGCGAACGCCGCGACGGCGTCCGCGACCTCCCCTCGCCCTTGGTCGGTCCACCGAGTGTCGGTCAGCGTCGACCGAGCCGTTCCGACCGCGTCGATCACGTCCGCGGCGTACGGGCCGCGCTCGGCTTCCAGTTCCTCTTGGAGCCCCGACACGCGGGACTCGAGTGCCTCCGCGGGGTCCTCGTCGTCGTCGGGCACCGGCAGGTCGGCGCCGTCGAGATCCGCCTCGATCGCGTCGAGGACCGCCTCCACGTCGTCGAGGTCGGCTTCCGTCTCCGCGGCGTCGAGGTCGGATTCGACCCCGTCGAGACGGTCGTCGAGGGAATCGGGCGTCGCGCCCGTCGGCTCGTCGGACTCCGCCGTCCCGTCGGACTCGGCGGCGCTCTCGTCGTCCCCGTCAGTCATACTTACAAACTCCGTCCGTACCCGAAAAGAGCGTTTCCCTTCGGCCGCCGTGGCCGTCGTGGCTCCCGATGCCGCGCGAGTCCGCGCGGGGTCCGGCCCCGGCCCGCCGCTCAGACCGTGTCGGGGTACGCCTCGGCGAGTCCGTCGAGCGCCTCGTGGCCCTCGGTGGTGTGCGGTGCCGTCAGCGGCGAGACCGACACCCGGCCCTCGACGACCGCGCGCCGGTCGGTGCCCGCCGGGTCGGGGAGGTCGCCGGACCGCATGCGCTCCCAGATCCCGTCGTGGAGCCTGACCCGGCCGTCGCCGTCGCGTTCGGCGGTCATGTCGTACAGCGTCGACGGACGGGTGATCTCGATCGGCGCGTGCGCGTCGCTGCCGTCCGCGAGCGGGGCGTTGAGGTTGAGGTAGCCGGTCCGTTCGAAGACGCCGGCGTCGATCGCGTGCCGGAGGAGGTACGCCGTCGCGCGGGTGGCGTTCCGGAAGTCGGCGGTGTCGGTGGCCTGCTCCTGCCACGGCACGTCGCCGCCGCCGGGGACGTACAACGACGCCGCGATCGCCGGCACGCCGAAGAACGCCGACTCGACGGCGGCGCTGACGGTTCCGGACCGGCCGAGGACGTACGCGCCGAGATTCGCACCCTTGTTGCACCCCGAGACCACCGCGTCCACGTCGGGGCAGAGCGCCTCCAACCCGGCGACCACGCAGTCGGCTGGCGTGCCCTCGATCGCGTACCCGAGTTCGTGTTCGCGGACCGCGACGTCGGTCGACAGCTGCCGTCCCACGGCGCTCTGGTCGTCGATCGGCGCGACCGCGGTCACGTCCACCCACTCGGAGAGCGCGTCGTACACCGCGCGGAACCCGACGGCGTCGATCCCGTCGTCGTTGGTCAACAGCACGGAGAGGGAGTCAGTCACACTCCTACCAGCCCCGGCAGGTGCAAGTAGCTTTTCCACCGACCGTTTGCTGCGTTCCCTTCGGTTGCTTGCAAAAGCTCGG
>CAZIQT010000025.1:0-19397 GCA_964541645.1 uncultured Halobellus sp. | reverse complement strand
GCACTCGACTGAAGATCGAGCTGTCCCCGGTTCAAATCCGGGAGGCGGCATCCGGCTCCTACACGATCTGCATTCGAGAGCGTCACGCACTCGACTGAAGATCGAGCTGTCCCCGTTCCCGCGAGCACAGCGAGCGGGAAGTCGAGAGGCGAGCGCAGCGAGTCTCTCGGGAGTTCAAATCCGGGAGGCGGCATTCTCCTGCGAACGAAGTGAGCAGTGAAGACGTTCCCGACCGCGGTTTGACCCGGACGAGCCACAGCCTGCGCAGCGAAGCAGTGAACTGGCCCCGTGCTCCTGTAGTCAGCCCGTTGCGGTAGACGTGCGCCGAGCGCGAAGGGGGGACACGGAGGCATTTCCTCCCGTATCAGGTCGTTGCGACGGGGTGCGTGTTCAGAAGGAGACGCCGTCTGCGACGTCGTAGCTGTTATGTGTCAGTCGTCGACAGCGTCGAGGAGCCGTCGGTTCCGTTCGTCGGCCTTCTCGATGAGCCGTTGGTTGAACTCGTCTCCGTCCCGACCACGGTGGCGCCGTCGGTGACAGTTCGGGCAAAGGGCGATCACGTTCTCGGGGTTATCAGGCCCACCGTCGCTAAGACGATGAAGATGGTGAACCTCCAGGAACGGGTTGCCGTTCGTGTCCACGAAGGGGGCGTCCTCTCCACACCCCTGACAGACGCCGTCGGCGCTTCGCAGAGCGAACTGCTTGGTGACTTCTGACCGGGTGTATGTCTCACCACCACCCGACGGAGACGACGTCAACCCCGCAGGACGTGTGCTCCCTGGGTTCTGTCGGGCCGCGACAAACAGGTCTACCACGGACGCGCTTTCGATACCGTCCGCACCCACAGAAACCCCGCCTCGGTCGACGGGAACCAACCGGAACCGGATGGCCCGACGTTTCTGTCCGTGCTCGTCCGGTGCGTCGGTCCAGTCGTGGCTGTCGTACTCGTACTCTCCCACGTAGGACAGCACCCCGTCTTCGGAAGTCTCCTCGAACACGTACAGATCAAGCCCACGGTCGCGATGATCACGGAGCTTCGTGTTCCCGTTATTCTGTGTAAACTCCATGTCGCCGACCCGGCCCTCCCCGAAGTAGATGAGCGTCCCGTCGTCTAACAACTCGTCGTCGTACCCGTACTTCTCTCCCGACGGCCCAGTGAAAATGAAAACGAAGTCCTCGTCCGCGGGCGCGGAGATTCCCTTCTGTCTGTTACCCCGGAACCGGTCGTGGAGTTCTTTCCGCACGTAGTGAGCGCCGACCCCGAAGGGTGGCGACTCAGGAACGGGGGTTGTCATGGTTTTGATGTCAAACGTCCGTCGGATAACGGTAGCGACGAGCGAACCGCCGCGTCCGGGGAGTTCCTGCGTAGTGGCGTGGTTTACTCACGCTGCGCGGACCCGTGTCGCCGTGCCGTCGCCGGTCCCGACCCCGGACCCGCGAACGAGTGCCCCTCAAAGCCGTGAGTCGGATCCGGCGGTGTCGGCCCCGCCGGTCGTCCGGTTCCGTCGCGACGGGGGGTGAGACCCCGGCCGAACGCCCCCGCGGTCGGGATCAGCGCTCGACGGCGTCGCCGTTGGCACGACCGGCCGCCGGCGTCCCGATCGCCGGATCCGTCAGGGGAACCCCATCGGCCCCGATCGGGGCTGTGAGCGTCACGTCGCGCTTCGGGTACGGGATCTCGATGTCGGCGTCGTGCAGCGCCTTGTAGAGACCCCGGTTGAGTTCGTGCTGTGCGCGACGCCGACGGGTCGGGCCGTTGACCCAGCAGAGCAGTTCGTACTGGAGCGCGGACTCCCCGAACGACCGGAACCGGGCCCGTGGTTTCGGCGAGTCCAACACGAGCGGCTCCGACAGCGCGGCCCCGACGGCGAGTTCCTCGAAGGCGTCGATGTCGGTCCCGTAGGCGATGCCGATGGGGACGCGGACGCGTCGACGACGCTGTGGGGCCGATTCGTTGGTCACCTTCGAGGCGTTGAGCACGGTGACGACCACCTCGTCGCGGGTGAGCAGCGTGGTCGACCGCACGCCGACCTTGACCACGGTGCCCGCGCTTCCGTCGTCGAGGACGATGTAGTCGCCCAACTTGTAGGTGTCGTCGAAGTAGAGCGCGATCCCGCCGAAGAAGTTCGCGACCGTGTCCTTCGCGGCGAACCCCACGGCGATCCCGGCGACGCCGGCGGCGCCCAGCAGCGGCGTGATCTCGATTCCCCAGACCCACAGCAGCGAACCCGCGGCACCGACGAGGACCGCCAGCGTCCACACGTTCGAGAACACGGGGGCGAAGTCGAACCGGCCGCCCTCGGCGTTGACCGCGGCCACCAGCCGGTTCACCACCGTGTTGGCTCCGTACGCCCAGACGAGGATGATGGCCGACAGCGTCGGCCGACCGAGGAGGTCGTCGAGCAGTTGCGGTTCGAGCGCGACCGAGGTGCGAACCACGGGGACGTGGGTGAGGACGAACACGCCGAAGAGAGCCGCGGTCACGACCAGCGGGAGTCGGAGCGACGAGATCACGATGTTGTCGTACTCGGTCGCCGTGTTCGAGACGTACCGGTAGGCGAGTCGCAGGCGGACGAACTCCGTTCCGACCGCGGCCACGATCGACGCCACGACCACCACGGCCGTCGCTTCGAGCGCGGTGAGGCCCTCGAACGCTCCGAGAAACGAGGATGGCATACTACGTGATGGCGAGTAGCCGGGATAACCGTGTCCGCCGGTGCCACGACCGGAGCGGGCCGGTGGCGGGCCGCCCCGCGTCGGGCGACGACGGCCGGGCGGCGGCGTTCGAAACGGGTCCCGACGTTCGAGCGCCGGTGGCAGAACGCCCGCGATAACGCCTGAAACCGTCGGAGTCGGTGTACGAACGTTTAATAGCTCGACTGTCGAATCGGGTATAGTCATGGCCGGGGAGCCGAACGCGGAGTCGGACGGAATCGCCGAATCGGACGCCACCACGACGCCGGAGTCGCGACCGGTACCCGACGTACTGGAGCTGGAGCCCGTCTACGAGGCGCTGGGACACTCCCGGCGGCGGTACTTGTGTTACACGCTGTTCGAGGACGCCGCGTGGTCGCTGACCGACCTGGCGACGAAGGTGGCCGCGTGGGAGTCCGACGTGCCCGAACACGAGGTCCCGGCGGACGACCGCGAGGCGGTGTACGTCTCGCTGTACCACGTCCACGTGCCGAAGCTGGTCGACGTGGGCGTGATCGAGTTCGACGAGACCGACGAGACGATCACGAAGGGGCCGGCCGCCGGACGGGTCCTGGCCGCGCTCGAAGGGATGGGGGCCAGCCTCGACACCGACCAGGAGTCCCACGCACGGGGGGAGATGGATGCGGAAGACTGAGCGAGAGGGTGTGAGCGACGCCACCGGCGGGGCGGCCGGACCCGACCGGTCGCAGGCGGCACAGCGCCACTACGACCCGGGCGGGACCGAGGAGCTCACGGCCGCGATCGTGTACGCCGTCGCGGACGCCGAGGACCGTCCCGCGGGGGAGTTGCGGTCGCCGCCGCTGTACGAGTCCGTCGACGCGGCGGCGCTCGAACGGACGTTCTTCGGGTCGGACGTCGCCGGCGAGTCCCGGCAGGGGGTCGGAACCGTGGAGTTCCGGTACGCCGGCTACCTGGTGGCGGTCCGGAGCGACGGGTGGATCCAAGTGTACGAGTCGGTCGGGCCGGACGCGTAGCCGGTCGCGCCGTCGGGACGTGGGGGGCGGGCGTCGACGCCGGCGCCGGAGCGTCGCCGAGGACAAACTTCTTTCACTCGGTGCGAGCGTGAACCAACCGATGGCTGACTCCGACGGCGACGCGGCCCCGTCCGACGGCGGGGCGAGCGGGAGCGACCGGAACGGCGTGCCGACCGCCGGCGACGTCGTCGCCGACATGTTCTCCTCCGACGAGGTGTTCCAGCGGATCGTCGCCGACGCCGACCACGAGATCACCTCCGGCACCCGGGAGCTGTTCTTCAGCGCGTTGGCCGGCGGGTTCGCGATCACCATCACGCTACTCGTCTACGCGTCGATGTACGCCAAGACCGACGGCGGCGTCGTGTCGGCGCTGCTCTACCCCATCGGGTTCGTCTACATCATCATCGGCGGCTACCAGCTGTACACCGAGAACACCCTGCCGCCGGTGGCGCTGACGCTCGAACGCCTGGCGTCGATCCCGGCGCTGGTCCGGCACTGGTCGATCGTGCTGGCCGGCAACGTCGCCGGTGGCGCGGTCGGCGCGGTCGCGCTCGCGGTCGGCGGCGTGCTCGAACCGGAGGCCGCGGCCGCGGCCGCGGGGTTCGCCCGCCACGGCGTCTACGACGTGACCCGGCTCCGGCTGTTCTTCAAGGGGGCGTTCGCGGGGCTCGTGGTCGCCGGAGTGGTGTGGGTGAACTTCGCCGCCCGCGACACGGTCACCCGGTTTCTCACCGTCTACCTCGCCTTCCTCGTCGTCCCGCTCGGGGACCTGTTTCACGTCGTCGTCTCCTTCACCGAGGCGGCGTTTCTGGTCCTGGTCGGTGACCTGGGGGTGGTGCTCGCGCTCACCGACTTCGTCGTCCCTGTGCTCCTGGGGAACACCCTCGGCGGGGTGGTGTTGGTCACGGTCGTGAACTACTACCAGACCACCGAGCGCCGGCTGGAGACCGCGCGGTTCGAGAACGTCCGCCAACTGTCGGTCCGGGAGTGGCTGCTCGGCGGGCTGGCGGGCCGCTCGTACGTTCCCCTCGTCGACACCGTCGAGGAGATCGTGCGGGACCCCGACTCCTACCGGGTGCTGGTCCCGATCGCGAACCCGCGGACCGAGACGCGGCTCGTCGAGTTGGCGTGTGCGATCGCGGGCGACCGCGACGACGGGCGGGTTCACGTGGTCCACGTCGTCCAGGCGCCGGACCGACGCGGACGGGCGGTCGGCGACGATCGCCACGACCGCATCACCGCGGAGTCCGAGCGCCTGCTCGACGACCTCGACGGGATCGGGGATCGGTACGGCGTCGACGTCGGAACCTCCACCATCGTCACCCATCGGTCGTTCGAGGACGTCTTCGACCGGGCCACCCGGACCCGCCCGGACCTGGTGGTGATGGGGTGGGAGCGGAACGGGCTGTGGGCGTCAGCCCGCGCGGAGCGCCCGCTCGACGAACTGACGAACCAACTGCCGTGTGACTTCCTCGTGGTGAAGGACCGCGGCTTGGACTACTCGCGGGTGGTGCTGCCGACCGCCGGCGGGCCGGACTCGGATCTGAGCGCCGAGATCGCCGGCGCGCTCGCCGGGACCGCCGGGTCGGACGTCTCGCTGCTGCACGTCGTCGACGGTCCGGACGCCCGCGAGGCCGGCGCGGCGTTCCTCCGGCGGTGGGCGGCCGACCACGGCCTCGCGGACGCCGCCACGATCGTCGACGACTCGGGGGACGTCGAGGCCGCGATCGAGCGCGCCGCCGCCGACAGCACGATGGTGTTGCTCGGCGCCACCGAGCGCGGACTGCTCTCCCGGCTCGTCACCGACTCGCTGCACCTCCAGGTCGTCGACGAGGTGGAGGCGTCGGTGCTCCTCGCCGAGCGACCCTCCGAACGGTCGGTCGTCGACCGGCTGTTCGGCCGCGGGCGGCGCCGGACGTAGCCCGGCGGCCTCACCCGAGCACGTCGTCGAGCAGTCCACGGGTGACGATCACGTACGCGACGCCCGTCAGAGCCACCCAGACCGCCGCACCCGCGAGCCCGACCGCCAGGAGCGGCCCCCCGCCGAGGAGCCCGGCGACGATCCAGACCGCGACACCGAGCCCTGCGAGCCCCTGGACCTGCAGCCCCTCGACGGGGGGCGATCGGTTCGTGACCGTCAGCGCCACGCCGTAGATCCCGAACGCGAGCGCGAGGAGGTAACAGAGCCCGCCGACCAGCCCCGGGATCGACCCCAGGCTCCCGAGCAGCGTCCGCTCCGGCTCCGGCGCGGGTGTCGGTGTCGGCGTCGACGTCGGTGCCGTACCGGGGGTCGCGGTCTGCGGCGTCGGCGTCGGCGTCGACGTGCCCGGTCGGATCGTCGCCGTCGTGGCGGCGCTGTCGATCCCGAAGCTGTCCTCGACGACCAGCGAAGCATCGACCGAACGGTTCGGCATCTCGAAGCGGTACGCCGCGCCGTCGGCGGCGGGCCGGGGGTCGCCGTCGATCCGGAACCGGTACCGCGCGACCGACCCCTGTGCGGTCGTCGAGCCGGCGCCCGAGACTCCGACCTCGGAACCCGGGATCGGGTTCGAGGGGACGTCGAGCGCCGCCGTCGGGCGGGCGTACGCCGGGCCCGCCGGCGCCGTCCGGAACGGGACGAAGTCGACCCACCCCCGGCGGGTGACCACCGCGTTCCCCTCGCCCTCCGGGAGGATCGACGAGTGGTACGGCCCGTGTGCGCTCCCCCAGTAGTTGGACTCGGCGTCGACCGTCCGGGCGGGTTCGGTCAACACGAGCGCGGTGGTGTTGGCCGTAACGAGCGGCGCCACGTCGACCGTCAGCCCCCGCTCGTGGCCGTAGATCCCGTTGTCCGTGAACCGGTAGCTGTCGTTCGTCGACCCGGTCTTCGGGATCCGGATCCCGGTCGGAACGTCGTCGGTGGCACCCCGGATCCGGACCGCGGCCGCGTCGACGCTCCGCGTGGACGCCGCCCCGTCGGTCCGGAGGACCGCCACGAGCCCGTCGCCGAGCGTCACGGCTTCGAGCTGTGCGTCGACGTCGGGGTCCGAGACGAGCTCTTCGAGCGCGATCTCGGAGTCGCCCCGGTCGACGATGACCCCCGCGGCCCCCTCGGCGACGTAGCCGGCCGTCCCCGGCTCGACGTCCGGAAGCGAGACCGGGTCGGCGAAGCGGTTGGTGTTGAACACCACGTCGTTGTCGCGGACCGTCGTGCCGAACACCCCGCGGAGGACGATCCCGTAGACGTTGGCGGCGACGACGTTGCGCGCGACCGAGAGGTTCGCGCGGTGGGTGACCGGGCTGGAGACGACGAGCCCCGCGCCGGCGTTGTTCGCGAGCCGGTTGTCCGCGACGGAGACCCCGTACACGACGAGATCCGACCGGAGTTCGATCCCGTGGCCGCCGTTGTCGGCGAGCGTGTTGTTTCGGACGGCGAGCCCCCGCGTTCCGGCGTCGGTCCGGATCGACACCCCAGCCTCTGCGTTCCCAGTGATGTCGTTGTCGCGAACCGTCCCGCCTCGGACGCGCCACCCCGAGACGGAGAGCCCGTCGCGGCCGTTGTCGCCGACGGAGTTGTTGGCGGCGTCGACCGTGAGTTCGAGGCTGTCGGTGTCGATCCCGACGCCGTGGACGCGGTTGTCGGTGAGGGTGTTCCGTCGGAGCGTGAGGGTGCCGTCGGCCAGGCTGTCCGTACCCAACTGCCGGAGCCGGATGCCGGTTCGTGCGTTCCGGATCCGGTTGCCGTCGGCGGTCACCGTCGTCTCGTCGCTCGCCGCGATCCGGATCCCGTCGGCGACGCCGGTGATCTCGTTCCCCAGGAAGTAGCTCTCGCTCGCCTCGGCGCGGACCGAGATCCCGTCGGCTTCGACCCCGTCGATGCGGTTCCGTGACGCCTGAAGCCGCCGGACGCGGTCGGCGGCGACGAACACCCCCGCGCCGTCGACCCCGCGGAACGTCGACCCCAGGACCGCGAGGCCGCGCACCCGCGTCGTGGGCTGGTCGGGGTCGACCGCCGCGTCGGTCGGCGAGGCCACGCCGCCGACGACGAACGCCGCCTCGACCCCCGACGCGAGCCGGTCGAGCCCGCCGTCGCGGAGCCGGACCTCGACTGGGTAGATCCCGCGGGTCGTCGGGTTCACCGCGTCGTCGTACTCGACGATCAGCCGGCCGTCGCTCGGGATCTCGACCGACTCCGACAGCGAGATCTCCAGCCGCGAGTCCGTCGACGACACCGACGCCACCGAGCCGGCGAACGACCGGTCGATGGTGCCGTTTCGGTTCCGGTCGAGCCCGATCCGCTCGACGTCCCCGGTCCCCACCGACGCCACCGACCCGTCGGCGGCGTACGACAGCCGGATCGAGTCGAGCGACACGCCGACCCCCGGCTCCAACGCGAAGGTGTGGTCCGCGGTCTCGCCGATCGAATCGGGGGCGGCCCGCAGCGAGACCCGGTCGACCGTCCCCGCACCCGGACTCGCCCGGATGGCGTGGCCGCCGATCGCCCGGAACGTCGAGTGCCGGACCGCGACCGGCGGCGTCGCGGTCGTCCCCGCGACCGCGAGGCCGGCCGTGGTGAAGTCCCGGAACGTCGAGTCGACGACGTCGAGGCGCCCGTCGTCGCTGGCCACGGTGACGCCCGTGGTCCCGCCCGCGAGCGTCGTGTGGCGGAGCGCGAGGACGCTCCCGGTCGTGCCGTTGTACCGGATGCGCTCCCACCGACGGTCCGCCGCGGCGCCCGCCGAGCGGGTGATCGCGACCGGGCGGGCGGCGGTGCCGTTCGTCCGGAGCGAGCCGCTGACGGTGACGGTGATGTCCTCGGCGATCTCGATCCGCGTGCCGGGGGCGACAGTCAGCGTCGCCCCGGGGTCGACCTCGACGTCCCGGATGATCCGGTAGGGCCCGTCGGCCGGCGTCCAGGTGGTGTCGGTCGTGACGTCGGACTCGACGAAGGTGACGTCGGGGTCGGCCGCCACACCCGTGGCTGCGGGCGCGGCCGCCGACGCGACCAGCATCGCGCTCATGACCGCGATCACGACCGTTCGCGACCACCCCCCTGTCCCCCCTATCAACGATGTCACCCGGCAATGCCGTGTTGCGTTGTCGGTCGCCCCCGCGAGGTAAAAAGGTGCGGAGGCGGAATCACCGTCGATACTGCCGGGTCGGCGCCGTGGGTCGGCTACGCCGACGACAGGTTCGTCAGCCGGGTCTGGGCGGTGTCGGCGGGGAAGACGATCCGCATCGGGAGCCCGCGGTCGTCGGCCGGCGGCTCCTCCGGCAGCGTCGACCACCCATCTGGCCCGCGGCGGGCGGTCACCGCCGCCGCCATCGCGTCGACGACGTCGTCGGCGCCGCCGACGCTCGGGGCGTAACTCGGCGCGGTGTACCGGTCGATCGACTCCCGACAGGCCGTCCGCGCCGGCGGGAACTCCTCGGCCAGCAGGTCGATCCGGCGTCGGATCCCCTCGGAGGTCCGCTTCGACGTCGCGAGCGGCCGCCGGCCGTTCAGCGCGTAGAAACACACCTCCGGGTGGGTCTCGACCAGCCGGTCGCGGGCGCTCGGGAACATGTCGAGGAACTCGTCGACCTCCCGGATCCGTGGAACCGTGTGCCACGCCTGGTTCTGGATGCTGAACTCGGCGGCGGCCTCGTTGGCCGCTTTCGCCTCCGGGAGCGTCTCCCGGTAGACCGCGTCGCGGACCGGGGTGTAGAGGACGCTGCTCCCGCGGGACCCCAGCGCCCGCCGCGCCGCCACGTCACACGCCCGCCGTTCGTCGGTCGGCAGCCCGATCGGGGCGCCGATCAGGATCCGGTCGGCGTCGGTGTGGTACTTCCAGGCGCTCCAGACCGAGGGGTAGATCCCGGTGTCCCACCCGCCGTCGTCGTCGAGGACCACCCCGAACCACCCGGTCGAGGCCCACTCGAGCCCGACGTACTTCGCCATACCACCCTCCAATCGGAGGACCGCAATAGGTCTTGATCAACGCCCCGCCGCCAGCACCACCGGGGATCCGGCGGGCTACGCGTCCACGGGGGCCGTTTCGAGCGTCTCGGCGACGCCCTCGGCGGCTGCCTCGACGGTATCGTAGTAGGTGGTGCCGGCGCTTTGGCACCCCTTGGCGAGGTCGACGCGGACCGCGGCGTCGCCGAGGACGTCGGGCCTGACGGTCACCTTGCCGGCCGCACACAGCCCCTCGTCGTCGGGGAGCCGATACTCCACGATGCCGCCGGCGTTGTCCGTGCGCTGCCACCCCGCGGGCGGCGTCGCGGGCAGTCGCGCCGCGAGCGTCTCCGGGTCGGCGGCGGTCTCGATCTGACGTGCGTCCATACCGGTCGGAGGGGCGCGAGTCGTATGGGGGTTCCGGCCCCCGGAACGAAACCCATAGCCCGCCGCGGCGCGGCCGGTCGGTATGGAACGATCCGGCCGGTTCCGCGTCTACCGCGTCGTCGAGTCGGTGCCGCAGATCAACCTCCAGGCGGTCGCGTCGCCGACGCTGTACTCGGTCTACCAGTCGGGGTACGCCGACGCCGCGCTCCAGGCCGCGGTCGACGGCCTGGCGACCGGCGACCTGGTCGAAGCGACGATCGAGGGCGACCCCGACGACGACGCCGAGCCGTGGCGGGTGACCGCCGTCGACGTGGTCGGCGGGGTCGACGTCGCGTTCGCCGTCGACGCCGACCCGCCCGACATCGCCCGGGAGGCCTGGGGCTCCGGCCGGACCGAGCCGGCGCACGCCGTCGTGACCGAAGGCGGGGAGCCGATCGGCGTCTGCGGCGTTCAGCCGCGCGACCCGCTGCCGAACGGCGCGTTCGTCCCCAACGTGGTGACGGGGGTGCTGCCGTTGGAACCGCAGTTCGACGCCGTCCCGGAGGTCGGCGACCCGGCGGTCGAGGCGGTGTTCATCGACCCCGATCCGCCCGAGGCGTCGTCGTACGCCGTCCCCTACGGCGTCGTGTTCCTGTTCACCCGGCCGGAGACGGCGTTCGCCGAGCGGCTCCGTGCGGAGCACGGCTGCCCGCTCGACGCCGACACCCGGCCGGCGTTCGACCCCTACGGCGTCTGAGCCGATCGACCTGAAGACCCATACCGCTGCGGCGCCACCGTGAAACCTGATGGTGACGGTGCGCCCGCTGCGGGAGTCCGACCGGGAGGCGGTCGCCGGGATCGTCGCGGCCCACCTCGCCGACGGGTGGTCGTACGACCTCCCCACGGACGACGCCGCGAACGGCACGTTCGTCCGCGTCGCCGAGCGGGACGGCGAGGTCGTCGGCGTGATGGCGCTGAGCGTGTACGCCGACCGGGCGGCCGTTCGTGACGCGATGCACCTGTTCGACACCGCCGGACCGCTCCCCGCGACGTCGCGGTACGGGCTCGTCCACGCCGGCTACGTGGCACCGGGCCACACCGGCGAGGGGGTCGGGAGCCGGCTGCTCGACCGCCTCCACGCGATCGGTGCCGACCGCGGGGTGACCGCGTTCGTCGCCGACGCGTGGTTCCACGGCGGCGACGACTCCCCGAAGCGACTCCTCGCCGCCCACGGGTACGACGTCGTGCACACCCGGCCGATCGCCGGCCACACCGACGGCCCGTGTCCGAAGTGCGGGACGCCGTGCGTCTGTACGGCGGCGCTCGCGGTCCGCCCGGCCGGCGAGGGGTAACGGACGCGGACACCGGCCCGACGAGGTGATGTGGCTGGGGGCGTAACGCCGACGATGGACGGACGCTCCGAGCGGACCGCCCGGATCGGCACCGCGGGCCTGGTCGCGGCGGTGATCGCCCACCTCGTGTGGGATCCGGCGGTGACGCTCGTCGGGGTCGCGACGTTCGGGGTCGCCGAGGAGGACGCCGCGGTCGTCCGGTCGCTCCTCCGGATCCACCCGGCGGCGTGGCTCGCGACGAAGCTGGTGGTGGTCGGCGGGTTCGCGGCCGTGGTCGTTCGGATCGGCGCCCACCGGAACCCCGTGACGGTGTGGCTCCTGTGGCTGGTCGCGCTCCTCGGAGTAGTGGCGCCGCTGGGGTGGCTCGAACTGCTCGTTGCCGGCGGCGGGTGAGCGCCGCCGGCGGCCGGGGTGGCGGGCCCGGACGGAACCGTCAGTCCCGCAGTCGGAGCACGGACCGCTCCT
The DNA here is from genome assembly GCA_964541645.1 of uncultured Halobellus sp. Classification (GTDB taxonomy): domain Archaea; phylum Halobacteriota; class Halobacteria; order Halobacteriales; family Haloferacaceae; genus Haloquadratum. The sequence continues at coordinate 7,608 of CAZIQT010000025.1, read as the reverse complement.
TCCCGCCGGACTCGATCATGACGTCCGAGGCCGCCCGGAGCCACTCCGGCACGCCGGCGACGTGGTGGGCGTGCGCCTGCGGCCGGGCGTCGGCGTCGCCGTGGAGTCGCGCCGGTTCGGAGTAGTGAGTGATCGGCCGCACGTCGCCCCAGGTGTCGCGGGCCGCCGCGAACCCCTCGCGGTAGGATCGCCCGCGGGCGGTGAAGGTGTGGTGGTGGTAGTCGAACGTCACCGGGATCCCGGCGGGGTCGGCGACCGCGTCGACGAGCTCGGTCACGCCCCACAGCGAGCGTTTGTCGTCGTTCTCGACGACCAGCCGGTCGCGGGCCCGCGGCGCGAGGTCGGCGACGACCGCGCGGAACCGCTCGGCGGTGGCGGCCTTGTCGCCGTAGTGCGCGCCGATGTGGACGTTGATCGCGTGCCGTGGGGAGCGCGGCAGCCCCAGCAGGTCGAGCCACCGGCCGTGGTGTTCGACCGACTCCACCGACCGCTCGACGGTGTCGGCCGACTCGCTGGCCAGCTTACACCAGTGGCTGGGGTGGAAGCTCAGCCGCATCCCCGCCTCCCGGATCAGGTCGCCGCAGTCCGCGGCGAGCGCGGCGATCCGGTCGTAGTTGGGGAGCGCCGACAGCTCGAACTGGGAGTTCCACGGCACGAGCGTCGAGCTACACCGGTAGAACCCGATCCCGTGGTCGCGGTTCCACCGGAGGATCGCGCGGAGATCCGCGACGTTGCGTTCGGTCAGTTCCGCAACCCGCTCGATGCCCTCCTCCTCCCACGTCGCCTTGCGGATGTCGCGGTTGCAGCGCCGTGGCGGGTCGCGCTCGCGGAGCGTCCGGTTCATGGCGGCGTAGCCGAGCACACCCGGGGTTCGGGCGCGACGGTATAGACGCCGTCGGTCCGCTCAGAACGGCAGCCGGGGTTCGAGCCGCTGCACCAGGTCCCGCACGGCTTCCTGCTTGTAGTAGCCGACCGCAGAGAGCGCGACCACGACGCCGATCAGCGCCATCCCCTCCAGGAACCGGCCGCTCGCCAGCTCGCCGCCGGCGTAGACGGTGAGCACGTACGCGGGCAGCCGGCCCACGCTGATGACCGCGATGAACGTCCGGAGCCGCCACTTCGTGAGCCCGCTGAGAAAGCAGATCGCGTCGTCGGGGAGCCCGGGGATGATCACGAACGCGAACAGCCCCGGAACGCCGACGGTGTCGACGAAGTCGTCGAACCGCGCGACCACGTCCTCGTGGAGGATGTCCTCGACGAACGACCGGCCGTACCGTTTCGACAGGCTGAACGCCACCGCGCTCCCGATCAGGACGCCGGCGAGGCTGTAGACTGTGCCCCAGAGCGGCCCGAACAGGTAGCCGGCGACGAGGGCGACGACCTGACCGGGGATCGGCGCGACCACGACCTGCGTCGCCTGGATGAGGACGAACACCAGCGGCGCGAAGAGCCCGAACTGCGCGATCCAGGCCCGGAGTGCCACGGCGTCGAACACGAACGGCGCGTACCGCCGGGCCGCGACGTAGAGCCCGAGGAAGAACGCCGCGACGACGAGGAGAAGCGCCAGCCCGCGCCACCTGTCGCGGGCCGAGGAGAAGACGCGCATTCCCGTAGAGGGAGGTCGTAGGCCGACTTGAGTCTTACTCGTCGGTCGGTCAGAACCCACCGCCGTCCCCGTCCCCGGACGCCTCAGTCGTCGGCGTACCGCAGGTCGCCGTCGAACGCGCGGTCGAGGATCCGTTCGAGGTCGGCGGCGTCGGTGGTCCGCGGGTTGCCGGTGAGGCTCCCGTCGTCGAGCGCCTGCTCCGCCAGCCGGGGGACGGCGGCCCGGTCGGCGTCCGTGTCGGCCAGCGTCCGCGGGATCCCGACCGACCCGCCGAGCCGGCGGACCGCCGCGACCGCGCGCCGACCCTCGACGGCGGCCGGCTTCGCGCGGTCGACGTCCTCGCCGAGCGCCTCGGCGACGTCGACCATCAGGTCGGGGACCTGCGGGAGGTTGTACTCCATCACGTACGGGAGCACGATCGCGTTCACGAGTCCGTGCGGGATGCCGAAGGTGGCCCCGATCTGGTGGGAGAGGGCGTGGACCGCTCCCAGCCCCGCGCCGTTGAACGCCATCCCGGCCTGCATGCTCGCCCGGGCCATCGCCGTCAGCGCCTCGCGGTCGCCGCCGCGGTACCCGACCGCACGCGGGAGGGTCGCGCCCACCTTCTCGATCGAGTCGAGCGCCAGCGCCGACGTCGGGCTCTGTGCGTTGATCGAGACGTACGCCTCGACGGCGTGGGTGAGGACGTCCATCCCGGTGGCGGCCGTGACCGGCGCCGGCACGCTCGCGGTCAGTTCCGGGTCGACCACGGCGAGGTCGGCCAAGAGCGCGGGGTCGCCGATCTCCTCTTTCACGTCGGTGTCGCTGTCGGTGACGACCGCCCAGTGGCCAACCTCGCTGCCGGTGCCCGCGGTCGTCGGGACGTAGACGCTCGGCGGCGGGTCGTTCGGGACGTTGCCGCTCCCGGCGAACGCCAGGACGTGACCGTCGTTGGTCGCGACGATGCCGGCGGCTTTGGCGGTGTCCATCGAGGAGCCGCCGCCGACGCCCACGAGCAGGTCCGCGCCGGCCGCGGCGTAGGCGTCGGCTGCGGCGTGGACGACCTCGTCGGTCGGGTCGGGTCGGACGCCGGACCACACCTCGTGGTCCAGTCCGGCGGCCGACAACGACTCGCGGAGCGGGTCGAGCACCCCCGCTTCGACCACGCCCTCGTCGGTGACGAGGAACGGGTGTTCCGCGCCGAGGTCGGTCACGTGGCGTCCGAGTTCGGACGCCGCACCCCACCCGAACACCATCCGGTTGGGAGCGTGCCACGTTTCGAGCGAGTCCGTCATCGTCCGTTCCGGGAATCGAGTGAACCTGTCATCGTACCTGTCTCCGTCCCCGTCGAGCGGACCGCCGCGACCCCCCACCCGACGCGTCGTGTCCCACACGTCGCCGGTCCGCCACATGACTGTTCCGTCTCACATGGATGGCAACTTAAATATCGGCGCGCGGACCGGCGGCCGGCAGCGCGGGTCATTCGGCGTCGAGCGGATACATCGGCCGCCGGACGTGGTCGTAGCTGAACGACGAGAGGTCGGGGCTGCACAGCCCCGGCGCCGACACCTCCCGGATCCCGCCGGCGATCGGCTCGAACGCCGCCCGGTAGTGGACGGTGCTCTTGAGTACCAGCACCCGCCGCCGTTCGGGCGTGATCCCGTGGCTCCGGAACGCCTCCGGGTCGTACGGCTGCTGGCGGTGGGAGGCGACGATCACGTCGATCCCGTCGACGTCGAGGACCGCCGTCCGGCCGAACGACACCGCCAGCCCGGTCGACATCGGCCCCCGGTTCCGGTAGGTGCCGTCGGAGAGGAGTCGGACGGCGCCCTCGACCGTGATCGGGCCGCCGTTGTCTTCGGTGTGGCCCCCGAGGTCGACGGTGACCCGCTCGCCGACCCCGGCCGCCGACGCCGCGTCGACCGCGGCGGGGTCGTAGATCGCCGCGACGGCCGCGTCCTCGACGCCCGCGTCGAGGAGCGCGCCGAGGAGCACGGTCCCGTCCTGGGCGCTCCCGCCGCCGGGGTTGTCCGCGACGTCCGCGAGCACCAGCGGGGCGTCACGGTCCCACGCCGCAGCGTCCGCGACCGCGTCGTCGACCCCCGCGTACGCCCGGTCGAACTCGTCGCGACGCGCGTCGGCCGCGGCCGCGAGGTCGGCACACGCCGCCGCCGTCGCCTCGGCGACCGACTCGTCGGCCACGCCGACCACGCTGGCCCCCGCCCCGGGCACGTCGGCGTAGGCGAACCCGCCGAACACCGACACGTCCGGTACCGAGGGCGACTCCGCGTCGGCCGCGGTCGAGAGCAGCGACGCCATCGGCTCCGTCGCGGTCCGCAGCGGCGGCAGCGGCGGGAGCACCGGCGCGCGCTCGACGATCACCGTCGGGGTCAGGTCGCCAGCCAGCGTCGCCGCCATCGCGCGGGCGGCCGTCTCGCCGGTGTCGCCGATGTCGACGTGGGGGTAGGTGTCGTACCCGAACAGCCCGTCGGCGGCGTCGACCATCCGGTCGGAGACGTTGGCGTGGAGGTCGAGCGTCGCCATCACCGGGACGCCGTCGCCGACCGCCGACCGGACCGCCTCGAGGATACGGCCGTCGCCGTCGCGGTGGCGCTCGGACACCAACGCGCCGTGGAGTCCGAGCAGCACCGCGTCGGGACTGTGCTCCTCGATCCCGTCGAGGATCCGGTCGAGGAACGTCGAGAACGCGTCGTCGGTGACCACGCCGCCGGGGGTGGCGTTGGCCGCGACCGTCGGGACCACGTCCCAGCCCTCCGCGTCGGCCACGCGGAGGACCCCGCCGAGGTCGGTGTTGGTGTCGCGGAACTCCGGGGAGATCGCCTCCCCGAAAAACAGCGAGGTCGACGCGAACTCCGCGCGGCCGGTCGACAGCGACGAGAACGTGTTGGTCTCGTGTTTCAGCCGGGCGAGCAGGACGGTGTGGGTCATCGGTACGGCTCCGCCATCCCGTCGAACTCGACGACGACGCTGTCGACCGTGGTGAACGCGTCGGCGCCCTCGAGCCCGCCCTCGCGGCCGAGTCCGCTCTCCTTGTTGCCGCCCCACGGGCTCTGCGGCATCGACACCGGGTAGGTGTTGACCGCGACCAGCCCGTGGTCCAGCCGGCGGGCCAGCCGCGTCGCCTCCAAGCGCTCGCTCCAGACCGCGGCCGCGAGACCGAACGGCGAGTCGTTGGCGACCGCGATCGCCTCGTCGGTCGATTCGACGGGAATGACCGACAGGACGGGACCGAAGATCTCCTCGCGGCCGACCGCCATCTCCGGGGTCACGTCGTCGAGGATCGTCGGCTCGACGAACGTCCCGTCGGCGAGCGCGGGGTCGTCGGGCACCCCGCCGCCGGTCAAGCAGGTCGCCCCCGCCGCGACCGCGCCGTCGACGTAGCCGAGGATCTCCTCGCGGGCGCCCTCGGAGATCACCGGCCCCATGTCCGTGTCGGGGTCGGTCCCGGGACCGAGGGTGATGCGCTCGGTCTTCGCGACGAGTTTCGCCACCAACTCGTCGTGGACGGACTCGTGGACCAGACACCGGGCGGTCGCCACGCAGTTCTGGCCGGCGTTCGAGAAGATCCCAGCGACGATCCCGCGGGCGGCGTTCTCGACGTCGGCGTCGGGGAGGACAACGGCGGGCGACTTCCCGCCGAGTTCGACGTCGACGTGGGTGATGTGCTCCGCGGCGTCGCGCAACACGCCGCGACCGACGTCGGTCGATCCGGTGAACGTGATCGCGTCGACGTCGGCGTGGGTCGTGAGCGTCGCGCCGACCTCGCTCCCCGGGCCGGGGACGACGTTCACCACGCCCGCGGGAAGCGCATCGAGCAGGTACTCCCCGATCCACATCGTCGTCAGCGGGGCGTGGCTCGGCGGCTTCGCGACCACCGTGTTGCCGGTGGCGAGCGCCGCCGCGATCCCCCGGGTGCCTAAGAGGAGCGGGTAGTTCCACGGGATGACGTGGCCGGTGACGCCGTACGGGACCCGGCGGGTGTAGTTCAGCCGGTGGTCGGCGGTCGGGACGGTGTCGCCACGGACCTTGTCGGCGGCGCCCGCGTAGAACCGGAACTGCGCGGCGGTCTCGGCGACCTCCCCCTCGGCGGTTCCGAGACGTTTGCCGGTCTCCGCCGAGAGGAGGTCCGCGATGGCGTCGGCGTCGGCTTCGATCCGGTCGGCGACCGCGCGGAGCGGGCGCTCGCGGGCCGCAGGAGGGGCACGTTCCCACTCGTCGGCCGTCTCGGCCGCGGCCGCGACCGCGGCGTCGACGTCCGACGCGTCGCCGCGGGCGACCCGGCCCACGCGGTCGCCCGTCGCCGGGTTCGTGACGTCGATCCCGTCGGCGGACGACCGCCTCGCGCCGTCGATGAACAGGTCGTATGTTGGCACACTCTCCGGTCTCGGAGCCCCCGCCTAAACGTTACCCGGTGGATGTGTGAGCGTTTAAACCGACGGCGCGGGGCGGCGGCGTCGCCGGCGCGTCCCACGCCGGCCGCGACTCCCCGCCTGCGGAGCCGGAAGGACGGGTATAACTGGCCGCAAACCCCCGGGCGAACGACTATACTCCGACGGGAACGTGGATGGGTCGATGACCACGCTCTCGGAGTACGACGACGTCCGCATCGTCTGGACGGACCTCAACGGCGTCGCACGCGGCATCACGCTCCCCGGCGAGCGGGCCGCTCACGCGTGCGAGGAGGGGGTCGGGTTCGCGAACGGCGTCGCGGAGTTGACGCTCGAACCCGGGCTCCTCGACGCCCCGCGGTACGGCGCCGAGAGCGGCGACATGCTCGCGATCCCGGACCCCGACTCGGCGCGGCCGGTGGCGTGGGCCGACGACACCGCGGCCGTGTTCGCCGACCTGACCACCGTCGACGGCGGCCGGTTCGACCTCTGCGCGCGGAGCGCGCTCCGGGGGGTGCTCGACGACCTCGAATCCGAGGGCTACCGCGCGATGGCGGGCGTCGAAACCGAGTTCTCGGTGCTGTCGCCCGACGGCGACGACGGGTGGGAGCCGTACAACGACCGATGTTCCTACGACCTCGGCGCCGTCGACGCGGCGTCGGACCTCGTCGGCGACTGGACCGACGCGATGGCGGCCGCGGGCCACGAGGTCCTCGGCGTCCACCAGGAGTCCCAGCCCGGCCAGTACGAGGTCAACCTGGCGTACGACGACGCCCTGACCACCGCCGACGGGATCTGCTTCTTCCGGCACATGCTCACGTCGGTCACCCGACGGCACGGACACAAGGCGTCGTTGATGCCGCGGCCCCACACGGGCGAGGACGCCAACGGCCTGCATTTCCACCTCTCGCTGTGGGACCTGGGAGGATCGGAGAACGCGTTCCGGAGCGACGACGACGACATCCGGTTCCCCGCCGGGAAGCACCCGCCCGAGGCGGGGCTCTCGGAGACTGCCCGCCACTTCGTCGGCGGCTTGCTGGACCACATGCAGGCGCTGACCGCGATCTGTGCGCCGACGGTCAACTCCTACAAGCGGCTGCTGCCCGGGATCTGGGCGCCGGTCAACGTCGCGTGGGGGCCCGACAACCGCTCGACGGTGCTGCGGCTCCCGCCGGAGTTGGGGTCGGCCACGCGGATCGAACACCGGGTGCCGGACTCCGCGTGCAACCCCTACCTCGGGCTGGCGGCGTCGCTGGCGGCGGGGCTCGACGGGATCCGAAACGAAACCGACCCCGGAGCCCCCACGACGAAGAACGCCTACGAGGAGTCCTACGACCGGCTCCCGAGGACGCTGTGGGCCGCTCTGGACCACCTCGAAGCCGACGACGTGCTGGCGGAGGCGCTCGGCCCCGCGCTGGTGGAATCGTTCGTGCGGCTGAAACGCGACGAGTTCGACCGCTCGATGGATCAGGTGTCGGCGTGGGAGCGCGAGGAGTATCTGGACGAGTTCTAGTTCCGCCGTCGCCGTCGGGCGGTCGCGCCCGGCCAGCGGCTCACGCGTCGGCCGCGACGCCGGTGAACTCGAAGCGCGCCCCGCCGCCCGCGGCGTCGGTG
>CAZIQT010000024.1:13916-19411 GCA_964541645.1 uncultured Halobellus sp. | reverse complement strand
TCGATCGACACGTCGTAGCCGAACGCGGAGACGAGGTCGACGTTGGTCCGGAGGTGCTCCGTGACCCGGGGGACCGGAACCGTGCCGCCGGCGAGCGCGAGCCACACCACGAGCTGGTCGCCGAGGTGGGCGTCGACGGGGGCGTCGGTCGCCGCCCACTCCGCGGCCGCGTCGACGGCGGCCTCCGGGACCGACGAGGGGTCGTCGTCGGCGCCGCCGTACGCGACGAACCCGGCCCGCGGGGTGGGCTCGGGTGCCGCATCGGTCCCACCGGACGCGCCGGCCGCGACCGTGAGCGACATTCCTGGGGAGTGAGCGTCGACCGACGCCGCCCTCGCGGCCGGGTCGGCGGCGAGTCCGCGGTCGGCGAGTTCGTCCGTCGCCGCGTCGGCCAGCCGGTCGGCCGCGTCCCCGTCGCCGAGGTCGGCCGCCGCGACGGCGTGAACCGACACCCGGGCGTCGGCGTCGGACCCGAGCGGGCCCGCGTCGGCGGCCGGAGCGTCCACCCCCGGCGGATCGCCGTGTGTCCCGAGTTCGATCGGCGCGACTGTCGAGGGTCGGAGTTCGACATCGAGCTCGCCGCCACCGGCGGGGAAGAACCCTCGGCGCGTCACGTCGACGTCGGCGTCGAGCCCGACCGCGCGGAGCAGCGGGAGCTTCACCCGACGGAGGTAGTCGGCCGACGGCGACCACCGCACGTCAGTGCCGCCGGTCAGCGACGCGGTCACCGGGTCGTCGAGCCGGACCGCGAGCGGGAGCAGCGTGTCGGCGACGAGCACGACGCTGCCCGCGGTCCCGACGTCGACCGCGATCCTGTCGGAGCCGGCCGCCGCACCGGGCACCACGCCGGGGTCGAACCGCAGCGTCTCCGAACCCACCGCGTCCCCCTTGACGTCGGCGTCAGTGAGCGCCGCGACCGCCGCCACGCAGGTGCGGTGCTGGCGCTTCAATCCGGGGTTCGGGCGGTCCCCCCGGACGTTCGTCATCCGGAACGGCTCGCCGGCGAGCGCCGAGAGCGACAGCGCCGTCCGGACCAGCTGGCCGCCGCCGTCGCTCCCGTCGAGTTCGATCACGCTCGGCGCTCCCCGGCGGTCAGTGTCATTTCACCACGGTGACCGGGACGGTCGCGGTCTCCACGAGCCCCTTGGCGACGCTGCCGACCATGCGTTCGACCTGCGTCGAGAGCCCCCGGTGACCGACCACGAGCCCGTCGACCGCCTCGGCGGCGGCGTACTCCGCGATGCTGTCGACGGGGTCGCCGTAGAGGAGTTCCGTCTCGACCGACAGCCCGGCGGCCTCGACCGTCTCGCGGGCGTCGGCCAGGACGTCCTCGCCGCGGCCCTCCGCGACCTCGATGTCCTCGGTGTAGATCCGCTGGCCGACCGCGGCGTCGGTGGGCTCCTCGCCGCCCTCGACCAGGACCCGTGGCTCGACGGCGTAGACGATACACAGGGTGGCGTCCGCCCGCGAAGCGAACGCGATGGCGTGGTCGAGTGCGTTCGAGCTCGGCTCGGAACCGTCGACGGCGACGAGGTACTCCATGGGTGGCGGCTCTACGGCGCGACCTGATGTAATAGTTGTCGCGGGAGCCGGTCAGTACAGCGACTGGCTGCAGGAGCCACAGAGGTTCTCCTCCTTCACGTCGACCTCGCGCACCGTCGGGGAGAAGGACATCACGCATTTGCTGTTGTCACAGTGTTCCAGCCCGAGGGTGTGGCCGATCTCGTGGACGACCTCCTTCCGGACGCGGTCGGCGAACACCTCCGATTGGGGTTTCGAGGTGATGCCGCCGTCGGAGGAGGTCTGGAGCCGGTGCGTCGAGATCACGGAGCCGTTGCCGTTGAGATACGCGAGGCCGAAGACGTAGTTCCGGCGGCGGTAGTAGAGGTCCTGGCCGGTGATGCCGATGTTCTTTTCGCCCGTGCCGACCCGGCCCGCCAGCTCGATGAACTGCTCGGCGCGGTACTGGTTCCGGCTCCGGTCGAACGCGCCGTCGGGGATCGACTGCTCCTCCTGCACCGTGACCTCGCAGTCGTAGACCCCCCGGAGCGCGGCCGACGCCTCCCGTTTGACCTGCGCCGGGAGATCCCCGATCGGCACGATGTCGACGAGCATAGCAGGGCTTAAGCGGGGTGGAGTGATAAATATCCCGCCGTGAGTACGCGCCGTGATACCGCCCTCGTCGACCGACTTTCGGGGTACGCCTCGGCGGTCGAGATCGGCGTGGGTCGCCGCCCGGACGTCGCCGCGGGGCTCGCGGCCGCCGGGGTGTCGGTCGCCGCCACGGACGTCGTCGACCGCGACGTGCCGGAGGGGGTGGCGTTCGTCCGCGACGACGTCGTCGCCGCGAGTCGGCGGGCCCATCCCGGCGATGCGTACGACGCCGGGGCGGTGTACGGACTGAACCTCCCGCCGGAGCTCCACCGCCCGACCCGCACGGTCGCCCGGGCGGTCGGCGCCGACCTCCTGTTCACCACGCTGGGCGGCGATCCGGCGGCGGTGCCGTGTACGGCCGATCCGCTCCCGGGCGGAACGACGCTGTACGTCGATCGCGCGGCCGAACGGCGCGGGGCCGGGCGTCGGCCGACCCGGTACCGGTAATCACGGGATCAGGTGCCGAACCGACTGCGCCACGGTCAGGACGCCGAAGACGGTCCACAGCGCGCCGTCGGCGAACGGGAACCGCTGGGCGCCGACCAGCGACGCGTAGACGAGGTAACACCCGAACCCGATCCCACAAGCCCCCGACAGGGACCGGAGGAGCCGCCACAGCGTCCCCTCGGTGGCCGAGTCGCTCATCAGGCGGCTGTAGGTTCGTCCATCGGCAAAAAGCCGCCGATAGCACCGCCAGCCGCGGGCCGGAGCGGCCGACCGCTTCGGGGTCGTCTGCGCCCCTGCCGTTCTCTTGGCCGTCGTTCGGCCGGACTACTGGACGTCGATCCGGTGTGAGTCGCCGCCGTCGACGGCCAGCTTCGGGAGTGTGACCGAGAGCACGCCGTTGTTGTACGTCGCGGCGGCGTCGTCGGCGCGGACGTCCGCTGGGAGCCGCAGCGACCGGTGGATCGAATCCGTGCGGCGCTCCTGTCGGACGAACCGGCCGTCGTCGTCACCTGCGTCGTGGCTGACTTCGCGCGTCGCGTCGATCGTCAGCGTGCGGTCGGCCACCGAGAGGTCGATGTCGGACCGCTCGAAGCCGGGGAGGTCGACCGTGACCACGAACGACTCCGGCTCGTCGCGGAGGTCGGCCGCGGCGCCGCGTCGGGACGCGGCGGGGCCGTCGAACTGGCCTGTGAGCTCCTCGAGCTGGCGGGACATGCGGGCGATGATGGAGTCGAGTTCGGAGCCGTCGAAGCTGGGGGAACGGTTCATAACTGTGTTTTCACCGAACGTAGAATGGGCGGCTGAGATCTTAAAGCCGTCAGTACGTGTGATCGCAGGCCGCACGGCCGGGGGTAGTGGTGCCCGGCTGTGGCGGCAACGTCGACTGCGACGCACGGCGTAGACATCCGTTGGGTTGCGCGCTTTGCCGGTCGTGGGAGGTGTTGTGGAAGGGGTCATACACCGATACGGGAACGGCTCAGTACGGGCGATGGACTGAACGCGTCACTACACATGTATGTTCTCACTGGGTCGGTGGTTCGGCCCTCCTTTCGGTTGGCGTCTGGGGAGCCGTAGTGACGGGTGTCGACACCCCGGGGGGTCGAAACTCTTCACGTGAATGTAGCCGACAGTATAAACGCCGTGGGCGAAGACCCCTTGACGTCCGTCTTCGTATTCCGCGCGGTCGAACGGTCCCGCTTCTACCGGCGGAGCCGTTTAGTTTAGAGCAGTGCGGCGACGATCACCGCTCCGTTCCAGGTGGTCACGACCAACCCGAGCGCCGCGAGTCCGAGCGGTACCCCGATATTGTGGGGGCGCGGGACGACGCGGTAGACACCGTAGAACGCAGCCACGACGCCCAGCTTCAGCGGAATGATGAGCGTCGCCCCGTGGGTGTTGACGATCCAAGCTGCGAGCGGCCCCGCTTCGACGACCTGTCGTAGCTGGAAACCAACGAACGTCGTGACGAGGTCTCCGACGAAAAAAAACACTATCGCGGCCTGCCACCACAGCGGTGTCAGGTCGGACAGCAGGTCGATCGCGGGGTGAGGTCCGGTGCTCATCTGCGGGTTGCTGGCGACGGGTGGGTGGTCGCTGACGGCCGCCACCGTCGCCTGCCGGCCCTCCACTGGCGGACGGCTGTCCCACACATAGGGATGCTTGACCTATAATTTGAATGATGATTCTTAACGGTTTGGTTCGCAGACGCATCCTCGCGGAGGGGTCGAGCGTGGAAAGTGTGAAATGAAGTGAGCGAGCGGTTCACCGACGGAGCCGCCGAAGGCGACGGTGTCGGGTGTTTTTGATCCAGCTTTTTGCGAGGAGGGTGCGCCGGAGGCACACCCGACGAAGTACAAAGGTGGGTTAGTAGAGCACGTGGCGTTTGTCGTACGACCCCAGCCGTTTGACCCACCCGTCGGCCGCGATCGCCTCAAGGTCGTCGAGAGCGGCTTGGGCGCGGTCCTCGTAGAGCCCCGCCTCGAAGTCGACGTGGAACAGGTAGTCGCCGAGCCGGTTGCCGCTGGGGCGGGACTCGATCCGCGAGAGGTTGATGTCGCGGTCGGCGAACGCCTCGAGCAATTCGAGCAGGAGCCCGGGGTAGTTGGCGTTCGGGTAGACCACCACCGTGGATTTGCCGCCACCGTCCGACCGCGCCGCGGTCGGGGCGACAACGAAGAACCGCGTCGCGTTCGAGGAGCGGTCCTGGATGTCCTCGGCCACGACAGTGAGGTCGTCGCCGGCGTTGTCGGGGTGGCCGATCCCCGCGACCGTCGGGTCCTCGCGGGCGCGTTCGACCCCTGCCGCGGTGCTCGCGACCGCCTCCAAGGTGTGGTCGGGATACTCCCGTTCGAGGTACGCCCGACACTGCGCGAGCGCCTGGGAGTGGGAGGCGATGGTGTCGAAGTTCGGCGACTGCGCCAACAGCGCGTGGCGGATCGGGGTGACGATCTCCTGGGTCACCGCGATCTCCGCGTCGGCGATGGCGTCGAGCGTCTCGGTGACGCTGCCCTCGATGCTGTTTTCGATCGGGACGACGCCGCGCTCGAACTCCCCGGCGTCGACCGCGGCCACGATCGCCGACACCGACTCCCGGAACGCCACGTCGTCGTCGACCGCCCGGGCGGCTCTGTGGGAGTACGTGCCCGCCGGACCCAGCGTGACTACCTGCATGCGCCTGGCTACTGCGGGGATCTTGAAAAGCCCTCGGGGGTCGGAGCGGGCGCGCGGCGCCGGCGTCGGCTACCGCTGGGCGCAGTACTCCACGAAGTTCCGGAGGATCCGCAGCCCGGTCTCGCCGGACTTCTCGGGGTGGAACTGGGTGCCGAAGACGTTCCCGGCCTCGCTCGCGATCACCGCGGGGAAGTCGGTGCCGTAGTCGGTCGTCGCGATCGTGG
>CAZIQT010000024.1:0-13906 GCA_964541645.1 uncultured Halobellus sp. | reverse complement strand
TGGCCGCCGGGTCGTCGGGGGCGGCGTAGTAGGAGTGGACGAAGTAGGCGTACTCCCCGTCGACGGACCCGCCAGCGACGGTTCCCCCGGCTCGCGGGACCGCCGAGTCCCCGTCGACGCCGTCGACGATCGGGTGCTCGCGCTCGACGCTGAGTTCGTTCCAGCCCATGTGCGGCACTTTCAGGTCGGCGTCGAACCGGAGGTTCGATCCGGGGACGAAGTCCAGCCCCGTGACCTCGCCTTGGCCGTCGAAGTCGGCCTCCTCGCTCGTCGTCAGGAGCATCTGCATCCCGAGGCAGATCCCGAACACCGGCTGGCCGCGGTCGGCGGCCGCCGCGAGCGGGTCGCGAAACGGACCGGCGTTCTCCATCCCCTCGCTGAACGCGCCGACCCCCGGAAGCACGATCCCGTCGGCCGCGGCGAAGTCGTCGGGGTCCTCGGTGATCTCGACCGCGGCGCCGGCGCGCTCCAGCCCGCGTCGGGCGCTCCGGAGGTTGCCGAGGCCGTAGTCGACGAGAACCACGTCCGCCACCGTCTGAACGCTCATGCGTCGGCTTCGCGGCCGCGGGTAAAATCGGTTCCGGCACGGCCACCCTGGGGCCGCGCCGCCGAGTGGATATGTTGTCTACTGATGTCTATGTATCTCCCGAACAGGAACCTTTATCCGGCTGATATCGTAGGATTAGACGTTCGTATGACGAAACGACGAGCGTTTCTCAAATCCGCCGGGGCCGTCGGGGTGGCCGGCCTCATCGCGGGGTGTAGCGGCAGTTCAGGCAGCGGTGGCAGCACCGAAACCGACGCGTCGACCGACGCGCCGACCGACACGGCGACGGCGACCGCGACGCCGACGCCGGAGCCGACGATGACGTTCGGCGGCGACGGCCAGGTCGACTTCGGCATCTCCCCGTCGGTACCCCAGGAGGACCTGGAGGTCCAGTACGCGCCGTTCATGGACCACGTCGGGAGCTACCTCCGGGAGAACCACTCGGTACCGGGTGACCTGTCGGTCAGCGGGACCGTCGGCAGCAACTACAGCGCCATCATCCAGTCGCTCGGCCAGGGGACCTTGGACGTCGCCGAGACCGGGCCGTTCGCCGCCGCGTTGGGCGTGAAGACCGGTAACGCGGAGATCATCCTCCAGCGGTACGGCTACGGCAGCTGGGAGTACAAGAGCATCATCGCGACGCCGAACGACAGCGACATCACCGAACTCTCGGACCTCTCGGGGAAGACGGTCGCGTTCTCCGACCGGCTCTCCACCAGCGGGGCGCTGTACCCGCTGTTCAGCATGTCCTCGCAGGGCGGGCTCGACATCGGCGAACTCCCCGAAGGCAACGGGTCGCAGGCGGAGTTCGACGCCCGGTTCGCCGGCGGTCACGTCGGATCGTACACCCTCCTCGAGCAGGGCCAGGTCGACGCCGCCGCCATGGGCGGGTTCGTCCGCGACACCAAGACCGGCCCGGCGCCGGAGGAGTGGCAGAGCGTCGCCACCACGCTCCACGAGGACACCGGGCTACCGCGGGCGCCGTTCGTGGTGTCGCCGGAGCTGAGCGACGAGGCCAAGACCGCGATCCAGCAGGCCATCCTCGACGGCCCCGAGACCGTCTACTTCGGTCAGGACGGCGAGTCGGGCACCGACGACGACCTCTGGTTCGGCCGCGTCCGCGAGGCGGGCCAGGAGGAGTACCAGTCGGTCATCGACGTCGCGAACGAGCTGGACGTCGGCACCGGGATCTTCGAGTAACTCGCGATCCGGCCGTCCGTCGCCGACGTCACCGCGGGTTTTCGGACGTCCGGGCCTGCATCCACCCAACCACAGATGTCCACGATCGAATTCGAGAACGTCACCAAGACCTACGGGGAGGACACCGTCGCCCTCGACGACGTGTCCGTCTCGATCTCCGAGGGGGAGTTCGTCATCCTGCTGGGCCCCTCGGGGGCGGGCAAGTCCACGATGCTCCGCGTGCTGAACGGCCTGACCGACCCGACCGAGGGGTCGGTCCGGATCGACGGCACGGAGGTCACCGGCAACCGCAGCGAAGTCGGGATGGTGTTCCAGGAGCATTACCTCATCGAGAGCAAGAGCGCCTTCGGTAACGCGCTCACCGGGGCGCTGTCGCGCAACGGCATCGTGCGGAGCATGCTCGGGCTCCACTCGGAGTACGACAAGCTCAACGCCCTCGACGCGCTCGGGACCGTCGGCTTGCTCGACGAGGCCGGCCAGCGCGCGGAGTCGATGAGCGGGGGCCAGAAACAGCGCGTCGGGATCGCTCGCGCGCTCGTCCAGGAGCCGGACATCGTCCTCGCCGACGAGCCGGTCGCCAGCCTCGACCCGAGGGCCGCCCGGGAGGTGATGCGCTACCTGAAGAAGGCCGCGACCGAACAGGACCTCACCACGGTCACGAGTCTGCATCAGGTGAACATCGCCCGGGAGTTCGGCGACCGCTTCCTGGGGATCCGCGACGGCGAGGTGATTTTCGACGGCGACGCCGACGACCTCACGATGGCGGAGATGGACCGCATCTACTACGGCGGCGACGCCGGCGGCGAGCTGTCGACGGACCCGACCGGCACCGACGCGGTGCCGGCCGGCCGGTCGGAGCCCGAGCCGAGCCCCGCCGCCGACGGGGGTGAGGGGGCGTGAGCGCCGACTCGACGAGCGAGGCGGTGCGGGAGAAGCTCCGGTCGCTGGACCGGCTGCGTCGGCTCCGATACCTCCTGTGGGTCGGCGTGCTCGGGGTCGTCGTCGGGGTGACCTACTGGGGGTTCGGGTTCATCGGCTTCCAGGCCGGCGTGGTCGCCGGCCGGTTCCCGGGGATGTACGAGTTCATCTCGCAGGGGTTCTTCCCGCCGGATTTCAAGAACTTCACAATCTACACCAAGGACAACGACATCTCCGGGCTCGCGGCCATCCCCGCGAGCTTCCGGAACTGGGGGGCGCCGATCGTCGAGAGCTTCGGCTCCTCCCGGCTGTCGCTGGTGAAAGCCAGCGTCGTGACGCTGCTGCTCGGGTTCATGGGCACCGTGCTCGCGTTCCCCGGCGCGCTCATCCTGGGCGTGCTGGGGAGCGAGCGCGTCACGCCGTTCCCGTTCAACTTCGTCTTCCGGGGGACGCTGAGCGCGATCCGCGCGATCCCCGCGATCGTGTGGATCTTCCTGTACATCCCGATCGGCCCGCCGAGCCAGATCACCGCGGTGCTCGCGATCGGAACCGACAGCATCGGCAACCTGGGGCGGCTGTTCACCGACGACCTCGAGGAGATCGAGGAGGGACCGATCGAGGCGATCCGGTCGACCGGCGCCTCCGGCACGCAGACCGTGAGCTTCGGCATGCTGAGCCAGGTGTCGCGGTCGTTCATCGCGTGGACGCTCTACATCCTGGAGATCAACACCCGGATCGCGATCTCCCTGGGCGTCGTCGGCGCGGGCGGGCTCGGACTCATGATCCGGAACAGCCAGGACCTCTTCCAGTTCCGGCAGACCGCCGCCGGGCTGATCATGGTGTTCGTCGTCGTGTTGGGGATCGAGCTGATCTCCTCGCGGATCCGCGCCCGGCTGCGCCCCGGCGAACACGACTCGAAGGGGCTGGTCGAGGCGATCCGGGACTTAGCGAACCCCGGGAAGTGGCTCGGGCTCTCGACGAAGCGGTGAGCCCGCCGGGGACGGGGCCCGTTCAGTAGTCGATCACGAACCGGACGCCGTCGTCGCGGTCCGTGTCGACGTCGACCCCCCAGCCGTGGGCCTCCGCCAGCGTCCGCACCACCGGCAGCAACATGCCGGACTCGGCGTCGGGGACCGCCTGCCCGTACGCGAACGCCCGGTCGACGTCCGCGTCCGACAGCGGTCGGCCGTCGTCCTCGATCACGAGCGTCGTCTTGGTCTGTGCGACCGAGACGTGCCGGGCGCCGTTCCGGAGACAGAACTCGAAGAGGTTCTCGAACAGCTGTTCGGTGCGCTGTCTGTCGGCGTCGATCTCGGCGACGCCCGTGGTCGTGAGTTCGGCGTCCGAGCGCGCGACCGCGGAGAACGCCCGCCGGACCACCGTGGCGACGTCGACGGTCTCGATCTCCTCGGCCCGGCGCCCCAGCCGGGTCAGCGTCACCAAGTCGGAGACGATGAGCCCCATCCGGTCGATGGTCTCCGACGCCGTCCGGATCCGGTCTCTGATCTCGTCGTCGTCGGAGTCGAGCTCCGCGGCCACCAGTTCGATGTTCCCCTGGACGACGTTGATGGAGTTCCGGAGCTCGTGGGTGATCGCCTCCTCGAAGTTGTCGAGCTGGGACTCCTGACGGGAGACCCGCCGCCGCTCGCGTTCGAGCGCGGTGACGTCCGCCAGGACGAGCGCCCGGCCGACGGTGGCTTGGCCGGCGGTCAGCCGCTGCGTCGACAGCAGGAACCGGCGGGTCGGCGTGGACGCGTCGAACTCGATCACGCTCGACTCGTCCGCCGGCAGCAGGTCGTCGAGCGCCGGCGCCGCCTCGGCGAGCGGCTCCCCGAGCCCGCCCGACAGCCCGGGGAACAGCTCCCGGGCGGCCGCGTTTGTGTCCTTGATCCGCCAGTCGGTGTCGACGATGACGAGCCCCTCGTCGATCTCGTCGAGGAGCTGCTCGCGGCCGAACCGCTGGACGGCCACGAAACTCCCGTCGGCGACGTAGAGCATCCCGATCGCGAACAGTCCGACGCCGACAGGCTCGTAGTTGAGCGTGAGCACGGGGCCGAACCCGGAGTACGCGAGCGCGTTGAACCCCACCGGCAGCGCCGCGAGCCCGGCCAGAACGCTCAGCCGCCCGGCGGCGTAGTTCGACCCCCGGAACGCGGAGAACAGCAGGTAGAACCCGACCGCCGACAGCGCGTACGCCGCCGCGGTGACGACCCAGTGGGCGATCCCCAGCCGGATCACGAGGTGCGGAAACGGGGTGACTGCGGGCATCGTCGAGAAGTACAGCCCGTGGATCGGGCTGGTGAACTTCACGCCGAGGACCAGAGCGAAGAGCACTGCCGCGAGCCGCCGGACCGCCGGCCGCTGGTGGTAGGATTTCCCCGCGTACGCCGAACAGAAGTAGAGCCACGCCCCCACGGAGGTCAGCCCGGCGGTGAGCCCGAGGAGGTAGAACGTCAACTGGAGCTCCGTGGACGACACGAGGATCCGGCCGACGTAGAACGACGCCCACAGCCCCGTCGTCGCGAGCAGCGCCACCAGCCCGATCCGGGTGCCCGAATCCTCCAGCCGGTCGAGCGCCCGCGATACCCCGCCGAAACACACCACGGCGGTGGCGCCGAAGAGCAGCGAGTACGCGATCTGTACGGGGTGTAACGCCTCCATACGAACCGAGTGCGTGTGCGTAACCCACGCCTTCTCTAAGTCCTATCGGTTCTCCAATGTCCGGCCGTCGTGCGAGTGCCGCCCCCGAACCCGGTCGGATCGCCCGACAGCCCGGCGGCGCCGGAGCGGGGCCGTTCAGAACGCGTCCAGGCTGGACTGGCCGCCGTCGTCGTCGCCGTCACCGACGCCCGCGAGGTCGGCGGCGCGGGCGACCGTCTCGAAGAACGTCTCGCGCTGGCCGCCGTCGTACAGCGTCGCCGCCGGGTGGACCGAGATCACCGCGCGGTACGACCGCTGGCCCACCCGGACGTCGGCGACGTCACCCGCCTCCGAGGTGACTGCGACCGACCGGCCGAGCAGGTGTTCGGAGGGGACCTTCCCGAGCGTGACGACGACGGTCGGGTCGACGGCGGCGAGTTCGGCCGCGAGGTGGCCGTGGCAGTTGTCGAGTTCCTCGGTCGTGGGGTCGCGGTTCTCCGGCGGCCGGCACCGGACACAGTTCGTGATCCGGACGTCGGCGCGGGCGACCCCGGCGTCGCGGAGCGCGTCGTCGAGCACGCTTCCCGAGCGCCCCACGAACGGTTCGCCCGACTCGTCCTCGTTCGCGCCGGGGGCCTCCCCCACGAACACCAGGTCGGCGTCGTCGGGGCCGACGCCGTTGACGATCCGCGACCGCGACTCGACGAGTCGGGGGCACCGCGAACACGACGCGACGTCGACGCCGTCGGCTGCGGCGTCCCCGCCGTCGGGCGCGACGCCGCGGCCGCGGTCGGCCGTGGCGGCGCGAGCGTTCCCGTCCGTCGGTCCGTCGTCGCCGGCTCCGCAGGTCATACCGGAGACGCGGGCGGCCGGGACTTACCCGTGACGGTCCGGGGCGGCGTGCCACGCCTGCACTCCGCGGGCCGCGAGGCGGGCCACCCGGACCGGTTCGGGCCGGCCGCCGGTGGGGGTGAACGCGTCGAGCACCCGCGTGACCTCGGCGGGCGCCCCGTCGTCGGGGGCTGGGTCGGCGTCCGCGTCGCCGTCGAAGCCGACGCTCCGGGCGAACAGGGTCTCGCCGTTCACCGTCACCCGCCGGCGCGGCGGCAGCCGGTCGTACGCCGCCAGCCGCCGGTCGCGGGCCGCGCCCTCGAACGCCCGGTCGATCGCCGGCGCCAGCCCGGGGCTGGCCTCGTAGGAGACCGCGATGGTGGGCCTGTCGGCCGCCTCGGCGATCGCCTCGACGTCGAGAACGTTGAACCACGCGGGAGCGACGCCCGAGACCAGCAGGTACCGGACGTCGTCGCGGTCCAGCCGGTCGATCAGCCGCCGAACCGCGTCGGTCGCGTCGAGGCCGCCGACGGTCGCCGACGCGAAGCCGACACCGTCGACGGCCCGGTCGGCGCGGACGACGGCACCGCAGAACAGACAGCGGTCCGCGGCCGTCGACTCGGCGATTCCCAACGCCCGCGTTCCGGGTTTCACCGTCGGTCGTCGGTCCCCGAGGGGGGCGTCACTCCTCTTTGATGTCCTTGAGCCGGTCCAGAAGTTCGTCGTTCGATGCGCCGATCTCGAACTCGACGTCGCCCCCGTGGTCCGCCTGGGAGGTGGCGACGCCGTCCTCGTCGTCGAGGTCGGTGTCGAAGTCCTGGTTCTCCTGTTCGGACTCGTCGTAGCTCCCGAATCCCATACGTGGTAGAGTAACACGGGCAACGGTAAAAAACACACGCAGGGTCGAGTTGCGGCACAACGCGGGCGATCCGGCGGCGGGACCCCGCGAGCCGACGGTCCGTGGCCGCCGGGCGAGTCGGGGTCGACCCCCACACAGCCGAGGCTTTTTGCGCGCCGCGGGGGTTAGATCGCGGTATGGAGATCCACACCGTCACCGCGGACGCGACGGAGTTCACCTGCAACGCGTACCTGCTCGCGGGGGCGTCGCCGGTGCTCGTCGACGCCGGGACGATGCCGGGCGTCGACGACGTCATCGCCGACCACGTCGACGACCTCGACGCGGTCTACCTCACCCACCAGCACGGCGACCACGTGGGCGAACTCGACGCGGTGCTCGACCGGTTCGACGCCGACCTCTACGCCCACGGCGACCACCCGCGGCGGACCGGCGGGCTCGACGACGGCCAGGTCGTCGACCTCTGCGGGGAGTCGTACGAGGTGGTCCACACGCCGGGTCACGCCCCGGACCACGTCTCGCTCGTCGGCGCCGAGCGGGTGTTCAGCGGCGACGTGGTGGTGTACAACGACGGGGCGTTCGACGACGGGAGCTTCGGCCGGACCGACTACCCGGGCCAGTCGCGGGAACGGCTGATCGAGAGCCTCCGGAGCCTGCTCGACCGGCTCCCGGGGACGGTGGCGGAGCTGTACGCCGGCCACGGCGACGTCTACCGCGCCGCGCCCGACGGCCCCGACGACTCGGTGCGGGCCGTGATCGAGCGGGCGCTGGAGCGGGCAGAGCGGCGGGAACCGAAGTATCCGGACGAATAGCGGGTCGCGGGTCGACGGGGCTACGCCGCGCGGCGCTCTTTCGACTTCGGCCGGAGGTTCTTGTAGCCGCACTTCCGGCAGGAGTCGGCGCGCTTCGGGTTCCGGGCGTTACAGCGCATACAGATCTGTTTCTCCAGCTCGCGTGCGACCGCGGCCTCGTTCTTCGGCATACCTGCCGGTTCCGGGCGCGGGGTCATAACCCTTGCGAGACGGCCGACGCGGCGGGGAAGAGAATCCGGCGTGCTCAGGCGTCGGCGGGCCGGGCGGCCCGTTCCAGGGCCGCCGCGATGTCCTCCCGCTGGGTGAAGCCGACGAACCGGTCGACGATGTCGCCGTCGCGCTCGACGACGACTGTCGGCAGCGACCGGACCTGGTACTGGTTCGCGACGTCCTGCTCGTCGTCGACGTCGATCTTCACGAACTCGACGTCGCCGTAGTCGGCCTCCAGCTCCTCCAGGATGGGGTCCTGTTTCTTACACGGGCCGCACCAGTCGGCGTAGAAATCCAGTAGTCGGGCTGTCATCGTGTGCGTCAGACGTTGCTCCGGACGTCGCATAAGCGTTTTCACCACCCCGAAACGGGCCGGAGTCGGGCCTCAGCCGTCGGACAGCGCTTCCTCCGCGGCCACGACGACGTCCTCGTCGTCGCTCAACCGCTTGGCGGTTTCGAGCGCGTCCCTGGCGTCCGCGACCGCCTCGGCGTCGAGCGCGTCGGCGTCGAACCCGCCGAGCAGGTCGACGTACCCCCGTACCGACATCGGCTGGAGGTCCAGGTCCGTCCACTCGTCGCCGGACTCCGCGGCCGATTCGACGGCCCCACGGAGGTTTTCCGCGGTCATCCGGGCGACGGAGGCGGTGTCGACGGGCACCCGGTCGGGGTCGGCCGCGACGGCGTACGCGAGCGCGAACGTCGTCATCGGCTCCAGCGTTCCGTTCCCGTACCGGTCGGCGAGGTCGGGGACGATGGGATCCAGCGCCGAGGGGTCCGCCTCCGCGGCCGTAAGCAGGATCGATCCCCGGGAGAGGTCGCGCATGAACGACTTCGAGGCCTCCCCCAGCGTGACCGACGTCCACTCCGACGCCGGTCGGGCCGAGAGGCCGCCGAACACCGCCGGGACCGCGGGGGCGACGAACCCGGGCCGGACGTCCACGAGCGACCCCAGCGCGTGGAGCGCGTGCCGCACGGCCTCGGGGTCGTCGGCGTCGAGCAGGTCGATCAGGGCTTCGAGCTCGTCGTCGGAGACCGTCGAGGGGTCGTCGTCGACGCGGTCGTCGAGCTCTGCGGCGCGTTCCGCCGGCGTCGGACCCGAAATCGCCCGCCGGGCCCGGTCGAAAAGGGTGTCGTCGTCGCCCATACGCCGTCGTTTTCGCCGGTCGGGGATCAACCCCGTGGATCGGCGATCGGAAACGTTTAGTCCGGAGCCCGGCAACTTCGGCACATGAGCAGCGGCCAGAACTCCGGCGGGCTGATGTCCAGTGCGGGACTCGTCCGCTACTTCGACGCCGAGGACCGCAACGCCATCCGGATCGACCCGAAGACCATCGTCGCGTTCGGGCTCCTCTTCGGCGTCGGCGTCCTCGTGCTGAACGCCGTCGCGATCTGAACCGGGCGGTCACCCGCCGGAACGGACGCTTTTTACCGCCGCGCTGCCTCCGATCGGGTATGTTACGAGCAGGTGTCGTCGCCGTGCAGGGCGACGTCTCCGAGCACGCGGCGGCGATCCGGCGCGCGGGGGCGGCCCACGGCGAGGAGGTGGCGGTGGTGGAGATCAGGCAGTCGGGGAGGGTGCCGGACTGCGACGTGTTGTTGCTGCCGGGTGGGGAGTCGACCGCGATTTCGCGGCACCTCTCCCGGGAAGGTATCGACGCCGAGATCCGCGACCACGTCGCCGCGGGCAAGCCGGTGCTCGCGACGTGTGCGGGGCTGATCGTCGCCTCCAGCGACGCCAACGACGACCGGGTCGATACCCTGGGTCTGGTCGACGCCACCGTCGACCGCAACGCGTTCGGCCGGCAGGTCGACAGCTTCGAGGCGCCGCTCCCGGTCGTCGGCTTCGACGAGCCGTTCCCGGCGGTGTTCATCCGCGCGCCCGTCATCGACGAGGTCGGCGACGACGTGGAGGTGCTGGCGTCGTGGGAGGGCGACCCGGTGGCGATCCGGGACGGCCCGGTGGTCGGGACCGCGTTCCACCCCGAACTCACCGCCGACAGCCGGATCCACGACCTCGCGTTCTTCGACGAGCTCGCGGTCGAGGCGCAATAATCCTGTTCGGTTGGAACTGCAGCGGTTACGAACGGCCACAGAGAGACTTCCGAAGCCCCCGCGTTCCAGTCCCGCCCGCGGTGGGTCCCAGCCAGCCACCGCCTACCCGAACACCGTCGGTCGCTCCGGAGGTTTTTGTACGAAGCCGGCCCCACTCCACACTGTGACCCAGGACACGGCGGTGGCGGAACTCGCGAAACGGCTGGTCGCGATCCCGAGCCACGACGACGAGACGGCGGCCGGCGACGCCGTCGAGGCGTGGCTGCGGTCGGAGACCGGCGCCGCGGTGCGCCGCGACGCCCACGGCAACGTCGTCGCCCGCCGCGGGAACGGAGCGGCGTCGGTCGCCTTGGTCGGCCACCACGACGTGGTCGACCCCGACGCGTCGCAGTTGGCGGCCGGAAGCCCCGGGGATCCCGATCCCGAGTACCGGGTGGCGGAGCGCGACGGCCGGCTCCACGGCCGCGGCACCGCGGACATGAAGGGGTCGCTCGCGGCCGCGATGGTGGCGTTCCGCGACGCCGACCCCGCGGGCGAACTCGTGTTCGCGTCGTTCGCCGGCGAGGAGGCGGGCGGCGTCGGTGCCCGCGCCGCCATCGACGACGGCTTCGCCCCGGACTACGCGGTCGTCGGCGAGGGCACCACGGGCTACTCCGCCCCGGACGTCACCGACGTCGCG
This sequence comes from uncultured Halobellus sp., assembly GCA_964541645.1. Taxonomy (GTDB): domain Archaea; phylum Halobacteriota; class Halobacteria; order Halobacteriales; family Haloferacaceae; genus Haloquadratum. The sequence continues at coordinate 3,161 of CAZIQT010000024.1, read as the reverse complement.
ATCGCCCACCGCGGCCGGCGGGGGTCGACGCTTCTCGCCCGGGGGACGGCGGCGCACGCCAGCGAACCCGAGGCCGGGGAGAACGCGGTCTACCGCGCGTGCGACGCGGTCGACGTGGTCCGCGACCTGCCGGCGCCGGAAGCCACGGTGCTGGGCCGCCGGGTCGAGGGGAGCGTCGCCGTCACCGGGATCGAGGGCGGGTCGGGGTGGAACGTCGTCCCCGCGGAGTGTTCGGTCACGGTCGACGAGCGGACCGTCCCGGGCGAGCGGGCGGCGCTCGACCGCACCGAGTCGATCGCGGGCGTCGAGTGGACCGTCGACCAGGACCTCCCGCCGATGGCGTGCGACGACGCCGGCTTCGCCGACGCGGCGCTGGCGGCCGCCGACGCCGCGCAGTCGGGGAGCCCCGAGCACGTCGTCAAACCCCACGCCACCGACGCCGGGTGGCTGGCGGGCGCCGGAACCACCTGCGTCGTCGCGGGCGCGGCCGAACCGGGGGAGGCTCACACCGACAACGAGAGCGTCTCGGTCGAGGTGCTGGAGCGGTGCCGGCAGCTCTACCGGGGGCTCGCCGAACGGTGGCCGACGGCGTGAGCGGGAGCGGCGCCGAGGCCGCGTGGCCGTGTGACCCCGCCGGAGCCGGGGAGCGACGCCGAACGCGGCCGCCGGGTTGATTGCCACACGCCGCGTTGGCTCCGACGATGGCAACCGACGCATCCGACGCCGAGCCCCCGGAGGCACCCGACGCCTACCGGCGGCTCCTCGAGGAGTACAACCGCGTGGCGAACCTCCGGGCGGCCAGCGGGCTGCTGTCGTGGGACCAACAGGTCATGATGCCCGAGGGCGGCACCCCGGCCCGCTCACAGCAGCTCTCGACGCTGTCGGGACTCTCCCACGAGCTGCTGACCGACGACGCCGTCGGGACGGCGCTGGAGGAACTCGACGCCGCGGCGCTGACCCCCGAGCGGTCGGCGGCGGTCCGGGAGATCCGCCGGACGCACGACCGCGCGGCCGCGGTCCCGAAGTCGCTGATCGAGGAGCTGTCCACCGCGTCCTCGGAGGCGCTGCCCGCGTGGGAACGGGCGAAGGCGGACGACGACTTCGAGTCGTTCGCGCCGCATCTCGAAACCCACGTCGAACTCAGCCGGGCGTACGCCGAGCACGTCGACCCCGACCGTGACCCATACGCCGTGCTCTTCGAGGAGTTCGAGCCGTGTCTCCCGTTGGAGCGCGCGGAGTCGATCCTCGCGGACCTCCGCGAGGCCCTGGTCCCGATGATCGAGGAGATCCGCGCCTCGGAGACCGAGCTCGCGACCGACGCGTTCACCGGGCTGGGGGAGTATCCCGCCGACGCCCAGGAGGCGCTCTGCCGCGACGTGCTGTCGTCGCTGGGGTATCCGTGGGACCGCGGCCGGCTCGACACCGCGCCGCACCCCTTCTCGTCGGGGACGACGTTCGACGCCCGGGTGACCACCCGATTCGACGAGTCGGACCCGCTGGGGTCGTTTCTGTCGACCGTCCACGAGTTCGGCCACGCCACCTACACCCTGGGGCTGCCCGACGACCGCTACGGAACCCCCTTAGGCGAGGACCGGGACCTCTCGGTCCACGAGTCACAATCGCGGCTGTGGGAGAACCACGTCGGCCGGTCGCAGGCGTTCTGGGAGTCGTTCCTGCCGACGGTGAAGGACCACTTCCCGCGGGCGGCGGACGTGACCCCGCGGGAGGCGTACGAGGCCGCGAACCAGGTGTACGAGAACAACCTCGTCCGGGTGGAGGCCGACGAACTCACCTACCACCTCCACGTCGTGATCCGCTACGAGATCGAACGCGACCTGATCCGCGGCGACCTCGACGTCGCGGAGGTGCCCGCGGTCTGGAACGACAAATACGAGGAGTATCTCGGGATCCGCCCCGAAACCGACGCCGAGGGGTGTCTCCAGGACATCCACTGGGCCCACGGCAACTTCGGCTACTTCCCCACCTACTCGCTGGGGTCGGCGATGGCCGCGCAGCTATACGCCGCCGCCGAGGCCGACATCGACGGCCTGGAGTCGTCGGTCGCGGCCGGCGAGTTCGGGGCGCTCCACGAGTGGCTGACCGAGCACGTCCACCGCCACGGCGCCCGCTACGAGACCGACGAGCTCGTGGAGCGGGCCACCGGGTCGCCGTTCACCGCCGACGCGTTCGTCGACTACGTCACCCGAAAGTACGGCGCGCTCTACGACCTCGACGCGGTCTGAGCGGGCGGTGCTCCCGGGTCCGACTTGTCAGCCGCGTCCGTTGTCGGGTCGCGGGAGTCGTCGGTACAACTAAGTATTGATAACGCATACCACGGATCGTATGGCAGCGACACCAACTCCGGACGACGGCCTGTTCGACGAGTTCCTCGACGACCGCGGTCACGAGACCGAGCCGGTACGGTGGGAGGAGTCGTATAACAAAAAGCAGTGTCCGGAGTGCGGTGCGCTCCACGGGTCCGACGCCCTCGAGTGTACGGTCTGCGGGTGGGCGCCGCAGTAGCCGCACGACCACTCCGAATCCCCCCTCAGTCCCGAAACAGGTGACTTATCACGGACAAGCGCGTGTGACGGTGCAATGACCGACTCGGACACCACGGTGACGCGGCTGTTCGGTGGCCCGGGAAGCGGGAAGACCACCGCCTTGCTGGACCGCGTCGACGAGTTGCTCGAGCGCGACGACGTGACGATCCGCGACATCCTCGTCGTCTCCTACACCCGTGCAGCCGCCGCCGAGGTCCGCGACCGCCTCGCGGAACGGCTCGACGTCTCCCCCCGAGCGCTGAAGGGGAACGTGGCGACGATGCACGCGAAGGCGTACGAGCTGCTCGACCTCTCCCGCGGCGACGTGGTGGGCGAGGACGACAAACAGGAGTTCTGCGAGGAGTACGGCGTCGAGTTCGAGGACGAGTACGGCGGCGCCGGCCGCCGGACCGCCCGCTCGACCACCATCGGCAACAAGATCATCGCCACGAGCCAGTGGCTCCAGCGGACCCGCCGCGACGTGGCCGACTGGTACGACGTGCCGTTCCAGTGGAACGTCGAGGAGGTCCGGCTCCCCCCCGACGTCGACCCGAACGCCCAGGAGGGCAACAAGTACACCCCGACGTGGCCCTCCGACGACGACCGGATCGACGTGCC
>CAZIQT010000023.1:0-19529 GCA_964541645.1 uncultured Halobellus sp. | reverse complement strand
CTCACCGTCGAGGTCACTGGCCACCAGACCGTCTACGCGTTCGGCGAGCCGGCGTAGGCGGCTGCAGAAGTGTCAACAAAGTTTAGTATGAACACGATCGTAATGTACAACGTTCAGGCATCGACCGAAACGCCTGGGAACGAAGATCCGGCAGCCCCCATACCCTGTCATAGACTGTTCTATCCAGTGCCGTGAGTAGAACGGTGGGTCGGACATCGGAGATTTCGCAGACTGAGCTCGGAAGCGCGTTTTATTACAATAAGTCGAACCGGGTCGAATCGCTGGTGGTCAGCGGTAGACTGTCGCTCGACCGGGCGGCGACGACAGCCCGATCGTCGATGGGCGAACTGTGCCCCGACGTGCGGGTGTTGGTAGGGCTGGTCACCCACCAGACCGGGGCGTCAGCGACGCACGGCTCCGCGAGCGATCGGTCAGCCACCGAGCGGGTCCCCGCACGCGGCCGCGAGGGGTGTCGGTGAGCCGCCTCGAACGGTCGCGGCTCCGCGGCCTCGGCCGGTTCGACGCCATCGTGCTCACCTCCGCGCTGTGGTTCCTCGGGAAGTTCGTCCGGTTCTCGTTCCCGCCGCTCTTCGAGCGGATCGCGGGCGTCTACGAGGTGTCGACCGCGGTGCTCGGCACCGCGTTCAGCGGGCTCCTGCTGGTGTACGCCGCCCTCCAGTTCCCGTCGGGGCTGCTCGCCGACCGGTTCAGCTCCGTGACCGTCATCGGCGCGGGGGCGTCGGTCGCGGCGGCCGGGGCGCTGTTGCTCGCGTTCGACGCGCCGCTCGCCGTGCTGTTCGGCGCGATGCTGACGGTGGGCGCGGGGACGGGGACGCTCAAGACCGTGGGCGTGCGGCTGCTCTCGCGGACCTACCCCGAGCAGACCGGGCGGGCGCTCGGCGTGTTCGACACCTTCGGCGCCTTCGGCGGGGTCGCCGCCCCCGCGGTGGTGGTGGTGTTCGCCGACCTCCCGGGGGTCGTCGGGGCGGGGTGGCGAACGACGTTCCTGCTCGCGGGGGTCGTCGGCGTCGGCGTGACCGCCGCGTTCGTCGCCCGGGTCCCGGCGCGGCTCCCGGATGCCGACGGCGACGCCGACGACGGCGGCGGCGTCCCCTACCGGGCGTACGCGGCGCTGTTCCGCGAGTGGCGGTTCTCGGCGTTCGTCGCGGTCACGATCCTGTTCTCGTTCGCGTACAACGCCGTGGTCGCGTTCCTCCCGCTGTATCTCACCCGCGAGGCGGGGTTGGCGTCCGACACCGCCAGCCTGCTGTTCAGCGCGCTGTTCGCGGTGAGCCTGGTCCAACTCCTGACCGGGGAGGTCAGCGACCGCACCGGCACGCTGCCGGTGATCGCCGCCACCCTGGGGCTCGCCGCCGTCGGGCTGGGGTCGGTTGTCGTGCTCACGGGCACCGCCGGCCCACTGGCGCTGGGGGCGGCGGTGGTCTGCCTCGGGCTGGGGTCGCACGGCTACCGCCCGGTCCGCGGCGCGTACCTGATGTCGGCGATCCCGTCGTCGGTGGCCGGCGGGAGTCTGGGGGCGGTCCGGACGCTGCTCATGATCGCGGGGGCGTCGTCGCCGGCGATCGTCGGCGTCGTCTCCGAAACCGCGGGGTTCCGGGCGGCGTTCTGGCTGCTCACCGCGGTGCTCGCGGTCGCGACGGGGCTGTCGGTCGTGCTCTGGGCGTTCGAGTGACGCCGCGGCGACGGCCCGTGGCGCCCGGACGTCGGCACACGTCGACGCGAGTACCAACGTTGAAACCCGGTCCCGACGAATCCGACTGCTACGGACACCTACGACGTCGCGGAGGTGAGTGAGGAGTTCCCGTCGGTGACGGTCGAACGACTCCTGGTCGACGCCGCCGCGATGGACCTGATCCGCCGGCCCGAGGCGTTCGACGTGGTGGTGGCCTCCAACCTCTTCGGCGACGTCCTCACCGACATCGGCGCGCAGATCACCGGGAGCGTGGGGCTCGCACCCTCCGGCAACGTCTACCCCGGCGACGACGCCCCCTCGATGTTCGAGCCGGTCCACGGCAGCGCCCCCGATATCGCCGGCGACGGCGTCGCCAACCCGCTGGCGACGGTGCTGTCGTGGTCGATGCTGTTCGACGACCTCGGCGAGGCCGCGGCCGCCGACGCGCTGTGGGGCGCGGTCACCGACCAACTCGCCGACGGGTCGGCGCCGCGGACCCCCGACATCGGCGGGGGCGCGGGCACCGACGCGGTCGCGTCCGACCTCCGAACGCGGCTGTAGGCACCGCCGCTCCGGACCGCCGGTCACTCCCGCGTCCCCGACTCCTCCGGGCCGGCGCCCGCGTCCTCGCCCGACCCGTCGGGCGTCGGATCCACGACCGGCCCCCGCTCGCCGGCGACCGCCGTTTCGACCAGCCCGTCGGCGTCGTCGTCGGGTTTCCACTCGCCGAGTTCCTTCGGGTCGATGTGGACGAACACGTCGTCGACCTCCGGGATCGACCGGACCGACGCCACCACCTCGGACTCGATGTCGTGGGCCTCGAACAGCGACATGTGCCCTTCGACCTCGATGTGGAGGCTCACGTCCACCTCTGGACCGACGTAGTGGGCCACGACGTCGTGTGCGCCACGGACCCGCGGGTGGTCCAAGGCGCGTTCGAGGATCTCACGCCGGAGGTCCTCGGGGGGTGCGGCGCCGACCAGGTAGCTCACGTTGTCGCGAACGATCCCGGCCCCGGTGTAGAAGATCCCGATGGAGACGACCCCCGCGGCGATCGGATCCAACACCGGCGCGCCGACCGACGCCCCGACGACGCCCACGAGCGCCGCGCCGGCGGTGAGGATGTCGTTGCGGTTGTCGAGGGCGGCCGCGACGACCGCGGGGGAGTTGCGCTCGCGGCCGACGTCGAGACAGTACCGGTAGAGCCAGAACTTCGCGCCCGCGGTGGCGCCCAACACGACGACGCCCGCCGCGCCCGCCTCGACGCCGTAGGTCCCGTTCACCACCGACTGCACCGCGTTCCACAGCACCACCCCGCCGGCGACGAAGACGCCGACCGCGACGAACAGCGAGACGAACGGCTCGATCCGCTCGTGGCCGTGTGGATGCTCGAAGTCCGGCGGTCGCGTGGTGAGGTACAGCCCCGCGAGCACGATCAGGCTGTAGGCGGCGTCGGCGAGGCTGTTGACCGCCTCCGACCCGACCGCGAGGCTCCCGGTGAGCCACCAGACCCCGCCCTTCGCGGCCACGAGGGCGACGTTGGCGGCAAGCACGACCGCACCCACGCGCCGGACCGCACGTCGCCGGTCGTCGGTCATTGCCCGACCCTACCCGCCGGGTGGGTAAGGCGCTTCGGTCCCACCGAGTGGCGATCGGAGAAAGGTTTACGCGCGGAGCGGCGCCGAACCCACGTATGCATCTGTTGCTCCCGTTCGACATCGTCCCGACGGACAGCCAGGTCCCGCAGGACGCCTTCGGAGTCGCGCCGGCGAGCGAACGCGCGATCCGGTACGCGTTCGAGACCTACGGCCGCCACGACGACCTCCGGGTCACCGCCTTGCACCTCTCGACGGACGCGATCGACCTCGAGGAGAACCTCGGCGCCGCGGAGATGCGGGCGATCGCCGACGAACTGGGGGTCGACGTCGACATCTCTGTTCACTCCGCACAGGGTGTCGACTCGGTCGAGGACGTCCAGCGGGAGGCGCTCGACCTCGTCGAGACCGCGGGGGTGGAGACCGTCGTGATGGGGTACGAGGACGGCTCCTTCGACGACGCGATCTTCTCCGGAAGCACCCCACAGCGGCTGCTCGAGGAGCAACACGTTCCGGTGGTGCTCGTCCCGTAGCGCGGCACGCGCCGGCCGCTCCGCGGCTGCGGCCGGCTCACCGCCCGCCGTCGGATCCGGGGTCGGGATCGCCGACCCCCGCGAACGACAGTTCGACGGCCCGGTCGGGGGCGCCGCCGGCGGGGCTCGTCACGGCGTCCGGATGCGACGCGAACGCGGCGTGTAGCCGGTCGTAGGTGTCGTCGAGCGCCTCCACCAGCACGCGGGTGTCGCCGATCACGGGCATGAAGTTGGTGTCGCCGCGCCACCGCGGCACGAGGTGGGTGTGAACGTGGTCGCCGATCGATCCGCCGGCGGCGTCGCCGCCGAGGTTCTCCCCCGCGTTGACGCCGTCGGGACCGAGCCCGTCGTCGAGCGCGTCGATCGTGGCCACCTTCAGCCGGGCGTGATCCAGGAGCTCCGCGTCCGAGAGCGCCCGCCACTCCCCGGTGTGGCGCCGGGGGATCACCATCACGTGGCCGGGGTTGTACGGGTAGTTGTTCAGGATGACGAAGGCGTGGTCGCTCCGGGCGACGACCCGACTCTCGCGGTCCCGGTCCCGCTCGCGGTCGGGGAGGACGCAGAACGGACACCCCTCGACGTCGTCCTCGGCGGGGTCGCGCTCGACCCACTCGATCCGCCAGGGGGCGAAGATCCGGTCCATCGCCTCAGGCGGTCAGGATCTCACACCCGTCGTCGGTGATCACGACGGTGTGTTCGGCCTGGCTCACGAGCTCGCCGTCGTCCTCCTTCAGGACGGGGTAGCCGTGGAGGACGCCCTGCTGTTCCAGCCGCCGGACCGCCATCTCCGCCCGCGGCGCCTCCAGCCACCGGGTCGCGAACGGCAGCGTCCGGTACTCCTCGGTGACCTGTTCGAGCACCTGGCGCGCGGTCCGGTTCCGGACCGACCGCTCGGTTTCGAGGCTGTAGATCTCCTCTTTCGACCCCTCGGAGACCTTCCCGCGGCCGGTGGTCGCGAACGGCTCGATCGCGACCACGTCGCCGACCGCCAGTTCCACCCCGCGGTCGGTCCCGCGGTTCGGGATGGTCGGCCCGGTGTGGGCGTCCCACTGGGCCACGCCGTGTCCCGAGAGGTTCAGGATCGGGGTGTAGCCGTACCCGCGGATCACCTCCTCGGCCGCGCGGCCGACCTCGCCGGTCTCGACGCCCGGCCCGACCACGTCGAGGGCGGCGTCGAGCGCCTCCTCGGCGGCCTCGACGAGTTCGGGGGTTCCCGAGAGGTCGACTGTCACCGCGGCGTCGGCGATGTAGCCGTCGACGTGGACACCGCAGTCGAGACACACCATCTCCTCGCCGAACTCGGTGTCGTCGTCGGCACCGGGGGTGGCGTGCGACGCCTCCTCGTCGATGCTGATGTTCGCGGGGAACGCACACCCGTCGGCTTCCTCGTAGATCCGTTCTTCGGCGAACTCCGCGACTTCGAGGTGTGTGACCCCGGGTTCGATCAGCTCGGCGGCGTCGTCGAGGACCCCTCGGAGCACGGTCCCGGCGTGCCTGTAGTTCTCCAGCGTCTCGTCGTCGAGCGAGCCGTGACTCATACCCGTCCCGTGGGCCGAACGACCCAAAGAGGTTCCGAAGCCGACGCTGCGGCGCCGACGGCGGACGGCGCCCGCGGGGCGTCGGCGGGTCCCGGGTCACCGCGGTGTGGGTTCCTCGCCCGCCGGCGACGTCTCCGCGATCAGTTCCTCCATCCGGTCGAGCACCTCCTCGGGGTCGTCTTCGGGTTCGACGACCGCCTTCCCGCCTTCTTCGCGGACCTCGACTTCGGTACCCGGTTCGATCCCGAGCCGCTCCCGGACGTGCTTCGGGAGGACGACCCGCCCTTTCGAGTCGATCTTCGGCGTATTCGCGCTGTCGGTGGGAACATACCAACTGCTTCGCTCGGTGATCGGCGACGGGACCCCTACTCGACGATCGACCCGACCAACTCCCGGAGGTAGTCGATCTCCTCCGCGAAGATCCCGTGGCCGCGGCCGTGGTACTCGTCGAACCGGACGTCGGCGCCGAGCCGCTCGAAGACTTCGACGGTCTCCTCCGCGCGCGACACCGGGATGTGGGGGTCGTCGTCGCTGACGCCCAGGAAGAACGGCATCCCGGCCACGTCGCCGTCGTAGTCGAACTCCGTCCCCGCCGCGCCGATCAGCCCGCCCGACAGCGACACCACCCCGGCGTACCGCCGCGGGTCGCGGGCGACGAACTCCGCGGCCAGACACGCCCCCTGGGAGAACCCGACCACCAGGACCTGTTCGGCGGGGAGTCCCCCGGATCGGGCGGCGTCGACCGCCCGCCCGACGTGGGCGAGCGCGGAGTCGAGAGACGGCTGGTTCCGCTCGACCGGCGCCAGAAACGACTCGGGGTACCAGGTCCCGCGTCGGGCCTGCGGCGCGGCGTAGTGGAGCCCCTCGCGGCCGAACTCCCGGGCGAACTGCAGCATCCCGTCGGCGCGCGCGCCGCGGCCGTGGACCAACACGACTGCGGCGTCGGCGTCGTCGGGGGCGGCGCCGGCGGTCCGGATCGGCTGGCCGGCGTGGGGGTCGTCGTCGCTCATTCCGGGTGCCCTCCACACGAGGGTATCGTCGGGGATCCATCCCCCGTCGGCCCGGCCCGGACGCCGTAGCGGCGGTGGGACGTCGGTACGTCGTCGTCGAGCGTACGCTCGACGGTCGTGTGGTCGTGTCGTCGGTGGGGTTGCATCGTGGTGTCTCCGAGCGCGGTGCCGGTCGGACCGGTGTCGCTCGGTTACCTACTATACCACCGAAAGGGTTTGTACCTTCGCGGACGAACGTGCCACCAGGTGACACCCGTGCCTCCCGAACCCGACCACGACACCGGACCCTGCTCGGTCATCGACTCGCTGGAACGGATCGGCTCCCAGTGGCGGCTGATCGTGCTCCACGACCTCCAGGAGGGCGAAAAGCGGTTCAACGAGCTCAAACGCTCCACCGACGCCAGCTCCCGGACGCTCTCGCGGGTGCTCGACGACCTCCAGGAGATGGGGTTCGTGAACCGCCGGCTCGAGGAGGACGCGCCGGTCGCGACGTTCTACTCGCTGACCCCGAAGGGACGGTCGCTGTGTCCGGTGTTCGACGAGATCGAGGCGTGGGCCGACGAGTGGCTCCACGCCACCCCGACCGGCGAGGATCCGGCGGTGGCGGCCGACGGCGGCGGCCCCGACGGCGGGGCGTCGTCGGGGTCCTGAGCCGCCGGCTCCGACGACTGGCTCGCCGCCCCCGCGATGGACGGGCCGGCGTCGCCGCCCCGGGTCCGATCCGAACGGCGACATATCAGGATGCGTGGCATTGTCTGACGATGATTTATGTTGCTCTCCCACCAAGTGGCGGGCATGAGCAGCAAGCCCCCCGAGTCGAACACGGACGCCGAGCAGGACCCGGCCGCCGACGCCGACGACGCACAGCCGACGGACGAGACGCCCGACGCGAACCCCCTCCAGATCACGCTACCGGACGGGAGCGCGAGCGTCTCCGACGCGATCGTGACCCACAGGGAGATGCTGCGGGAGCCGCAGGAACACGGGCTGGCGACCGAACAGGAGATCACCCACCTCTCGGAGGCGATGGAGTCGCTGTCGGCCGACATCACCGAGACGAGTCGGGACCACGACGAGAGCCGCTCGGAGATCGAGGAGCTCCGCGAGGTCGTCGCCACGCAGCGCGAGCAGATCGACGAACTCCAGTCGATGGTCGCGTCGCTCGCGGGGATCCTCGGAACCGAGACCGAGTGGGAGACGTTCGACGAGGAGTAACCCCCTCCGACGCCGGACCGGCGCCTACGCCCCCTCGATCAGCCGTCGGAGCTGCTCCGGCGGCACGGCGCCGCGGGCGGCGTGGCCGTCCGCGACGAACGTCGGCACGCCCGTGATCCCCGCCGACCGGGCCTCGTCGAACCGGTCGCGGAGCGCCGCCCGGCGGTCGTCGTCGGCGAGTGCCCCCCTGACGTCGTCGGGGTCGACGCCCGCGTTCTCGGCGAGGTCCACGAGCACCGCCTCGTCGCCGATGTCCCGACCCTCGTGCCACAGCGCCTCGAAGACGGCCTCGTCGAAGTCGAGCCACGTGTCGTAGCCGTACGCGTCCCGGACTGCGACCGAGACGAGCTGTGCGGGCAGCGAGTCAACCTCGGTCGCGAGATCGAGCGCCATCTCGTCGGCGCCGTACTCCTCCCGGAGCCGCCGGACGTTCTTCCGCGCCTGCTGGAAGTACGCTTCGTCCTTGCTGTCGTCGGCGTCGTGGTCGATCGACCCGTCGGCGTCGCGCTTGCCCGCCCGCAGGTCGAACGGCCGCCACTCGATCTCGAGCGGCGCCTCGCGCTCGGCGCAGTATTCGTCCAACGACCGGCGGCCGAGGTAACAGAACGGACAGACGTAGTCGGAGTAGACCGTGATCGTCCCGGTCGCGTCGGTCCCGTCGGCCGGCTCGGAGGTGTCGCTCACACTATCCGATTGGGCGCGGTCGTACAAGAACCCCGGCCGTCCGTGAGTCCGGCGCTCACGGCCGCCGACCGCTGTGCCGCCCGCGGCACGGCCGCCGACCGCCCCGTCGCTCCGGGGTTCTCCGGCAACGCTTGCCGGGCGATGCGGTAACGGCATCCATTTATGCCCGGTACGGAAAGTACCGGGCGTTTATGAGCTACGATCAGGTCACGGTCCCCGAAGAGGGGTCGAAGATCACGCTCGCCGACCCCGAGACCGGCGAGCTCGACGTCCCCGATACCCCGATCGTCCCGATCATCCACGGCGACGGTATCGGAACCGACGTCGGGCCGGCCGCACAGCGGGTACTCGACGCCGCTGCGGAGGCGACCGGCCGGTCGGTCGCGTGGATGCGGGTCTACGCCGGGAGCGCCGCCCGCGAGGAGTACGGCGAGAACCTCCCCGACGACACGGTCGAAGCGATCCGGGAGCACCGCGCGGCGATCAAGGGCCCGCTCACGACGCCGGTGGGGTCGGGCTTTCGCTCCCTGAACGTCGCGTTACGCCAGCGGCTCGACCTCTACGCCAACGTCCGCCCGACGTACTACCTCGACGGCGTCCCCTCGCCGGTGAAATCCCCCGAGGAGATGGACATGGTCACCTTCCGGGAGAACACCGAGGACGTCTACGCCGGCATCGAGTGGGAGGCCGGCACCGACGGCGTCGCGGAGGTCAAGTCGTTCGTCGAGGGGATGGGCTACGACGAGATCCTCCACGACGGCCCGATCGGGATCGGCGTCAAGCCCATCACGGAGTTCGGAACCAAGCGGCTGGTTCGACAGGCCATCGAGTACGCCTTGGAGAACGGCCGCGAGAAGGTCACGCTGGTGCACAAGGGCAACATCATGAAGTTCACCGAGGGTGCGTTCCGTGACTGGGGCTACGAACTCGTCGCGGAGGAGTACGACGACGTCGCGATCACCGAAGACGAACTCTGGGCGGAGTACGACGGCGAGGCGCCCGACGACAAACTGGTCGTCAACGACCGGATCGCGGACAACATGCTCCAGCAGCTGCTGACCCGAACCGGGGAGTACGACGTCATCGCGACGATGAACCTCAACGGCGACTACCTCTCCGACGCCGCGGGCGCCCAGATCGGCGGGCTCGGGATCGCCCCCGGCGCCAACTTCGGCGACGGGCTGTGTCTCGCGGAGCCGGTCCACGGCTCCGCGCCGAAGTACGCCGGCGAGGACAAGGTCAACCCCACCGCGATGATCCTCTCGGGCCGGCTGCTGTTCGAGTATCTCGGGTGGGACGACGCCGGCGCCTTGATCCGTGATGCGGTCGAGGACGCCATCGCCTCCGGGGAGGTCACCTACGACCTCCACCGCCAGATCGACGGCGGCACGAAGCTCGCCACCTCGGCGTTCGCCGACGCCGTCGTCGAGCGGATCCACGAGTTGGCCTGAACGGGCCGGCCGACCCGGCCGCTTTTTTCGGTTCCCCCCGACCGACGCGTATGGAGCTTCCCGACGCCGGAGCCGTCGACGCCGCGCTGCCCGCGGTCCGGTTCCCGACGTTCGCGCGGGTGTCCTACGACCCCGAGACGCCCGCGATCGACGACGTTCGCGCCGCGGCCCGCGATGCGGTCGGATCGCTGCCGTTCTCGACGGTCCCCGCGGGCGGCACCGTCGCCGTCGGCGTCGGGAGCCGCGGGATCACGGACGCCCGGCCGATCGCGGAAGCGGTCGTCGCGGCGGTGTCGGCTGCGGGGTACGACCCCGTGGTCGTCCCGGCGATGGGGAGCCACGGCGGATCGACGGTGGAGGGCCAGCGCCGCACGCTCGCCGCGCTCGGGGTGACGGAGGACGCGCTCGGGTGTCCGATCGACGCGCGGATGGACGCCACGGTCGTCGGAACGACCGACCGCGGCCACGCGGTGCCGGTCGCGACCGCGGCGCTCGACGCCGACGGGATCGTGGTCGTCAACCGGGTGAAACCCCACACCAACTTCACCGGACGGATCGAAAGCGGACTCTCGAAGATGCTCACCGTCGGCCTGGGGAAACGCGCCGGCGCGCGGGCGTTCCACGAGGCCGCCGCGACCAACGGCTATGTCGACACCATCGAGCGGGCGCTCGGCGTCGTCCGCGCCAACGCCCCCGTGGTCGGCGGCGTCGCGATCGTCGAGAACTTCCACGACCGGACCGCGGCGGTGGCGGGAATCCCCGCCGCCGACCTCCCGGGCGCCGAGACCGACCTGCTCGACCGGGCGCGGGAGTGGCTGCCGACGCTCCCGGTCGACGACCTCGACGCCCTCGTGATCGAGGCGATCGGCAAGGACGTGTCGGGGTCGGGGATGGACTCGAACGTGATCGGGCGGTACGGCGTGTTGAACGCCGCAGACCCGGAGACGCCCGACGTCGACCGGATCGCGGTGCTCGGGCTCACCGACGCCACGCACGGCAACGGTCACGGCATCGGGCTGGCGGACGTCACCACCGCCGACGTCGCCGCCGAACTCGACCTCGGCGAGATGTACACCAACGCGCTGACCAGCGGGTCGCTGTCGCGGTCGGCGATCCCGGTCGTGCTCCCCTCCGACCGGCACGCCCTCCGGGCCGCGGTCGCGACCGCCGGCCGGTACGACCCGGCCGACGCCCGGATCGCGTGGCTCCGCGACACTGCCCACCTGTCGTCGTTCCGCGTCTCCGAGGCGCTCGTCGACGCGGTCGCCGGTCTCGACGCCGTCACCGTCGAGCGTCGCGAGCGGCTGACGTTCGACGACGGCGCGGCGGGGTTCGAGCCGGTCGACGGGTGAGCAACCCGCCGTCCGGCGGGCGAACGTTCAAACCCGACGCCGCGGAACGATCGGGTATGTACGCCGTCGTGGGCTGTTCGAACTGCGATCACCTCTGGCTGCTCTCGGACCCCCGGACCGCCGAGACGGCCACGTGCCCGCGGTGCGGGCGAACACACCGGACGAAGAAGCTCCGCCGACTCGCCGAGGACGAGGACCGCGAGGCCGCCCGCCAGGCCCGTGCGGCGCTGCTCGCGAAGCGCGGCGGCAACAGCGAGGCGTTCGCCGACACCGACCACGTCGCGACGATGGAATCGGAGATCGACGACAGCGGGGTCGACGACCGGGAGTATCTCGAAGGCTCGGGGCTGGACGCCGACGCGGTCGCGGCCGCCGGCGACCGGGCGGCGTCGGGCGGGGGGTCGCGGAGCCGCGACGAGGTCGTCCGCGACGCCGTCCGGACGCAGGACGCGCCGACCGCCGACGACGTCGTCGCGTACGCGGAATCCCACGGCGTTCCCGGATCGGCGGCGCGGGACCTGCTGGAGACGCTCACGCGCCGGGGAGAGGCCTCGGAGTCGAACGGCACCTACCGGCTGCTATGACCGAGGCCGCGTCGCTCGGATCGGGTGCCGCCGGGTGGGCCGCCCGCGGGGTCGTCGCCGCCTGCTTCCTCGGCGGTGCGGGGCTGGCGGTCACCGGCCGGCTGGTGCTCGCCGGGGTCGCGTTCCTGGCGGCCCACACCCTGCTCGCGGCCGCGGCGGTGATCCAGGGGCAACGCCGCCGCGGCGCGGGGATGTCGCTGTCGGGGGTGGGGTGGCTCGCGCTCTCGGCGTGGCTCGCGGCCGCGAACGGGACCGCGGTCGCCCTGCCGGGGACGCCGCTGCTGGTTGTCGGCGCCGCCCTCGTCGGGGTCGGGACGCTGCTGACGACCGGCGTGATCGGCGTCGGGGAGTGACGCCGCCTACCGCCCCAACTCGGCGTGGGCGCTGGAGAGGTGCCGCGACGCGAGCGCCGACAGCAGGGAGAGTTCGCCCGCGAGCGCCCCCGCAGCGACGTACTCCGCGAACGCGTCGGCGTTCGACCCCGGCGGGTCGCCGCCGCCGCGGATCCCGAGGACGTCGAGCGCCTCGGCCTGCGTCGGGAGCTTCGTTCCACCGCCCACGGTCCCGACCTCCAGCGACGCCAGCGACACCGACAGGTAGAGGTCGCCCGCCCCGCCGTCGCCGTCCCCCCGCACCTCGGCGGTGGTGATCGCGTTCGCGCCCTCGACGACCTGTGCCTCGTCCTGGCCGGTCGCGAGGAACATCGCCGCCACCACGTTCGCGACGTGGGCGTTGAACCCCAGGCTCCCGGCCTTCGCCGATCCCACCAGGTTCTTCCGGGTGTTCAGCTCCGCGATCGCCTCGGGGGTGGTGTGGAGCCGCTCGGCGACGACCGCCCGGGGGACGGTGACGTCGGCGGTCACGCTCCGACCCCGCCCCTCGACCGCGTTGATCGCGGCGGGCTTCTTGTCGGTACACAAGTTCCCCGACAGCGCGACGAGTGACGCGTCGGTCTCGGACTCGATCACGTCGCAGGCGGCCTCGGTCGCGATCGTGGCCATGTTCATCCCCATCGCGTCCTTGGTGTCGTACCGGAACCGGAAGTACACGGAGTTGCCGACGACGTACGGCGTCACGTCGAGGAGTTCGCCGTGGTTCGTGGTCCCGGCGGCCGCCTCGCGCAACCGGTCGACGTTGTCCCGGACCCACGCCACGAGCGCCTCGGCCTCGACCACGTCGTCGACCCGGAACACCGGCGCCCTGGTCATCCCGGATTTGGTGATGCGCGCCCGGGCGCCGCCGGCGGCGTCGAGCACCGAACACCCGCGGTTGACGCTCGCGAGCAGCGCGCCCTCGGTCGTCGCGAGCGGGAGGTACGCCGCCCCGTCGGCGGCGCCGCCGTCGACCGTCACCGGCCCCGCGACCCCCATCGGCACCTGCACGGCGCCGACCATGTTCTCGATGTTCGGTTCGGCCGCGGCCGCGGGGAAGCCGTAGTCGCCGACGGCATCGAGCGACGCGTCGGCGTCGGCTTCGACGAGGCGCCGGCGCGCCGCCGCCGCGACGTCGGGTTCGGCGTGGTCGTCGAGCTCGTGGAGCCGGAGGTCACCCTCGCGGACCCGCACAACGAGGTCTGCGGCATCCGTCATACGCCTTGGTTCTGCGGCGCGGGCCTAACGGTTTCGGGTTCGGGCACTCGCGGGTCCTGGAGGGGCCGCCGGCGCCGCTCGGACGACGGGCCCCCTTGGGTCGACGGCGGCGTTGACCGGTCACCGCCGGGACCGACACCACGAACCGATCACACCGGCCGTTCGAGTAAATCGATACTTCGATCAGACTCGCGGACGCAAATATTGCTTCGAAACGTCCGTATAGAGCACTCCTTCGTTCTATCCGCGTATCGAAGACAAATATTTTTCAACGTCCGGCTGTGAGGGTTGGATACCTACACGACCACCTATGGCAGAGCTAGAAACCGCCGGTTTCGAATCCGACCTGAGTCTGTTCAAATACGACAACCTCGAACGGCTCCCGGACGCGTACCGGGACCTCACCGAGGCCGACCGCGCCGCCCGGATCGAGTCCGCACGCGAGACCCTGGGCGACGACGTGATCGTCCTCGGCCACAACTACCAGCGCCGCGAGATCGTCGACCACGCCGACTTCATCGGCGACTCCTACGAGCTCTCGAAACGCGCCGCGAACTCCGAGGCGGACTACGTCGTGTTCGCCGGCGTGACGTTCATGGCCGAGAGCGCCGACATCATCACCGACGACGACCAGACCGTGCTCCTCCCGTCGATGGAGGCGTCGTGTCCGATGGCGGGGATGGCGGAGGCGCTCCAGGTCGACGCGGCGTGGCAGCGGATCGACGACGCCACCGGCGACCGCGACGTGATCCCGGTGACGTACATGAACTCCTACGCCGACCTGAAGGCCTTTTGTGCCGAGCAGGGCGGGCTCGTGTGTACGTCGTCGAACGCCGCCGACGCCTTCGAGTGGGCGTTCGACCGCGGGGACGCGGTGCTGTTTCTGCCCGACAAACACCTCGGCCGCAACACCGCCGCGGACCTCGGCGTCGACCCCGACGCCGTCGCGGAGTGGGACCCCTGGAGCCCGGACGCCCCCGACGCCGCCGACGCCGCAGGCGCCGACGTCGTGCTGTGGGACGGCTACTGCCAGGTCCACGAGCGGTTCGAGGTCGACCACGTCGAGGCCGCCAGAGCGGATCACGCTGCCGACGTGATCGTCCACCCCGAGTGCCGCCGGGAGGTCGTCGTCGCGGCCGACGCCGCGGGGTCGACGAGCCAGATCTGTGACACCATCGCCGACGCCGAGCCGGGGGCAACCTGGGCGGTCGGCACCGAGGTCCACCTGGTGAACCACCTCCAACGGTGGCACCCCGAGGTGAACGTGGTGCCGCTGTGTGGCGACGCGTGCATGGACTGCAACGCGATGCGACAGATCGACCCGAACTACCTGACGTGGCTGCTCGAATCGCTCGCGGAGGGGGAGGTCCACAACGAGGTGGCCGTCGCGCCCCGGGAGAAGGACCTGGCGGCGACCGCGCTCGACCGGATGCTCGAACTATGACCCGCGAGACCGACGTCCTCGTGATCGGGTCGGGCATCGCCGGGTGTGCCGCGGCGCTCGCGGCCGCCCGCGAGGGGGCGGACGTGCTCGTCGCCACGAAGGCGACCGAACCCGAGGACGCCGCCACCGACTGGGCGCAGGGCGGCGTCGCCGTCACCGGGAGCGACCCCGAGGCGTTCCGGGCGGACGTCCACGCCGCCAGCGACGGCACCGCCGACCCCGACGCGGTCGACGTGCTGGTGTCGAACGCCCGCGACGCCGTCGCGGACGTGCTCGTCGACACCCTCGACGTTCCGTTCGACGGCGCGCCCCCGGGCGCCGACGTCGACGCCTACGACCGCGGCCGGGAGGCCGCCCACTCGGAGTCCCGGATCCTCCACGTGAACGCCGCCACCGGATCGCACGTGCTCCGGCCGTTCCTCGCTCACCTGCGCGAGCGTCCGGGCGTCACGTTCCTCGACGACGCGATGGCGCTGGACCTGCTCACACACGAGGGGCGGGTCCACGGCGCGTCGGTGCTCCGCGACGGCGCCGTCGAGCCGGTGTTCGCGGGTGCGACCGTCCTCGCGACCGGCGGGATCGGGGCGTGTTACCGGACGTCAACCAACCCCGACGGCGCGACCGGCGACGGGATCGCGATGGCGGCGTTCGCGGGCGCCCGGGTCGCGGACATGCAGTACGTGCAGTTCCACCCCACCGCCTACCCCGGCGCCGACCCGTTCCTGGTCAGCGAGGCGGTCCGCGGCGAGGGCGCGGTCCTCCGGAACGCCGCGGGCGAGCGGTTCCTCCTGGCGATCCACGACGACGCCGAACTCGCCCCGCGGGACGTCGTCGCCCGCGCCGTGGCCGACGAGCGGGCACAGGGCGGCGAGGTCCGGCTCGACGTCTCGCCGCTCGACCCCGACTTCGGGACGGCGTTCCCGGGCCTCGCAGACCTGTGTGCCGACCGGGGGATCGACCCTACCGACGGCATCCCGGTCGCGCCCGCCGAACACTACCTCTGCGGCGGGGTCGCGGTCGACGACCGCGGCCGTTCCACGCTCGACCGGCTGTATGCGGCCGGCGAGTGCGCCCGCACGGGCGTCCACGGCGCGAACCGGCTCGCCTCCACCAGCCTGCTGGAGGGGCTGGTCTGGGGGCTCCGCGCGGGGGAGTCGGCGGCGGACGCGGGTGCGGGGGCGGTCGATCCCGTCGAGGCCCCCGAGCCGCTCGACCGCGACCCCGGGCTGCCGGACGCCTTCGCGGACGCGAAGTACGAGCGGCTCCGGGGGACGATGGAGTCGGCGGCCGGCCTCACTCGGACCCGCGAGGACCTAGAGCGGGCGCGATCGACGCTCAGACGGCTGAAGGGCGAGGTCGACGCCTACACCCGAACCCGGGTGTCGCGGTCGCTGTACGAACTCCGGAACGCCGCGGTGTGTGGCCTCCTCGTCGCGCGGGCGGCGAGCGAGGCCCCCTCGGCGGGGTGTCACCACGTCGTCGACGCCGCCGACGGCGACGCCGCCCACGGAGCCCGGCATGCTGACGACTGAGACGGTCGAGCGGTGGCTCCGGGAGGACGTCGGCCACCGGGACGTGACGAACCACGTCCCCGGGCGGACGTCCGGCCGGCTCGTCGCGACCGAACCGGGGGTCGTCGCCGGCGTCGACGCCGCGGCCGCGGTGTTCGACTACCTCGACTGCGACCCGGCGCCGGCCGCCGCGAACGGCGACGAGGTCGATGCCGGGGAGACGATCCTCGACGTGTCGGGGCGGGCCCGCGACGTGCTCCGCGGCGAGCGGACCGCCGCCAACCTCGTCGGCCACGCCGCGGGCGTCGCGACCCGGACCCGACGGGCGGTGCGCGCCGCCCGGACGGCCTCGGAGTCGGTCCGGGTGGCCGCGACCCGGAAGACCACCCCGGGGCTCCGTGGGGTGGAGAAGCGGGCGGTCGCCGCGGGCGGCGGGGACACCCACCGGCTCACGCTCTCGGGGCTGGTGATGGTGAAGGACAACCACGTCGCGGAGCTGGGGCTCGAAGCGGCCGTCGAATCCTTCCGCGACCGGAAGTCGTTCGCGACCAACCTGGAGGTGGAGGTCGAGTCACCGGCGGCGGCGGTGCGTGCGGCCGACGCGGGCGCCGACGTGGTCCTCCTCGACAACCTCCCGCCGACGGCGGTCCGGACGGCGGTCGACCGGGTGCCCGACGGGGTCGTCACCGAGGCCAGCGGTGGGATCACGATCGACTCGCTTCCGGCGTACGCCGAGACCGGCGTCGACGTGGTGTCGATGGGGTCGCTGACGCACAGCGCTCCCAGCCTCGACGTGTCGTTCCGGACCGAGGGGCGGTGACGGCCGCGGACCGCGGCGCGCGACCCCGTCGGCCCCAGCGCGGCGCGCGCCGGCGAAGGAAAACCTACTCGTTGCTCCACCGGGACCCTCTGCTATGCCCGCAGCCTTCTTCGAGCGGCTCGGCGATCGGATCGACCGGATCGACAGCGTCGTGTCGGTCGGTCTCGACGCCGACCCCGCCCGGATCCCCGAGCACCTCCACGACGCCGACCTGCCGCAGTGGGCGTTCAACCGCCGGATTATCGACGCGACCCACGAGTACGCCGCGTGCTACAAGCCGAACGCCGCTTTCTACGAGACGCCCGACGGATGGCGCTCGCTCCGGGAGACGGTCGCGTACGCCCACGGCAAGGACGTCCCGGTGCTGCTCGACGCCAAGCGCGCCGACATCGGGAACACCACCCGACAGTACGCGGCCCTCCTCGACGACGTCGACGCGATCACGGTCAACCCCTACCTCGGTCGGGATTCGTTGCAGCCGTTCTTGGACCGCGAAGAGAAGGGCGTGTTCGTGCTGTGCCGGACCTCGAACCCCGGCGGCGCCGACCTCCAGGACCTGGAACTCGCCTCGGGGGAGCCCGTCTACGAACGGGTGGCCGCGCTGGCGGACCTCTGGAACGAACACGGCAACGTCGGGCTCGTAGTCGGCGCGACCGCGCCCGAGGAACTGGCCGACCTCCGCGAGCAGGTCCCCGGCCTCCCGTTCCTGGTGCCGGGGGTCGGCGCGCAGGGCGGTGACGCCGAGGCCGCGGTGGAACACGGACTCGCCGACGGCGTCGGCCTCGTGAACTCCTCGCGGGGGATCATCTTCGCCGGCGAGGATCGGGGTGAGGCGTTCGCCGGGGCGGCCGGCGAGGCGGCGAAACGGCTCCGAACCCGGTTGAACCGGTACCGGAACGGGTAGCGACTGCGGCAGCCGTCCCGCCCGGGTTCCGCTACCGGAACTCGGGCACGTCGCGGTCGCCGTCGGGTTCGGCGAAGACGTCCTCCGTCCCGCCGGGGTCGCCGCAGTGGACGCAGACGCCGCGGTCCTGTTCGAAGTGGACCCGACAGACCGCCGCGCCGCACTGGTGGCAGGCGTACTCGGCTTCCCGGTCCTCGCACACCTGACAGAGCCCGGTGACGCTCATACCCGCGTGTATGGACGCGACCCACTTCAGTCGCGGGGGGCCGGCCGGGTTGGATCCGGGGCCACCCGCGGCACGCCCGCACGCAAACCTCTTTGTCGCGGCGACTCCCACTTCGGGTATGAGCATCACGCTGTACGCGCTCGACGGCTGTCCGTACTGCGAGGCGGTTCACGACGCCCTGGAGACCCACGGGATCGACTACGAGACCGCCTGGGTCGAGGCGCTGCACTCGAAGCGCGACGAGGTCAAACGCGTGAGCGGCCAGCGCGCGGTGCCGGTCCTCGTCGACGACGCCAACGGGGTCACGATGGGCGAGAGCGAGAACATCCTGACGTACGTCGAACGGACGCTCGCGGACCGATGAAGATCTACACCGGCCGCGGCGACGAGGGGATGACCGACCTCCGGGACATGTCCCGGGTCTCGAAGACCAGCGCCCGGATCGAGGCGTACGGTACCGTCGACGAAGCCAACGCCCTGATCGGGACCGCGCGCCCGACGGGCTACGACGACGTCGACGACACGCTGGAGTCGATCCAGAACCAGCTCCACATCGTTCAGGCCGACTTCGCGAACCCCAACCCCGACGAGGGCGACCCGCAAGTGACCGCAGCTCACGTCGAGTCGCTTGAGGACGCGATCGACCAGGCCGAATCGGAGCTCGACCCGCTGGAGTCGTTCATCCTCCCCGGCGGGGGCGACGCTGGCGCCGCGCTGCACCACGCCCGGGCGGTGACCCGCCGCGCGGAGCGGCGGTCGGTCGCGCTGGCGGCCGACGAGCCGGTGAACGACGAGGCGATCCGGTATCTCAACCGGCTCTCCGACGGGCTGTTCGTCCTCGCGCGGCTGGTGAACGCCCGCGACGGCGTGCCCGAGGAGTCGCCGACGTACTGAGGCGCCGTCGCCCCCCGGAAGAAGAACGCTTAAGTCCGACACACGGAAATTCGGAAGTACGGGTCGGTGGTCTAGTCCGGTTATGACGGCTCCTTCACACGGAGCAGGCCGGCGGTTCGAATCCGCCCCGACCCATACGAACCCGCGAGCGACAGCGAGCGGGGTTCGGCCTTCCGAGCGGGCGGGTCGAACCCAGCGGGACGAACGCAGTGAGTTCCGCGTGGTTCGAATCCGCCCCGACCCACTTCGTTACCGCGTAGATGTGAAGTAGACATCTTCAGCCCCGTACTGCGGTTTTGGGCTATATCTACGTCGAGCCACGCTCGGTCCTCAGCCCCTCGACCCGCCGCCGACGAGGACGGACGCCGTACGCGCGCCCGACAGTACGGTGCCGGCTCAGAACAGCCGTTCGAGCAGCCCGCGTTTGCGGCGTTTCTCCGCGAGCAGGACGGAACACTCCACGTCGTTGATCACGTCCAACACGAG
>CAZIQT010000022.1:19021-21300 GCA_964541645.1 uncultured Halobellus sp. | reverse complement strand
GTCGCGGGGTTCGACCGCGGGGTCCGGCCGATCGGCGACTGGTCGATCAGCCGCACGGTCTCGATGTGGTCGGTCCCCTCGATGGCGTCGTGGTCGCCCGGGTCCACCGAGGTGTTGTCGTTCATCTCGCGGGCGAGCCCCTTGTAGAGGATCTCGTGCATCAGCGTGGATTTCCCCGACCCCGACACGCCGGTGATCGCGGTGAACTGCCCCACCGGGATCGGCACGTCGAGGTCGTCGAGGTTGTGCTGGCGCGCCCCGCGAACCGTGATCGCGGCGTCGGAGTCGCGGCGCTGGTCGGGCACCGGGATCGACTTCCGGCCCGCGAGGTAGTCGCCGGTCACGGAGTCGTCGGCGTCGCAGACGTCCTCGAAGTCGCCTTGGACGACCACCTCGCCGCCGCGCTCGCCCGGCCCGGGGCCCATGTCGACGACGTTGTCGGCGCGGCGCATCGTCTCCTCGTCGTGCTCGACCACCAGTAGGGTGTTGCCCAGGTCCCGCAGGCCTTCGAGGGTGTCGAGCAGCCGGTCGTTGTCGCGCTGGTGGAGCCCGATCGAGGGCTCGTCGAGGACGTACAACACCCCGACCAGCCCGGAGCCGACCTGGGTCGCAAGCCGGATGCGCTGGCTCTCGCCGCCCGACAGCGTCGACGCCTCCCGGTCGAGCGTGAGGTATTCGAGCCCCACCTCCTCCATGAACCCGAGCCGCGCGCGGATCTCCTTGAGGATCTCCGCGGCGATGGTGCGTTCCCGCTCGGTGAGGTCGGCTTCGAGCCCCTCGAAGTGCGCGACGGCGTCGCCGATGCTCATCCGGTTGACCTCGGTGATCGAAGTGCCCGCGACCAGGACGTGTCTGGACTGCTCTTTCAGCCGCGTCCCCTCACACGCCGGGCAGGTGGTGACGGCCATGTAGTCCTCGATGTGCTCCCGTGTGGAGTCGGAGTCGGTCTCGACGTGGCGGCGTTCGAGGTTGGGGATCACGCCCTCGAACCGCTTGGTCTTCCGACGGGTGCCGTTTCTGGTCTGTCGCTCGAAGACCACCTCCCGGTCGGTGCCGTAGAGGAACTGCCGCTGGACCTCGGCGTCGAGTTCCTCGAACGGGGTGTCGACGCTCACCCCGAAGTGGTTCGCGACGGCGTCGAGCCGGGTTCGGTAGTACGACCGGTTGTACGACCACGCCTCGAAGACGTGTTTGATCGGGTTCGAGCGGTCGCGGACCACCAGGTCCTCGTCGACCTCCTTGGTCTGGCCGAGCCCCTCGCACTCCGGACACGCGCCGTACGGGCTGTTGAACGAGAACGACCGCGTCTCGATCGCGGAAAACTGGAACTCGGAGTTGGGGTTCCCCAACTCCTCGGAGAACTCCACGGTCAGCCGGTCGTCGCCGTCGCTGTCCTCCGCCAGCGACCCCGTCGATCGGGTGTTCGACCCGAACGGGACGTCCGCGGGCGGGTCGGGGACGATCACCTTCAGCACCCCGTCGGCCTCGTCTAAGGCGGTCTCGACGGAGTCCGCGATCCGGGAGCGTGCGTCGGGGTCGATCTTCACCCGGTCGACGATCACGTCGATGGTGTGGTCGTAGTTCTTGTCCAGGTCGGGGGTGTCGAGCGTGAGGTCGTACGGCTCGCCGTCGACTTCGACGCGGGCGTAGCCGTCGGCGACGAGCTCCTCGAAGCGGTCCTCGAAGGCGCCCTTCTGGTCGCGGGCGATGGGCGCGGCGATCTTCGCGCGGGTGCCCTCGGGGAGTTCCAGCAGCTGCGACACCATGTCCTGGGCGGACTGCTCGCCCACCTCCTCACCCGTCACGGGGTCGTACTGCGTGCCGACCCGGGCGTACAGCAGCCGGAGGTAGTCGTGGAGTTCAGTAACGGTTCCGACCGTCGACCGGGGGTTGTTGGCGGCGTTCTTCTGGTCGATGGAGATCGCGGGGGAAAGCCCCTCGACGGCCTCGACCTGCGGTTTGTCCATCTGTCCCAGGAAGTTGCGGGCGTACGCCGACAGCGACTCGATATACCGGCGTTGGCCCTCGGCGTAGACGGTCTCGAAGGCGAGCGACGACTTGCCCGACCCCGAGAGGCCGGTGACCACCGTGAACGTCTCCCGCGGGATCCGGACGTCGAGGTCCGTGAGGTTGTGTTCCTCCGCACCCCGAACCTCGATGAAGTCCTTGCTCATCTACGGCTGCGTACGGAGACCGGGGAGGAAAGGTCGTCGGTTCCGGCGGGTGTCGCGGCCCGTCGTGGCGGTACGACCGCGCGGACGGAGGTGTCGCGGCCCGTC
>CAZIQT010000022.1:15846-18921 GCA_964541645.1 uncultured Halobellus sp. | reverse complement strand
TGTCGCGGCCCGTCGTGGCGGTACGACCGCGCGGACGGAGGTGTCGCGGCCCGTCGTGGCGGTACGACCGCGCGGACGGAGGTGTCGCGGCCCGTCAGTTCAGCTTCTCGCGGGCGACCGCGACGTCGGTGGGCGCGACGATGATCTGTTCGTCGCCCTTGTGGGCGATGTCGCCGTCGACCTCCTCGGCCACCTGCCGGAGGGAGTCGACGATGCGTTTCATCGTTTCGTCGCTGGTGGTGTGGCGGGTGATGTCCGCGATCACGAGGTCGCCGTCGTAGACGGCGTCCTTGATGTCGATGACGTCCTGGCGCTCGCTGATCGTGGCGATCCGGACACTCATGCCGGCGTCGCCGCGGGAGGGCTCGATCCCCTCGACGTCGAGGTCGAGATACTGGTCTGTCGAGTGCCGTCCGTCGCTGCCGACGATCTTGCTCATAATTCCCATAGGATCCACAAGCGCCAGTACCGGGTTAGTTCTTACGTCAGACGCTCGTCAGACGCCGTTTCGGTCGTCGTACCGCCCGATCTTCCGGGGTCGCCCGGGGCGGCCGCCGCCCGCTCACACGTCGAACTCGAAGAGCTCGTCGCCGACGTGGTGAAGCGACGTCACGACCTTCCCGGAGTCGCCGACCATCTCCGACCCGTCGACGAGCGCCCGCCCGACCGCGAGGGTCTTGCCGTGGGTCTCCTCCGCGATCGTGACCAGGTCGCCCGCCACGACGTCGGGGTCGGCGTCGACGATCCCGGGGCGCATCACGTCGGCGCCGTCGCTGACGAACGAGATCGCCCCCGCGTCGACCGTGACGACCCCCGTGGTGACCTCGTTGCGGTTCGCCCCCTGGACGGTCAGGAACGCCTCGCCGTCCTCGAACCGGACCACGTCGGGCGCGCCGTCGACGAGGACGACGTCGAAGGGTTCGTCGCCGAGCGCCACCATCTCGTAGGTGTCGCCGTCGAGTTCGACGCCGGTGCCCCCGGCGATGGTCGCCTCCAGGTCGTCGATCTCGTCCGCGCGGAGGTGGTGTCGGGATGTGACCTGCATACACGACTCCACGCCGGGCCGGCGAATAAATGGCGCGGGACCGACCGGGCGGCGCCGGGGCCACGGACAAACGCTAAGTGGGGGTGGATCCTGAGGTGAGTTATGTGGCGCTCCCGGAACAACCGGGACGGGACGACGGTCGTCTGTATCGCCTGTGGCACGTCGCTCCCCCGCTCGGACGCGCGCGAGTACGACAAGCAGGGCAACCGGTGGGAGAGACACGACAAGTCATTCGAGCACCTGTGTAAGGAGTGTTACCGCGGCTTGTGCCACCAACCGCGCGACGGGCTCGAATCCCTCCTCGTCGACGTCGAGCGGGCCGTCGCGACCGAGGGGTCGGCGGGGCCGGACCGCGACCGGCCTGCCGGCGACGCCCCCGAATCGGACCCGGAGCTACCGGCGCTCGACGCCGCGGCCGGCGCCGACCGGGACGCCGACGCTCCCGACGCCGACCGGACGTTCCTGGGGGAGTACGTCCGCGCCGTCGAGGAGCGGTACGGCCCCGCCGAGGAACCCGGCCACGAGTAGCGCCGCCGCGTTACTCGCGGATCACGACCGCCTCGCGGATCTCCAGGGCGGTCTCGAACTCCTCGCGGCTGTCCGTCTTCGTTCCGATCCGCTTGAGCTGTTGGGCGTGCGCTCGCCGCGCGGCGTCGACCTCCCGCTCCGGCAGGTCGAGTTCCGTCCCCACCGTCGCCCAGTGGCCGTCGGGGACCAGAAGGATCCGGCGGTCGTCGTCGGCGAACGCGGACTCGTAGCCCCGACGGTACGTCCGCGCGCGCTCCTCGAGGTACGCCTGCACCGTCCGAAGCAGAGGTTCGATCCGCTCGGGGCCGACGCTCGCGGTCGCGCCGGTGTAGAGCAGCACGTCGCCGTCGAGCGGGAGCGGCTGATTGCCGTCGGCGTCGTCCGCCGGCGTCGGTCCCCGGCCCGACGGGAGCCGGCTCCACCGGTCGCGGCGCGCGTCGTCGGCGTCGTCCGGCGGCGTCTCACCCACCCGCACGCATCGCCTTCCGCGAGAACTTCTCGATGAGGCTCCCGAGCGTCCCGTCCGCGCCCTCGAAGACGACTGTCACCTCCGTTAACGAGAGCGTGGGGCCGATCGAGACCTTCTCGGACGAGAGCGACGCGGTCCACTCGGCGGCCTCGACCCGGTCGTCGGCGACGGCCTCGCCGCCGAGTTTCACCAGATACTCCCGCGCGAGCCGGAGCGAGATCCCGCGGTAGGACTTCTCCCGGCGGGAATCCGCGCCGCTCACTGTTTCGTCCCCCGCGGCGCCGCCCGCGACCGGCGGGAAGATGCTCACGGTGTCGTCGCCGCCGACCGGGGTGTCGATCCCCTGCTCGTGGGTCACGTCGCGGCCGTTCAACAGGACGTTCACCTGCGGTTGAACCGCGCCGTCCGCCAGGATCTGTCCCGCCAAGCCATCGAACTCGGATTCGAGCGCGACCAGGACGTCGCCGACGGTGGCGGCGTCGTACTCCCGGGAGATGGTCTTCGTCCCCACCGCCTCGCGGAAGGTGGCGAAGAACCGCAGTTCGAGTGACATACCTGATGAACGGTACCGGCGGGCAAAAAAGTGCGCGTCGGCCGCGGGGGCGTCCGGGTGTGCACAGCCGCCGGGTCCGGCGACCCCAGCCTCACTTCCCGCCGAACCGGATGCCGTCCTCGACCAGCCGGTAGTTGCGCTCGCGGTCGATCTGGGCGGCGAGCCACTCGTGGTCGTAGAGTTGCGCGATCAGTTCGGCGTAGAGGTTCCGCCACGCGATCGCGTAGATCGGCGACTGCCCCCACGCCCGGAGCTCCGGGACGAACCCGTCGTAGGTCTCCATGCGCTCCTCTAAGTGCTCGATCGCGTCGACCGCGTGGCTCGCGGCCTCGGAGTCGGAGTCCGCCGCGCCGACGGCGTCGTCGAGGCTGCCTTCCAGCCCCGCGACGGCCGTCTTCATGTCCGCGGCGGTGGTGTCGCCGTCCTCCGGCAGCGAGTCGAGCACGCCGCGAGGGACCCCCAGGGAGATCTCGCGGTCCG
>CAZIQT010000022.1:0-15746 GCA_964541645.1 uncultured Halobellus sp. | reverse complement strand
GGAGCGAGAGTGCGCGAAGACAGTTGAGGGTCAAACTCCGGAGGCCCCCGCGGTCCCTTCCAGTCCACCCGATGTGGGTACGTAATCAGCACTCGCACGTCCAAACCCTGGCTTTCGTTCGAACGAACTCTTCGGGTTACACCGACCCGACGAACTCCCGGTGTGCCGCGAGCGTCTCGGGGTCGAGTTCGGCGACGAGGTCGTCCGCCCGGCGGTCCAGGCTCGCGTGGATCCCGCCGTCAGGTCGCACGACGAGCGACCGGCCGGCGTACGCGACCGCGTCGGCGCCGTCCTCGCGACCGACGTTCTCCCGCCGCCCGGTCCGACCCGCCCCAACGACCCACCGGACGCCGTCGAGCGCCCGCGCGCGGAGCAGCAGCCGCCAGTTCTCGCTGTACGCCGCGGGCCACGCGCCGCCGACGAACAGCGCGTCGACGCCGCGGTCGGTCAGGGCGGCGCTGTCGGCCACGAAGTTGAGGTCGTAGCACGTGAGCAGCCCGGCGGTCCCCGCGGGCGTCTCGATTGTCACCAGGTCGTCGCCGGGGGTGAGGATCTCCGCCTCCCGGCCCCACAGGTGTCGCTTCCGGTACCGGACGACCGTGCCGTCCGGGTCGAGGTACGCGGTCGTGTTGTGGAGACAGTCGCCGGTGACCTCGACGAACCCGACGACCAGCGCGGTCGACACCGCGGCCGCGAGGTCGCGGCAGCGGTCGATCCGGTCGCCATCGATCGGGAGCGCGACCTCGGCGACGCGGTCGTCGGGCACGAACCCGGTGAGCGCGTACTCCGGGAAGACCGCGACGTCGACCGCCTCCGGGAGGCCGCGGACCCGCGATTCGACGGCCGCGAGGTTGGCGTCGGGCGCGAGGTCGTCGACGGCGAGCTGGCAGGCGGCGACGGTCGGGGGCATACCCGAGGTAGGTCGCCGACGGCCCAAAACGGTGGCCGTCCCCACACGCCCCGACGGGAGTCGCCTACCGCTCGGCGACGTGCCGCACCTGCACCGCCTCCCCGCGCGTCGAGTCGGCCATCTCCCGGCCGAACATCCGCGCGCGGCCCACGGCGTACGCGTCCGGCCCCTCGACGACCACCTCGTCGCCGACTCTGATCTCGCGGTCCGCGTCGACGACGCCCGGCGCGAGCACGCTGCCGTGCGGCACGAACCCGTCGATCTCGACGCGTTTGGTCGGCACGTCCGACGCGTCCCACACGCGGGCGCCGGCGAGCGTCAGCGCGAGCACGCCGTACTGCGGCACCATCGTCGCGAGCTGTTCGCCGCCGTCGCCGTCGGCGTCTTCTCCATCCTGGTCCCGGACCTGGAGTTTGGGGTACCGGCTCGTGATCCGGAGGTCGACGTCCGAAAAGAGGTCGTCGCCGGCGCCGGGCCCGAACTGGTAGTCCGCGAGCGCTTTGACCGTGTTGTGTTGGCGCTCCCGCCGGCCGTACTTCAGTTCGCCGTCGAGCGTCGACATCAGGGTCGCGATCGAGTCGGTGTCGGTGGGGTGGTCGGCGACGGTGTACTCGAAGTCGACGTCGACGTCGGCCGCGACCCGCTCGCAGATCTCGCGGTACCCCCCGTCGGGGACGTGGGCGATCACTCGGGGGTAGTCGTTGCGGTCGAGGTACGCCCGGAGCACGCTCGCGACGAACGACACCTCGTCCTCGGACCACCGGCCGGTGACCACGGCGTCGTAGTGCTGGGCGGGGTAGGTCAGCTCCAGCTCCATCGGCACCACCCCGATCGGGGAGGTCATCGAGACCGTGTGCCCGCGGTACTGGATCGCGTCGTGGAACTGCTCGTGGCTCTGTGAGTCGCTGTAGGGTTTCGTGGCCGAGCACGGCACGAGCACCAGCGGGTTCGCAAACCGGTTCCGGTACCGGGCGGTCACCCGGTCGGCGAACCGCTGGATCTCCACCCGCCGGAGGGAATCCTCGCTGGCCGCCGCGAGTTCGGCGTCGCGGATCACCGGCGTCCGCTCCTCGACGTACCCGTACTCGTCGTCGAACTCCCGGACCGCCGCGGTGAGCCACTGGTCGTGGCGGGCCTGGCCCTCGACGTAGTCCCGCAGCCGACCCTCGCGGATCCGCCGGCGGACCGTCGCGAGTTCCGAGCGGAGCGCGTGTTCGTTGTGGTCGGCGCAGTCCGCGCGGCCGAACACCGCGGGGTCCTCCCGGACCGCCGCCGCGGCCTCGCCGTCGGCGTCGGGGTCGACGTCGGCGACGGTCCGCTTCCCGCGACACGCCGGGCACGAACACGGGAGTTCGGTCAGGTCCGCGAGGAACCGCTCGGCCTCGTGGGTGAGGTAGAACCCCTGGAGTCCCCTGACCCGCGCCCGTTTCGCGTCCAGCAGGTCCACGCCGGCGTACGCGAGCGTCGCCGCGTTCCGCGGGGTGGCGACCCCCGAGAGGTACAGCGCGGCGTCCGGGGGCAGCGCCTCGCGGGCGGCGATGATCTCCTCGCGGAACTTCGTGGCGTGCCCCACGAACCCCGGGGCGTCCGAGAGGACGTACGCGTCGGCGCCGTGATCGGCGGCGGTGTCGCTCGTGACCACCGCCGCGCTCGGGTAGTCGACGTCGGGGTAGTCGACGGCGAAGGCGTCCTGGACCGCGTCGTCGGTGCCCGCCGGGAACGCCCGGTGGGGCAGCACCGTCAGGAGCGCCCGGTAGCCCCGCGGGACCTCCCGGTCCTCGCTCCAGAGACTCCCCGCGTCCTCGACGCTATCGTCGACGAGCGCGGGCGTCGCGAGCGGGTCCGCGAGCCGGAGCTCCCCGGCGCGGGCCGCCCCGTCGCGGCCGTGGACCTCGAAGTAGTCGGTCATACCCCCCAATCGACGGCGGGCGTGAATTATCTGTCCGTTCGCGTTCCGACTCAGTCCGCGTATGTGACACGGACCGTATGTCCCCCGGCCGCCGGGTCCGGACAGTCACTCGCCGTCGCCGCCGCCGGGACCGTCCCCCGCCGCCAGCGACTCGATTGCGACGTCGTCCGGAACCGCCGCCAGCGCCGCGTCGGCCCACCCGTCGTGAGCGAGCACGAACTCGGCGTCGGGGGTGGCCGCCGCCAGCCGCCGGACCCCTTCGGCGGCCGCGTGCTGTGCCGCCACGTCCGGGCGCTCCGGCACCGTCGCGGTCAGCGGATACGTCTCCGACAGCCCCCGCGGGAACGGGCCGAACGGCGGCACCACCCGCCAGACCGCGTCGTAGTCGTCGCCGGAGGGGGTGCCGCCCTCGGTGAGCAACACCCGCCCCGCGGCGTCGAGCCGGGCGAGCCGATCGTGGTGCCGCCGGACCTCCGGCCGGCGGGCGGAGTCCGCCGAGAGGTGGAAAAACGACCCCTTCGAGACCGGGTCCTCGCGTTCGAGCCGGTCGGCGTGGTCGAGCAGCGCGCGGTAGCCGTCGAGCATCCGGGGGTGGCCGCGCGCCCGCGCTTCCACGAGTTCCAGCAGGTTCCCCGACCGGATCGCCCCCTTGATCCGCCGGATCTCCGCGAAGGAGACGTGGAGGTTGTGCGCCGCGAGCAGCCGCTCGCGGTCGCCGTCGTCGGCCGCCCGGAGGTCGTCGGGGTCGTGCTCGGAGCAGACCGGACACGGACACGGGAGGTAGTCCAGGTCGTCGAGGTGTTCGGTCCCGCGGACCGTGAGGTAGCGGTCGTCGCGGGCGTAGATGGCGTACGCCGCGGAGTCGAACAGGTCACACCCCGCCGCGACCGCCAGCGCGAACATCATCGGGTGGCCCGCGCCGAACAGGTGGACCGGGGCGTCGCGGCCGAGCCCCCGCTTCGCGGCGGCGACGACGTCGACCACGTCCGCGTACCGGTAGCCGTTCATCAGCGGGACGACCGCACCGATGGGAAAGACGTCGAGGTCGGTGGCGTCGGCGTGCCGCCCCGCGGCCTCCCTGAGGTCGGGGTACGTCGACCCCTGGACCGGCGCGTTCACCAGCATGTCGCCGGTGTCGACCGCCTCCGCGTCCGCGAGCGCCGTCTCGGTCCGTTCGAGGTCGGCCTCGGCCCACTCCCGGTCGGCGTCCGGCGGCGTCGGGATGTCGACGGGGGTGCCCACGTCGGCGCCGACGTCGCGCTGGAACTCGAGGATCTCCCGCGTGGTCACCTCCACGTCGCCGTACTCGGCGAGTTGGAACGACCCCGAGTCGGTCACGATCGCGCCGTCGAAGTCGAGCATTCCGTGGAGCCCCTCGTCGAGCGCCCGCTGCCGGAGGTCGTCGCCGGACCGGATGATGTACGCGTTGGTGATCAGGATCTCCGCGCCGAACGTCGATTCGAGTGCGGCGGGGTCGACGGTCCGGATGTTGGGGTTGATCACCGGCATCAACGCCGGGGTCTCGACGGTGACCCCCGCGCGGGGGACGGAGAGCTCGCCGATCCGGCCCGCGGCGTCCCCGTCCCGGAGTTCGAAGTGATCGCGCATACACGGGGCTGGAGGCCGATCGGTAAGTATCGTCGCATCTCCGTCGAGCCCCGCGGCGCAACACGCCGGGCATTTCAGTCTCGACGGGCAACCCCGTGGCGTATGCGTCACCTCGGACTCAAAGCGCGGATGGCGGTCGTGGGATCGATCCTGTTCGCGTTCTACGCCGTCGCGGCGGTGGTCGTGATGGGCGTCTTCGGGTGGCCGCTCCCGCTCGTCCTGGTCGGCAGCGTCGCGTTCGTCGGCGTCCAGTACAAGGTGGGCAAGTGGATGGCGCTGCGGAGCGTCGGGGCCGAGGACCTCCCGGAGGATCGGTACTCGAGGATCCACCGGCAGGTCGAGTCGCTCTCCCGGTCGATGGGGATCGACAAACCCCGGCTGATGATCGCGTCGATGGGCGTGCCCAACGCCTTCGCGGTCGGCCGGAAGGGCGCCGGCACCGTCGTGGTGAGCGAGGAGCTGCTGGCCCGGCTCGACGCTCGGGAGGTCGAGGGTGTGCTCGCACACGAGCTGGCGCACGTCGCCAACCGCGACGTGGTGATGATGGTGCTCGGCCAGGGCGTCGCCTCGATCGTCGCCGTCGTGGCGCAGTGGGCGGTGCTTCTGACCGGCGACAACGACATCGCGGATCTCTTTCTCGCGCTCGTGGTCGGCCAGATCACCCAGCTGTTGGTGATGCTCTTCGTGTTCGCGATCTCGCGGTATCGGGAGTACGTCGCCGACGGCGACGCCGCCGACGCCATCGGCGGGGGCGAACCGCTGGCCCGCGCGTTGGAGAAGATCAGCAGCGCGAACGAGCGCCGCGAGGAGGCGGTCGACCGGCAGGTCAACGCGCTGTGCATCTTCGGCGAGGGCCGCGGGATCGGCGCGCTGCTGTCGACGCACCCGCCGGTGGAAGAGCGGATCCGGAAGCTCCGACGCTGATGGTCGACGTCCGGACGCTCGCGGCCGCCGTGCTCGGCGTCGCGCTCGGGGTCGTCTGTCTGGTCGCCCCGGGAACGGTCGTCCGGATGCAGACCGCCGGCCGGCTCCCGGAGGACCGGTACGGCCGGTACGGCGAGGACGGCACGCCGGGCGACGGGGACGCCGACGACGGCCGCCCCGCCCGGTTGATCGGGCTGGTTCGGGTCGTCGGGGGCGCCCTGGTGATTTCGGGGGCGTACTTCGGGTGGATGCTGGTGTAGGCGCCGGACGCGGGGTGGGAGCCCGCCCGGCTACACCGGCAGCAACGCCGCCGCCTCGGGGAACTGGTTCGTGCCGCCCTCAGCGAACCGGAGCGTCAGGTACAGCAGGCCGAACAGGGTCGCGTTGTACGCGCCGTGGATCAGCGACGGCACAACGAGGTTGTCGGTGAGTTCGTACGCCGTTCCGAACACCAGCGTCGGGAGCACCAGGACCGAGATGCTGACCACCCGCGCTCGCGGCGCGCCCGCGAGCGAAAAGTAGTGGATCGACGCGAAGATCAGGCTCGCGAGGACGATCGCCGCCGGCGCGGGCAGCGCCTCCCCCAACCGGTTCTGGACGACGCCGCGGTACAGCAGCTCCTCGCCGGGGCCGATCAGGAGGAACGACGCCGGGATCAGGAGGAGCAGTATCTCGGGGTTCCGCATCCCGACCTCGGCGACGGTGTTCGGGGCCGTCTCCGTCCGGGTGGCGGTGAGGACGACCGACGCACCGATCAAAAGCGCGAACGACGCGACGTAGCCCGCGACCACGTAGGCGACCTCGCGGACGGAGGGCACCCTGAGGCCGACGTAGTCGAGTCCCGAGCCGCGGTACCGGAGGTACGCCAGGGCGACACCGCCGAACCCAACGCCGGTCGCGAGCGCCAGGGAGAGCACGAGCCCCAGAACGGGCGTGACTCTCACCCCGGCGGCGGTGAGCGCGACGACGGCGGCGCCGACGAGCGCCACACCGACGGCGATACCGACGACCGCGAGCAGGATCGCCACGGCCACGGCGCGAAGGACGGCGCGGGGCGACCGCGACGGTGCGACATCGTCGGGGCGGTCGAGCGAAGTCGGATCGGAGGACACACCGTCGATACGGCGCCGCGGGTCAAAGTCCTTCCCTCCAAGACGGGGTCGCCGGTCCCTACCGCCACCGCTCGGCGAGTTCATACCGGGTGACGCCGACGACCGTCCGGCCGTCGCGGACGGTGCCGTCGAGGACGTCGGCGAGGAGCGCGTCGTAGTCGGTCACCGCGACGCGGATGCTTTCGTTGAAATCCAGGTCGCGCTCGGCGGTCGGCTCGCACCCGCGGGCCAGGTAGTAGTGATGGACGCTGTCGAGCAGGCCGTTGGCGGGCTCGACCGCACACAGGTACGACAGCGAGTCGGGCTCGTATCCGGTCTCTTCGGCGAGTTCCCGGCGGGCGACCGCGTCGAGGTCGGCGTCGGCGGCGTCGACGGTGCCCGCGGGGAGCCCGCGGTTGACCCGGCCGACCGCCTGCCGCCACTCCTCGATCACGACCACGTCGCCGTCGGGCGTAAACGGGAGGATCACCACCGCGGGGGGGTCCTCGACCGAGTGGAAGTCGGTCTCGGTACCGTCCGGGAGGGTCACGTCGTCGCGCCGGACCGAAAACCCCGGGCAGGCGTACTCGGTCTCGCTTCCCGTCGTCGTCCACGCCAGGTCGTCGGCGTCGTGATCGCCGGACGCGTCGGTGTCGGCCATGGTCGGGTGTCGGTCCCGACGGCCAAAAGTGGTCGCTCGACGCTCCCCGCCTGGGCTACCCGCGGAGGCGGGCCCGGGCGAGCAGTCCCACCCCGCCCACCACCGACCCGATCGACAGAAGCGAGACCGCGACGTGGACCTCCGAGAACCAGAAGGGGGTCTGGATCGCGGTCTGGACGATCACCAGCAGGAAGGACAGCACCGGAACGTCCCGCTGCTGGCCGATGGTGGTCGTGCCGTCACCCTCGCCGGCGTCGGCCCCGGCGTAGGCGGGCCCGCCGACCGTCTCGCCCTCGGGGAGGCGTTCGGCCTCGTACGGCACTTCGGGTGTGTTGTAGCTCCAGACGGTCGCCCCCGAGCGGTTCACCTCCACGAGCCGCTTGTTCAGCGAGTCGGTGATCAGGGTGTTGCCGTTCGCCAGCCGGTCGGCGTCCCGCGGCCAGTTGAAGTTCACCCCCTCGGCGGCGTAGATCTCCCACGCGACCGTCCACTCGCCGTCGGCGCCGCGTTCGAGCTCCACGATCCGGTCGTTGTGGCTGTCGGCCACGAGCACGCTCCCGTTCCCGAGCCACTGGGGGTTGTGCTGCTGGCGGAGCAGCGTGGGGTCCCCGCGGGTGGAATCGCCGTCGCCCTCGTTGATCACCTCGACGACGCCCGCGCCGCGCTCGACGACCACGAGCTGGTGGGCGTTCCGCACCGACACCAGATACCGGTCCTCGCCGATCACGTCGACGTCGTTGATGTGGAGCCAGTCGGTCCGGGTGGGGTCGGCGGGGGCGTCGTACCGCTGGCTGGCGTTCCACTGCCAAGTAACCGCCCCGTTCCGGACGGTGAAGATCCGCTCGCGGTCCATGTCCGTGACCAGGAACTCCCCGGAGTCGAGCCGCTCGACGTCGTGGACCTCGCTGTTCTTCTCGGTCCGGACCGGGAACGCGTACTCGGAGACGACCTCCGGGGCGGCCGCGGAGTCGGCGTTGGGATCGACGATCCGGAACCCGGTGTGGGCACACGGCGAGTCGTAGGGGCCGCAGTCGGTGTACCCGCCCTGCATGAACCCCGCCATCACGCTCCCGTTGGGCAGCATCGTGACGTCGAAGTAGCTGTCGGTGTTCCCGGCGCGCCACGCGGTCTCGCGCCCGTCGAGCAGGTAGACCGACCCCCGGTCGTGGAGTCCCGGGCCGCCGCCGTGGGACCCCACGAGCGTCGCCCGCGTCTCGCCGTTGCCGGCGGCGCCGACGTCCGGGGCGAGCGCGGCGCCGGCGAGCAGCGCGACCGCGAACAGCGCGACGCCGAAGATCACGAGCGCCGCGCCGGCTCGTCGCCCGTCGTCGGGGTCCGGGGAGGTGGACAATCCCATTCGGGTGTGAGGAGCACGAGCGGTCAAAAAAGCCGTTCGGTGTCGGGTGCGGCGCTACGGATCGGTCCGCTCGGCTTTGAGTTCGACCCGGTAGCCGAACGGGTCGGTGACGTAGACCGCGGGGGCGACGCCGGTCGCGCCAAGGGGATCGAGCCGGCGATCGACCGCGACGCCCGCGGCCGACAGGGACTTCTCGATGCCGTCGATGGAGTCGTCGATCCGGACCGCGACGTGGTCGTAGCCCGTCCGCGCCGGCGGTTCGAACCCATCGTCGGGCTCGACGTGGACCACCGCGCCCGGCGCGAGCCGGACGGAGAAAAACGGCTTCTCGCCCGACTCGTAGCGGTCCATCCCCTCGACCGCGAACCCGAGCGCGTCGCGGTAGAACCCGAGGGCGTCGTCGATCCCGTCGGCGGGGATCCGGAGTTTCACGTGGTCGATCTCGGTCGCGTCCATACCGCTGGGTTGGCTCCCGCCGCCCAAAATCCCCGCGGTGCCGCCGGCGGACAGCGCCCCCGAGACGCTCGGAGCCGGCGGTCGCGACGGAAGAGCTATCCGCCGCGCCGAGGATCCCGGAGGTGAGTGATGTTCGTGGGCCACGAGTTCCTGGCGTTCGCGATCGCCGGGTGGGCCGCCCGTCGGGTCGGGTGCGACGCCCGGACGGCGCTCCACGCCGGGGGGGTCGCCGCCGTCGCCGCCCTGCTGCCCGACCTCGACGTCGGCTACGCCGTCGGGACCTACGCCGTCGCGGTCGCCGAGGGGGCGCCGGTCGGGTGGGAGGCGTTCTGGGGCGTCGCGAACGCGGCCCACCGGGTCGTGACCCACACCCTCCCGTCGGTCGGCGTCGCGACGCTCTGGTTCGGGGCGGCGGTCGCGCTCGCACGCCGACGGGGCGCGGCCGGCGGGCGGGACGAGACCACCACGGGTCGGGCCACGTCGGCCGCGCTCGTCGGCGCCGCCGCGGTCGGGACGGCGCTCGTGCTGCCGGCGTTCCGGACCGGCGTCTCCCCGTCGGCTGCGGTCGTCGCCGCCGGCTTTCTGGTCTGCGTGGCGGCCGTCGGGTGGCTGCTCGCCTCCCGGACCCGGCTGTCGGCGGCGGGAGCCGCCGCCGCCGCCGGCGTCGGGTTCGTCTCGCACCCGTTCGGCGACGTGTTCCTGGCCGCCCCGCCGCCGTTTCGCTCGCCGTTCGGCCCGTCGGCGTCCGCCGGGCGGGTGTCGCTCGCGGCGGATCCGACGCTCGACATCCTCGGCGTGCTGTTCGTGGAACTGGCGGCCGTGTGGGCCGGGATCGCGGTGGCCTCCCGACTGTACGGCGGCGAGGTCGGCCGCGGGGGTCGGCTTCGGGACGCGA
This sequence comes from uncultured Halobellus sp., assembly GCA_964541645.1. Taxonomy (GTDB): domain Archaea; phylum Halobacteriota; class Halobacteria; order Halobacteriales; family Haloferacaceae; genus Haloquadratum. The sequence goes on along the minus strand of CAZIQT010000022.1, from coordinate 5,935 downwards.
TCGACCCGCGGGCGAGCGTCGGGGTCGCGTACGCGCCCGCTGCCGTGGTCCTCCCGCGGCCGACGATCGTCGACGCGCACGTCCTGGGGGCTACGATCGTCCCGTTCGCCGCGGTCGTCGGCGCGTGGGCGGGCTTCGCCGCGGCTCGGAGCGGTGCGGCCGACACTCCCGACGCGGACGCGCTCCGGCGCCGGGTCGGGCCGGCGTGCGTCGGCGTCGTCGCCGGCGTAGCGGCGCTCACGCTGGCCGCGGTCGCGTACGCGGTCGTGTACATGGTGGTCTGAGCCGGGCGAGCGCCGGTATGGAGCAGCTAACCAAGTCGGACGAGCGGCCACCGGCGGACGATGTCTCCGACGGGCGCCTCGGGTCGGGTCGACGCGCTGGACGACCTGCGACCGCTGTGGTGGCACGGAGCGGTCGCGTTCTTCGTCGTCGGCGACCTCGCGACTACGCTCGTCGGGCTCCAGCTCCGGACGGTCGTTGAGGCCGGCCCCGTGGTCGCCGGGCTCGTGGACGGCTACGGGCTCGGGGCGGTCCTCCAGCTGAAGCTCGGGGTGGTCGTGGGGTTGTACGTCCTCTCCCGGGTCGTCCCCCGGCCGCACAGCGTCGGGGTCCCGCTCGGGCTGTGTGCGCTCGGGGTCGTCGTCACCGTCTGGAACAGCGCGGTGATCGTCGCGGCGGTCGCGTGACGCCCTCGGGCGGCCGCGGGCAACGCCGGCGTCGGTCACCCTGGGACTTCTGACCGCGTTCTGGTGCTTCCGCGGGGTCCTCTACTACGGACGCGACAACGCGGTGTGGGTCGTGGCGCTACCGCTCGCGCCGCTCGTGACCGTGATCCACTCGATGGGGACGTCGCGGGGATCGTCGACCCGCCGACGGGCTTCCGCGTGACGAAGGAGGTCGGCGGGTGATCCCGCAGGTCGGCTCGGATGGCGAACCACGGTCGCTCCGCTCGTCTCGCTGGCTCGAATCCGCGCGACGGCAGCACACCCCTGACCGCGCTCGTCGCCGAGGCTCCGCACGATCGGTCAGGGGTAGAAGTGGGCCGGCGCAGAGATCGAACTCGGGAAGACGTTCCTGCTCGTTTCGCTGCGCGGGCTGTGACTTCCCTGCTCGAATCTGCTTGGCGTGTATTTCGGACCCACTACGGACTCCTCGCTACGCTCGTCGTTGCGAAGTGGGGGGAAAAGTGGGCCGGCGCAGATTCGAACTGCGGTTACGGCCACCCGAAGGCCGAAGGATACCAAGCTACCCCACCGGCCCGCATCACGATCATCGCCGCTCGGCTTTTTAACCCTTCCGAACGGTCGACAGCCGGGCTGGGGCCCGCCGTTCCGGTCGCGGGATCACGGCTCGAAATACCGGTCGCGGTGCCGGCGACACCCGGGGTTGAACGCCGCGCCGCACGCCGGACACGCGTCGTCGTCGGGGGTCGCCCGACCGCCCGAGGGACTCCGTCCCTCGCTGTCGCCGTCGAGGTACGCCCGGGCCGACAGCGTCGCGCCGCAGACGCCACACAGCACCGCGGGGTCGTCGAACCGGGATCGAGGCCACGGCTCGGGGTCGTGGTCGGCGGTTGCGGCGTGGCAGGCGTGACACGGCGAGAAGGCCCCACAACACCCGAACCGGAGCGCGACGACGTCGACCGCCGAGTCCCAGTGGGCACACCGGGTGTCGGGGTCGACCGCGACGCCGCGGAGCGGAACCCGGAACCGGTCGTCGGTCGCGGGGGCGTGCGTGGTTCGACGGCGACCGTCGGCCCGGTTCGGATTCTCGGCGTCCATCGTCAGTAGGCGGTGTAGCCGTCGGTGTCGAGGTAGTTGTGCGCGACGGTGATGGCGTGGTCGGCGTGCAGGACCTCGGGACCGAGCCGGAGGCGCTCGTCCGCCGCCGCCGCGAGCAGCGACGACTCCCGGTCGGTGAAGTCGCGGTGATCCGAGAGCACGAACAACGGATCCGAGGGCGGGTCGACCGCCACGGCGGGGTCGCCGTCCTCGTGGAGCGCAACGACCGCCGCGTCGGTCGCGAGCTCCTCGAGCGTCGCCTCGAATCCCAGCCGCCGGATGGTGACGCCGGGGGAACTCTCGGCGGGCACGTGGCCGATCGCGTCCGCCCGGTGCTCCAAGGCGGTGCGGAGCAGCGCGGCGGTGCTTCGCTCGTCGGGGTTGAGCCGCCTGAGCGTCCGGCCGTCGAACCGGACGGTGAACTCGTCGCCGAGCACCGCGTGGACCCGGACCGACTCGCGGATCGAGTGTGAGAGGAAGAACGCGCTCGTGACGCACCGACAGAGCACGTCGAGGCGACCCGCCCCGCCCGCCAGGTCGTCGAGCGAGAACTCCGGCGTGGTCGGGGCGTCGTGACCGACGATCAGGAACTGTCGCATGTGTGAGGCTCCGGTTCGACGGACAAGAGTGGTCCGCTCCGGCGTCGAACCGGGAACGTTACCGCGCGGTCGTCACGCGGTCCGTTCCGTCGGTGGCCGGGGCGGCGCCGCGCTGCCGCCGGCCGGGCCCTGCGAGGGCGGCGCGGGGGCGTTTGCGGTCTTCTCGCCGCTCACCAGGAAGTCGGCGATGTTCCCGATGAGGACCTCGTTGTCCGCGACGTACGCGCTTTCGGGTGTCAGGAAGTCGGTGTCGCCGATCATCGCGACGTCGCCGGACTGCGCCGCGACGCCGTAGGTGTCGGCGCGGCGAGTGGTCGAGAGCCGGGTTCGCTCGCCGACCCGCAGCGCGGTCTGCCCGTCTGCGGTCGACACCGCGGCGGCGTCACGCACCACGACCCGGTCGACGCCGGCCGCGAGCGGGCCGTTACCGGGGGTGGCGTAGACGCTCTCGAACGTCTGCTGGTAGTCGTGCATGTTGAACAGGTAGCCCGAACGGACCGAGACGCCGAAGTCGGCGTTCAGCGCCGGGTCGTCGTTCGACTGCTGTTGGAACCCCAGCCCGAACAGGCCGAACTGCTGGATCGACGCGGGGTCGGACATCATCACCACGCGCCCGCCTGCGTCGGCGAACGCGTCAACGCCGGCGAGTTGGCCGGGGGTGTACGGCCGGTTGGGGTTCGCGATCACGAGCGCGTCGGCGCTCCGAAGCGACTCGTTCCACGCCGGACCGCGGGCCTGCTCCTGGGTGACGAACTCGACCTCGTGGCCGTTCGCAACCAAGGCGTTCGTCAGCGTGGAGAGCTTCTCGTCGGAGATCTGATTCGCGTGCGCCCGGTCGATCAGCACCGTCTTCGACTCGGCGTCGCTGTCCATCGTGATTTCCCCCTCGGAGTCGGCTTCGGAGACCGACACGGCGTCGACGTCGGTCTGTCGCTCCGCCAGGTTGGTCACGTCGGTGGGTTCGGTGTCGGAGACGAACGGAACCGCCGCGGCCCCGCCGACGATGGCGGCGACAAGCACCACGAACGCGACCGCGGGGGCGACGAGGTCACGCGCTGTCATTCCGGGTCACCTCCGGGTCGTAGGACGCCAGGTCGGGCTCGTGGTTGGGAATCTCGTCGACTAGAAGCGGCTGTGTCACCGGAACGGGACCGTTGGTGCCGGGCCCCTGTTTGTAGATCATCGTCTCGTTGTCGGTCTCCGTGGCGAACAGGAAGAAGCCGCCACGGAACGGGGGCTCCTTCCGGACCACGTCGTAGTTGCTCATGCCGGCGAGTTCGGCCGCGCGGTCGATCGCGGTGGGGAGCGCCCCGATCCCGTCGGCGTAGCCGTTGCTCGCCGCCTCGGGGCCGAGGTAGGTCTTCGCGTATGCGACTTCCTCGCGGGAGGGCGACAGTTCCTCGCCGCGGTGTTGCATGACGCGGCCGACGAACTGGCGTTTCAGGGACTCGACCGTCCGCCGGCGGTCCTCGGCGGTGGGCTGTGCCTTGTCGGGCCCGGTGCGGATGACCGAGTCCGGAACGGGGCTGCTCCCGCCGGGGCCGATCACGCCGACGCTACCCACCTCGGAGGAGGAGAGCACGTAGATCTCGTCGGCCGGAAGCATCCCGTAGTAGGCACCGGAGGCGCCGATGCCCTGCACCGACGCCACGACCGGCATCTGTTCGGCCGTTCGCAACACTTCGAGATACAACCGCTCGCTGGGGGCGACCAGTCCGCCGCCGCTGTCTACTTTCAGTACCACTGCGCGGACCGATTCGTTCGTTCGTGCTTCGCGGAGGTCCTCGGAGACCCCGTCCACCGTCGAGCCGGTGATGGTGCCGGACACCGTGATGACCGACACCGTTCCTTCCGACTGCGCCGACTGCGCGGCGTCGAAGGCGACGGGGGCGAGCACCGCACTCACCAGGACGGCCGCGACGACGGCGACGACGAACATCGTCCTCGCCGACGCTGTGGATGTGTCGTTGCTCATGCTGCACCTCGACGGTGTCGACGGATTCCTAAAGGGGTTCGTGAGACGAAAAGACCGATTTGAGTCACTCCGAGAGGCCGTATCCCCGCCGGAACAGCGAGACGTCGATCGCGACCACTAGGAGCGTCAGCCCGCCGAGCACCGCCAGCGACGCGTTGGGGTCGACCTCGCTGACACCGAGGAACCCGAACCGGACCCCGTTGACCATGTAGATCATCGGGTTCAGAAGCGACACCTGCTGGACCGTCGCGGGCAGCTCGTTCAGCGAGTAGAACACCCCGCCGAAGAACACCAGCGGCCGGAGGATGAACTGGTTCAACATCGTGAGGTCGTCGAAGTCGTCGGCCCACAGCCCGCCGGCGACGCCCAGGGCCGCGAACAGCAGGGTGATCACGATCCCGAACGCGACGAGGTAGAGCGGCCGCACCACGCCGACCGAGGTGAAGAACGCGCCGATGAGCGCGATCAACACGCCGACGACCAGCCCCCTGAGCGCGGCGGCGAGGACGTACGCCCCCACCATCGAGCGGTACGACAGCGGCGACGTCAACACCTCCTCGATGTAGCGGTTCCACCGGCCGTGGAAGATTGTGAAGGAGGTGTTCTCGAACGCGTTTGAGATGGCACCCAACACCACCAGCCCGGGCAGGATGAACAGGATGTACGGGACGCCCGCAATCTCGTTGATCCGCTCGCCCAGGATCACGCCGAACACCGAGAAGTAGAGCACGTTCGTGATGAACGGCGGCACGAAGGTGTTCCGCGGCCGGCGGACGAACCGGAGCACCTCCCGTCGAAACAACGCGTAGAAGCCCGTCGCGTCCGATCCCGCGGCGGCCGGCGACGAGGTCGGGGAGTCGGCGGTCTCGGAGCTCATCGGGAGGCCACCTCCGGAGTCGCACGCCCCTCGCCGGCGCGGGTCATCTCCACGAACACTTCCTCGAGCGACGTCCGCTGGATCTCGAGGTCGACGATCTCGTGGCCGGCGTCGTCGAGGCGCTGGACCACGTCCGGCGCGACCAGCCCCCCCTGTCGGGCAGTGACGACGAGGCGCCGGCCGTCGAGTTCGACCGACTCGACGCGGTCGTCGAGCGCGACGAAGTCCGGGACCGCGGTCGGGTCGCTCCGGAGCTTCACCACGACGTCGTCGGTGCCGCGGCGCATCAGCTCCTCGGGGCTGGCGACGTCGAGCACGCGGCCCGAATCGAGGATCGCGACCTCGTCACACAGCCGCTCGGCCTCCTCGATGTAGTGGGTCGTGAGCAGGATAGTCGTGCCACGCTGGTTCAGGTCGACGATCGTCTCCCACAGTTCGTGGCGGAGCTGGACGTCGACGCCGGCGGTCGGCTCGTCGAGGATGAGCAGGTCCGGCTCGGTGATCAGCGCCCGCGCGAGCACGAACCGGCGTTTCATGCCGCCGGAGAGCCAGTCGAAACGGGTGTCGCGCTTGTCGTAGATCCCGACGCGCTTCAGCACCTCGTCGGCGCGGTCGCGGGCCTGATCCAGCGGGACCCCGTGGTAGCCCGCCTTGTGTTCGAGCACCTCACGGATCGGGAAGAACTGGTCGACGTTGAACT
>CAZIQT010000021.1:0-21332 GCA_964541645.1 uncultured Halobellus sp. | reverse complement strand
CGGGGGTACTTGTACGGCGCCAGCGTGTTCTTGACGTGGGTCTGGATCGTCTCGGTCAACTCGTCGCCGGCCGTGGCGTCGTCGGCCGGGACGACGAACGCCTTCACGATCTGGCCGCGCTCCTCGTCGGGGGCGCCGATGACCGCGACCTCCGAGACCTCCGCGCGCTCCTCGACGACCGCCTCGACCTCCGGGCCGGGAATGTTGTATCCGCTGGAGATGATGAGGTCGTCCTCGCGGGACTTGTACTCCAGCCGGCCGTCCTCGCGGTGGATGTAGATGTCCCCCGGGAGGCTCCACCCGTCGACCATCGCCTCCGCCTGCTTGCGCGGCCGGTTCCAGTAGGAGATGCCGGTGGGGCCGCGGACCGCGAGCAGCCCAGGTTCCCCGCGCGGCACCTCCTCGCCGGAGTCGGGGTCGACGACCTTGCACTCGTAGCCGGGGACGGGGTAGCCGGTCGCGCCGGGGTCGATCTCCTGGCCCTCGCGGTGGCTCACGAAGATGTGGAGCATCTCCGTGGTGCCGATGCCGTCGTAGATCTCTACGCCGTAGGCGTCTTTGAACCGGTCGAACGTGCTGTGGGTCAGCGGCTCGCCCGCGCTCACCGCGAGCCGGAGCGACGAGGTGTCGTACTCCTCGTGGCCGTCGGGGAACTTCGAGAGTATCTGGTTGAACGCGGTCGGAATCGAGCACAGCACCGTGACGCCGTGGTTTTCGACGGCTTCCAGCAGGTCGCCCGGGCCGGCGTTCTCCACGAGGCTGGTGGTGGCGCCGAACCGGAGCGGGAAGGTGAGCAGGTCGCCGTAGCCGTAGGCGAAGGGGAGCGGCGGGTTGCCGCCGAAGACGTCCTCGGCGGACGCGTTCAGACAGTAGTTCGCGTAGCTGTCGGCGGTCGAGAGCACCTGGCGGTGGGTGTGGGTCGCGCCCTTTGGCTGGCCGGTGGTCCCGGAGGTGTAGAGCATGAGCGCCAGGTCGTCGCGGGTCGTCGGGTGAGCGTCCAACTCGTCGTCGGCCGCCGCGGTCAGGTCGTCGTAGTCGGCGTGGTCGTGCTCGACACCGTTCCGCTGGACGACAACGACCGTGTCGACGGAGTCGAGTTCGGGGAGCGCCTCGTTGATCTCGTCGAGCAGGTCGTCGTAGACGATGATCGCCGACGCCTCGGCGTTGTCGATGATGTGAACGAGTTCCTTCGCCCGGAGCAGTTTCATCGACGGCAGCGCGACCGCGCCGATCTTCTGGGCGGCCAGACACGACACGACCGCCTCCGGCCGGTTCGTGAACCGGACCACCACGCGGTCGCCCGGCTCGACGCCCCGGTCGAGCAGGGCGTTTCCGAGCTCGTTCACCCGGGTCCGAAGCTCCGCGTACGTGATCTCCGCGTCGCCGAACCGGATCGCGACGTTGTCGCCGCGACCCGCCTCGACGTGTCGGTCGACGAGCTGGGTTGCGGCGTTGATCTCCTCGGGGTAGTGGAGCTCCGGCAGCGGGTGGATGAGTTGCGGGCCGTCCTCGGGGAGGTACGACTCCGGTACGTTCTCCTGCATAGTCGTCTCGCATATCAGGATTTATTATAAAATAGCTTGCGGTCACGTCTGAAGCCGTCTACGAGTCACGAAAGCGGCCGTAGCTGCGGGAAACCGGTAGATTCAAATAGGAAACTAGAGTGAACGATGATTATAATGCCACGAGACATCGTCGATCGGCGAACGTTCCTCAAAGCGACCGGCGGAACCGCCGGACTCGGACTGATCGCCGGCTGTTCGGGCGGCGGAGGCAACGGGGGCGGAAGCGACGGCGACGGCGGGGACGACGGCTCCGACGGCGGTGACTCCGGCGGGACCACGACCGGGAGCCCCGGGGGCGACGGCGGCAGCGGCGCGATCAACATCGGGTCGGTCCAGCCGCTCGCCGGGAGCTTCGCGCCGTGGGGCCAGGTTCACTCCGCGGGGCTGGCGTTCGGCGTCCGGGAGATCAACGAGAACGGCGGCGTGCTCGACGGCCGTGAGCTGAACATCGTGGAGGCGAACTCCGAGAGCGACCCCGCGGAGGCGGCGTCGATCTTCGAGCGGTTCGCCGAGCAGCAAGACATCGTTGCCGCGACCGGGCCGGTCAGCTCCGACGTCGGGATCCGGACCTCCCGGACGGCCCAGGAACTCGGCGTGCCGATGTTCATGCACATGGCGGGTTCGAACGAGACAATCACCCCGGAGACCCGACACTCCTTCCGGGTGGGGCTCACGCCCGCCACGCCGACGATGCAGGCGCAGTCGCAGCTCATCCAGGAGCGCGGCTACACCAAGGTCGCCGCCATCATCGGCGACTACGCGTGGGGCCGGTCGGTCGAGCAGGGCATCCTCGACAATTTCGAGGTCGACATCAACGTCCAAGCCGCGCCCGTCTCCCAGAGCGACTTCTCGTCGTACGTCCGGCAGATCGCCGAGGACGTCGAGATGGTCATCGCCACCGGCCACCCGCCGGGGTCGCTCTCGATCACCCAGCAGCTCTACGAGCTGGGCCGCGAGCCGGAGGTCATCACCGGGCCGTCGTTCCCGCCGAACGTCATCCGGTCGGCGCTGGGTGAGAACGCCGACCGCGGGTTCACCCACATCCACCTCAGCGACCCCTACAGCGACGAGTTCGCCGAGGTGGCCGGTCGGTTCGCGGACGCCAACGACGCGCAGTTCAACACCCACACCGCCTACGGTTACGTCACCGCCCAGCTCATCGCCCAGGCGATCGAGAACGCGGGCGAGGCCAGCCCCGCGGCCATCACCGAGGCCACGCGGGAGATCGAGTTCGACACGCTGTTCGCGAACCCGATCCAGTACGCCGACTCCGGGGAGTTGGAGAACCAAATCCAGCTGTACAGCACCCTGTCGCTCGACGCACCGTCGTACTACTCCGAGGGCAACTACAGCTACGAGGAGGTCTTCCGGACCGATCCGCTGCCGGCGCTACCGGCCGATCAGTAGCCGCCTCGGGCGGTCTCGGACGCGCTTCGGTATTCGAAAAATATAGGTCACCGTCCCGTTTCACGGGCTGTAGATGGTATCAGTCAGCACACTGGCGGCGATCACGATCGACGGGCTCGCGTTCGGCGCCTCCCTGGCGCTGCTCGGCGTCGGGATCACGCTGGTCTACGGCCTGGGCGAGGTCCTGAACCTGGCGATCGGGGCGTTCGCCGTCATCGCGGCCATCTCCGCGTCGCTGCTGACGAGCGAGGGCGTGGCGCTCCCGATCGCCGCGGTCGCCGGGCTCGGGCTCGTCGGGGTGTTCGGCCTCGTGATCGACCGGACGTTGCTCTCGCTCGTCTACCGGTCCGACGGCGAGGAACGCATCCTGCTCGGCATCTTCACCACGCTCGGGCTCGCGGTGTTGCTCGAAGGCGTGATGGTGAACCTCGTCTCCTCGCGGTACTCCCTGCCGCTCGACGTCTCGCCGATCGACGTCGGGACGACGGTGGTGACCGGAACCTCCGTGATCTCGATCGTCGTTGCGGCGGTCGTGCTCGCGGTCCTCTTCGCGTTCCTGAACCGGACGTTCCTCGGGAAGGCCACGCGGACGATCTTCCAGGACGAACGCGGCGCCCAACTGGTGGGGATCGACCCGCGAAAGATCCGCACGCTGGTGTTCGTGCTCTCGGCGGTGGTCGCCGGGCTGGCCGGACTGCTCGTCGCCGCCCGGTCGAACGTCGGGGTCGGCAACGCGTTCCAGTTCACCACCTTCGCGCTCATCGTCTCGATCGTCGGCGGCGTCAGGAGCCTCGTCGGGGCGGTGATCGCCGGCGCCCTGTTGGGGCTGGTGAACACGCTCGCGAACTTCTTCATCGGGTCGTACGTCGCGACGATCATCCTCTTCGGCGCGGCGATCGCCTTCCTGCTGTTCCGTCCGGAGGTGGTGTCGTCGTGAACACCCGGACGCTCCCGGGCGCGCGGAAGCTCGCGCTCGTGGCGGTCGTGTTCGTGATCGCGCCCATCCCGGTGGCGGGCAGCGGTTACTACGTCGGGGTGCTCTCGCGGGTGCTGCTGTTCGCGCTGTTCGCGCTGGCGCTCAACATCGTCTTCGGCCACAACGACCAGCTGTTCCTGTTCATGGGCGGGTTGGGCGGGATCGGGGCGTACACCACCGCGTTGGTTGCCGACGCCGTCGGCGTGACCGCGTGGCTCGCGCTTCCGGTCGCGGCGCTCGTGTGTGGCGTGATCGCGCTGTCGGTCAGCTGGATCTCCGCCCGCCGGCGGTTCACGGTCATCCTGATCTCGATTCTCACCCTGAACCTCCAGTTGGTGTTCGCGGAGGCGTTCATCGGCGCCCGGGACCTCACCGGCGGGTCGACCGGGTTCCCCTACGAGCTGTTCTCGATCGAGGGGGTCGCCGACGCGGTCGGGATGCCGACGCCCGTGGTGCTCTACTACGTCATCCTGGCGTTTCTGATGGCGGGGATGGTGGTGTACGTCTGGCTGATCAACTCCAAGTACGGGATGGCGTTCGAGGCGATCCGGGAAGACGAGACCGCCGCGGCGTCGATCGGGATCGACGTGGTCCGGTACAAGACCATCGCGGGGTTCGTCGCGGGGGTCATCATCGCGGTCGCCGGCACCCTGCTGGCGCGGGAGGCGACCTACGTCACCCCGTCGATCTTCACGTTCCTTGCGGTCGACGTGATCGCCCTCGTGGTGTTGATCGTCGGCGGGATCCGCCAGACCTACGGCCCCATCGTCGGCGCGGTCGTGGTGGAGGCCATCGAGGCCGGCCTCAGCAACTACGCCGCCGACTGGCGCGCGGCGATCTTCGGCGCGCTCCTGATCGTGCTGTTCCTCTACTTCCGGAGCGGCATCATCGTCACCGTCCAGGACCTCTTAGAGGAGTACGAGGTGCTGTCCGGGGGCGGCAGTGGCGGGACGCCCGCGGAGACCGAAGCGGACTGACGGGCCGGGAACCGTCACCACGCCCCGAGACAAAACGGTTATTACCCGACGCCGGCGTGTATTCAGCCACCAATGCTTGAGGCCGCGAACGTCACGAAGAAGTTCGGGGGCCTCGTCGCGGTCGACGGGGTGGACTTCGAGATCGACCGCGGCGAGATCGTGGGGCTCATCGGCCCCAACGGCGCGGGCAAGACGACGCTTTTCAACACCATCACCGGCGTGCTCGACCCCGAGGACGACTCCCGGATCACGTTCAACGGCGAGGACCTGCTGGCGCTCGACACCCACGAGATCGCGCGGTCGGGGCTGCTCCGGACCTTCCAGATCGTCCGGGTGTTCGGGGAGATGACCGTGCTCGAAAACGCCGTCACCGGCGCGCTGTTCGGGTCCGAGGAGTCGATCTCCCAGGCGGAGGCCGAACGTCGCGGCCGGGAGGCGCTCGCGTTCGTCGGCCTCGAGGACAAAGCCGACATGGAGGCGCGGAACCTCCCGATCGCCCAGCAGAAGCAGTTGGAGCTGGCGCGGTCGGTCGCGTCGGACCCGGACCTCGTCCTGCTCGACGAGATCGCGAGCGGCCTCACCCCCGGCGAGATCGAGGCGCTGTCGGATACGATCCGCCGGCTCCGTGACGACCGGGGGATCTCGGTGTTCTGGATCGAGCACATCATGGACGCGATCATGGGCACCGCCGACCGGATCATCGTCCTGAAAAGCGGCCGGAAGATCGCGGAGGGCACCCCCGAGGAGATCAGGACAAACGAGGCGGTCACCGAGGCGTACCTGGGGGCCGAGGAGTCGTGATCGAACTCGACGGCATCGACGTCTCCTACGGCAACATCCAGGTGGTCTGGGACCTCGACCTCCAGGTCTCCGAGGAGGACGCCGTGGTCTCGATCGTCGGCCCCAACGGCGCGGGGAAGTCGACGCTGCTCAGGGTGATGTCGGGGCTCCACTCGGTCGACGACGGCCGCGTGACCGTCTGGGGGTCCGACGCCGCCGGCATGAACCCGACGGAGATCGTCGAACGCGGGTTCGTCCACGTCTCCGAGGAGCGGAACCTCTTCGGGGACATGACCGTTCGGGAGAACCTCCAGATGGGCGCCTACACCGACCGCGAGGGGCTCGGCGACACCATGCGGGAGGTGTTCGAGCTGTTCCCCATCCTGGAGGAGCGCTCCGACCAGCTCGCGAAGTCGATGAGCGGCGGCCAACAGCAGATGCTCGCGATCGGTCGCGGGCTCATGGCCCGGCCGAAGATCCTCGCGTTGGACGAGCCCTCCGAGGGGCTGGCGCCCCAGATCACCGACCGGGTGTTCGGCAAGATCGAGGAGATCAGCGAGGAGGTCACCGTTCTGCTGGTCGAACAGCACGTCAACCGGGCGCTGAAGATGGCCGAGCGGGCCTACCTCCTGGAGAACGGCCGGGTCGTCCGGGAGGACACCGGGACGGGGATGCTCGAGAGCGACCACGTGAAGGAGGCGTACCTCTGAGCCCCGTATGGTCCGATACTTCGAGGACGTCGACGCCGGCGAGACCCACGATCTCGGCTCCTATTCCGCCGACCGCGAGGAGCTGATCGAGTTCGCACGCCGGTACGATCCCCAGCCCATCCACGTCGACCCCGAGGCCGCACGGGAGACGATGTTCGGCGGCCTGATCGCCAGCGGGTGGCACACCGGTGGGTCGTGCATGGCGCTCCTGACCGAGGGGTTCCTGAACGACACCGCGTCGGTGGGGTCGTTCGGACTCGACGAACTCCGGTGGCCGAGTCCGGTCCGTCCCGGCGACGTCGTCTCGGTCGGGATCGAGATCCCGGCGACCCACGCCTCGGAAAGCCGCGACGATCGCGGCTACGTCGACGTCGAACTCCGCGCCGAGAACGACGACGGCGAGGAAGTGCTGTTCTGGGAGTCGACGAACATCATCCTGACCCGGGCCGGCAGCGACGCGTGGCCGTTCGGGGAGTAGTCGGGGCCCGACCTACCCCGGCACCGCGACGTAGACCTCGCCGTCTTCGACCTCGCAGTCGAACGTCGCGATCCGCTTGCCCGAGACCGCGTGTTCGCCGGTTTCGAGGTCCCACTCCCAGAGGTGCCACGGGCAGGAGACCGTACACTCGGCCTCGTTCACCCCGCCGCGGGTGGCGGTCCAGGTGTCCTCGGCGTTGATCTTCGCCTCGCCCGCCTTGCACAGTGGGGCCTGCTGGTGGGCACACCGGTTCGAGATGGCGTAAAACTCCCCGTCGGCGTTGAACACCGCGACCTCGATCCCGCCGACGTCGACCGCGATCCCGGTGCCGGCGTCGATCTCCGCGGCCGCTGCGACCCGCGTGAAGCCGTCGTCGTCCGCTGGGTGCGTGCTCATCGGTCTCAGATGTCGAGGATCTCCAAGGCGTTGCCGTGGAGGATGGCCGCCCGGGTGTCGGCGTCGAACGCCCGCGAGGTGTAGAACCACGTCGGCGGGTCGAGCGTCTGGTGGGGCCAGTCGCTGGAGTAGGTGAACATCGACTCGGCGTGGCTCAACTCCAGCATCGCCTCGGCCTCGCCCGCGTTCCGTGGCATGGCGAACGGCTGGGTGCAGAGGTAGACGTTGTCGTCGAGGTACGCGCTGGGGGTCCGGTCGAGGTACCGCTCGCCGGCGGCGTGTTTCCGGGGGGTGATCCGGACGTCCTCCGGATGCATCTCGTAGAACTCGTCCATCCGGTACCGGAGGAACGGCACCCACCAGTGGCCCGCCTCCTGGAACACGACATTGAGGTCGGGATACTCGTCGAACACCCCGCGCATGATCAGGTTGAGCAGGTTGACGATGCCGTGGATCGGCCAGTCGAACCCCAAGACTTCGGTCCAGGTCAGCATCTCGTCGCCGATGTAGCTGTGCTGGGGCCAGTACGCCAGCGAGCCGTGGAGTAAGAGCGGGAGATCGTTGTCGACCAGGGCCTCGAAGACGGGGTCGAACTGTTCGGCGCCCCACGGCACCTTGGGGTCGAACCACGAGTACGCGGCCACCACGTTGTCCTCGCCGCCGACGCGCTCGATCTCCTCGACGGCGTAGTCGGGATCCCACTTCGGGACCATCATCGAGGTGTACATCCCCTCGTCGGCGAACTGCTCCAGCATGTAGTCGTTCGCGGCCTGACAGACCGCGTTCTTCAGAAGCGGGTGGTGTTGGAGGTTCAGCGTGTTGACCCCGGGGTTGACGATCGGGTCGTCGATCGCGAACTTCGCACAGGCCTCCCGGACGTCGTCGGCGTACTCCGCGCGGCCCTGGGTGAACAGCCCTTCGGTGCCCTCTTTGATGGCGTAGGCGGCGTCCCACTTGCCCACGACCGGGGTCGGACCGAACTCCGTCGACAGCTTCTCCGCGAGCACGTCGTCGTCGACGTACGACACCAGCTCGTCGGGCATCGGGTTGACGTGGAAGTCGAGGTCGACGATGTAGTCGTCGAAGGCCGCCTCGGGGACCTCCGCGTCGGAGTCCAGCCGCGTGATGGATGAGGCCATACCGCGTGGTTGTGAACCGCCGGGAATAAGTGCTGCTACCGCCGGGTGCCGGCGGCCGGTCGCGGGCGCCGAGCCGCACCGATTCAGTTATCAGCCGTATAGTATACTCGATTCGTTTTTCGAGTTGTACGTATTTTTGACGCGCTTCGACGGTTAAGGAGCTCATTCTGTATATACTCTCCAGATACGGGAACTGTCATGTATCCGTGCGTCGTCGATCCCGACGTCCCGGTCGAGCCCCGTCCCGATCATCGTCCACCCGTGCCCGGCGCCGGAGGCGGGTCGGTCCGCGGCGACGGCTCCGGCGACCCGCTCGCCCCGTCGCCGCTCGTCGCCGTGGGGCTTGCCTCGGGTGGGGGCGCCGGTCGCACGACTGCGGGGGCTCGGCGTCCGAGCCGCCGGTCGCCCCGGTTACGAGATCTGATAGGCGCGCCGGAAGCCTTTTTCGCGGAGGCTGTCGAGTGCGACTCGATGGCAACCGACGACGACGCGCCCCCCGCTGGGGAGGGGGAGGGCGCGTCGGGGGGCGGGGGGACCGACCAACCCCCCCTCGACGGGGAGGCCGCCGCGCCGGCCGGGGACGGGGCCGAAGCGGGCCCGGCGGCCGACGCGCCGGCGATCCGGGAGGGGGAGCCGGACCACGGCGGGACGGCCGCCGGACCGGCCGACGCCGATCCCGACCCGGAGCCGCGGGTCGCGGTCGGCGAGTACACCTGGGCGGACTTCCTCGCGACCTACGGCGACGGGACCGACGTCGAGACGCTGTACCGCGGGTACGACCCGCGTGAGCGGCGCGACCGGAGCGACGACGGGGACGTGGGCCGGTGGGACGACAGCGACGCGGTCGAGATCCCGACGCCCACCCGGGCTGACTGGGCGGAGGTGGGGCTCGACCCCGGGGCGTACCTCGACTTCCACCCGACGGAGGCGCCGGCGGTCGTCGCCGACGCCGCCGGAACCGCGGTCCGACACCAGCGGGCGTTCGAGGCGTTCTGCGACCCCGCGACGACCCCCGTGGTCAAAGGCGAGTGGCTCTGGGAACATTACAAGCGGGAGTACTACTACGCCGCGGACGGCTCCCGCCCCCGCGACGCCGACGGCGAGATCGAACCGTTCGACGCCGAATCCGCGCTGGGGTTCGACCCCGACGCGATCGAGGAGACCCTCGCCCGCGGCGCGGCGCGGGCGGCGGAACTCGGCGATGTCGTCGACGAGCGGACCGTCGACGTCGATCCCGAGTTCGACGAGGACGCGTTCTTCTCCGACGCCGCGGGCGCGACCACCGTGGCCAACCGGTACGACCTCGAGAAGGCGGTCCCGCTCGCGAAGAAGAGCCACTTCCGGGAGGTCGAACGCTACTGGGTCGACGAGCCCCACGCGTTCGTGATCGTCTTCCACTCGACGAAGGAAAACGAGAAGAAGTACTACGTGGTCCAGCCCCACCGGACCCCGATCGAGGCCGACCTCGTGGAGTTCCTGACCGGGAAGCTCCGGACCGCGATCAAGTACGACGACGACCGCGTGGTCGCCGACGCCCCCGGAACCCGCCGGCGCACGATCGAGCAGCGGGCGCTGGAGCTGCTGGAGCGGTACAACCTCTATCGGGTCCCCGACGATCCGCGGGCCGCGGGGCTGTCGGTGCTGCCGTCGGAGTCCGGCGGGAGCGACGACGGGCTGCTCGGCGGGTTCGACCTCGATTTCGGCCTCGGCAGCGGCCCCGACGGCGGAACGGACGGGCCGACACCGAACCGCTCGGAGCGGCGGCTGGCGAGGGTCGCCCGGTCGCTCGGGCTCCGGCCGGGGTCGTTCGGCGGCCGGGTCGACGCCCTCCTCGACGGCGGCGGGGCGTCTGACGCCGACCCCTCGCTCGACGGGATCGCCGCCCGGCCGGAGCCGGCGGTGCTCGCGGAGGACTCGGCGGAACTCACCGACTACCAGGTGGAGAAGCTGCTGTACGTGCTCCGGCGGGACTTCATCGGCTACGAGCGGATCGACGGGATCAAACACGACGTCAACGTCGAGGACATCTCGTGTGACGGGTACAACTCCCGGGTGTTCGTCTACCACTCCGACTACGAGCAGATCATCACCAACGTCTCCCACGGCGAGGCCGAACTCGACGACTTCGTGGTGAAGCTGGCCCAGCGCTCGGGGAAGGGGATCTCGAAGCGCCGGCCGCAGGTCGACGCCACCCTTCCGGACGGGTCGCGGGCGCAGTTGACGCTCGGCCGGGAGGTGTCGGACCACGGCACCAACTACACCATCCGACAGTTCAAGGACGTCCCGTTCACCCCGGTCGACCTCGTCAACTGGAAGACGTTCTCGCTGGAGGAGATGGCGTTCCTGTGGCTGTGTATCGAGAACGACAAGAGCCTGATCTTCGCGGGCGGGACCGCCTCGGGGAAGACCACCTCGCTGAACGCGGTGTCGCTTTTCATCCCCTCGAACGCCAAGATCGTCTCGATCGAGGACACCAGGGAGGTGGAGCTCCCGCAACGGAACTGGGTCGCCAGCGTGACGCGGCCGTCGTTCAGCGACGACGACGGCGGCGACGTCGACGAGTTCGACCTGCTGGAGGCCGCCCTCCGACAACGCCCCGACTACATCGTCATGGGGGAGATCCGCGGCGAGGAGGGCCGGACGCTGTTTCAGGTCATGTCGACGGGCCACACCACCTACACCACCTTCCACGCCGACAGCGTCGGCGAGGTGCTGAAGCGGTTCACCACCGACCCGATCAACGTCTCGAAGACGATGTTCACCGCCCTGGATCTGGTGTCGATCCAGACCTCCACGCGGGTGCAGGGCGACAAGGTCCGGCGGAACAAGTCGCTGACCGAGATCAACCACTACGACGCCGAGAACGACGAGATCAACGTCCAGGACGTCTACCAGTGGCAGGCCGAGGGCGACGAGTTCCTGAAGATGGGCTCCTCGAACACCTTAGAGGACATCAAGTTCGACCGCGGGTGGACGCAGTCGGAGCTCGACGACGAGCTGTTCAAGCGGCGCGTCGTGCTCGCGTACCTGATCGACCGCGGGCTCAACACCTACACCCAGGTGGCGGCGACGCTCCAGGCGTTCATCAACGACGAGGAGACCATCCTCGCGCTCATGGCACGCGACGAGCTCGAACGCAGCCTGGAGGACCTCCGCGAGATGGAGTCGGTGAAGATCGACGTCGACCCCGAGAAGGAGGAGATGGTGCCCCGTCCTACCCCTGCGGCGGCGGTCCGCGAGACGTGCGCGGGGATCCTCGCGCGGGCCGAGGACGAACTGTGGCCCGACTACCGCGACCTCGACGGCGTCGACGTCGCCGACGCGCTGGTCGGCGTGGAGTCCGCGCCCGACGTCGCCGCGACCGGCGGGGAACACCACGAACTCGACGCCCTCGACGGCCGGGCGCCGCCCGCGCTCGACGACGGCTCCGGACCGTCGACCGGTCCGGCGGGTCCCGACGACGACTCCGGGGGCGAGCCCGCAGCGGGCACGACCGCCGACGCGGGGGACGATGCAGCGGACGCCGACGGATCGGACGACGACGACGCGGTCGCGTGGGACGTCGTCGACGACGGAGCGGAGCCGGACGACGGGGGCGCCGGCGGGGTGGACCTGTTCGACCGGTTCGACGAGGAGTCGAACGACGGGGCGGCGTCCGGGGACCGGCCGGAGCCGGACGACGACGCCGCGTCCGGGTCCGATCCCGAGGAGTCGCTCGGGATCAAGGAGTTGCTGGAGGGGACGGACGACGACTCCGACGACGGGGACGCCGACGGCGGCGACGGCACGATGTGGGACGCGAGCGGGTTCGAGCAGGTCGACCCCAACGAGGAGGGTGACCGCGGCGGGAGCGACGCCGACGGGGACCAGGCCGCCTCCGACGGCGGTGTCGTCGCCGGGTCCGGGGGTGGCTCGGAGCCCGATGCCGACAGCGCCGCCGAGGGAGACGGCGACGACGCCGAGGGCGAACGCGAACGCGAAGGCGGGGGGCGGTCGGCGTGAGTCTGGACGTCGGCGACGCCGACGACGGGCGGGTCGACGGCAGCACCGACGTCCTCGGGGACGCCTTCTACCCGGTGTTCCGGTTCGTCTTCGACGAGGACGGCGACTTCGTGAGCGACGTCGGGACGAAGCTCGAACAGGCCCGGATGTCGGCGACGGTCGAGCTGTACCTCTCGCGGGCGCTCGCCGTGGGCGCGATCGGCGGCGGGGTGCTGTGGGTGTTCGGCACCCTGCTCGGGTGGGCGGTCTTCGAGCTGGGGCTGGTCTCCCCCGGCGTGATCAGCATCGGGCTCCCGGCCCCCGACGCCGCGACGGCGGCCGCGCTCGACGCCCTGACCGTGCCCGTCGTGACGGCCGTCTCGGGGCTGGTCTTCGGAACGATCGGGTTCGGGGTGGGGTTCGGGGCGCTCGTGGCCGTCCCGTACTCGACCGCCTCGGGCCGCAAACGGGAGATCAACATGCTCCTGCCCGACGCGATCTCGTTCATGTACGCGCTGTCGGTCGGCGGGCTGAACCAGTTGGAGATCCTGGAGGCGATGGCCCGCGCCGACGACACCTACGGCGAGGTCGCAAGGGAGTTCCAGAGCATCGTCCGCGAGACGGAGTACTTCGGCACCGACTACCGGAACGCGATCCGGGAGCAGGCCATGGTGACCCCCTCCGAGGAGCTCTCGCAGTTCCTGTCGGACATGCTCTCGATCGTGAACTCCGGCGGGAGCATGGAGGGGTTTCTCGACGACAAAAAGGAGAAACACCGCCGGACGGCCAAGCAGGAACAGGAGACCGTCCTGGAGACCCTGGAGCTGTTCGGCGAGATGTACATGACGCTGTCGCTGTTTCCCCTGCTTCTCATCATCATCCTGGTGATCATGAGCATGCTGGGGCAGGCCCAGGAACGGCTGCTGTACGGGACCGTCTACGCGCTCATCCCGTTGACGGGCGTCGGGTTTCTGGTGTTGGTCTCGACGGTCAAACAGGACGACCCCGGCGACGGCTACCTCCAGCCGTCGAACGGCACCGACCGGCTGGAGCAGGTCACCCGCGAGGGGCTGGTGCACATGGGTCTGATCGAGAGCTTCGTGGGCGAGTTCCGGATCTTCGACCGGATCCGCGCCCGGGAGGGGACCTACAAGACCGGACAGCTCCTCCGGCGGCCGGACCTGTTCTTCCGGGACCACCCGCTGTACACGCTGGTCGTGACCGTCCCCGCCGCCGCGGTCCTGCTCGCGGTCGCAGTCGCGAACGGGGCGGCGCCGCTGGCCTGGCAGGGGATGGTGAACAACCCCGTGTGGGGCACGTTCGTGTGGTGGTACGCGCCGGTGTACGTGATCGGCATCCCGCTGGCGGTCTTCCACTCGTGGAACCTGCGGTCGCGGAACGCCGTGGTGGGGAAGCTCTCCGACACCCTCCGAAAGCTCTCGAGCGCCAACGACACCGGCCAGACCCTGTTGGAGTCGTTCGAGACCGTCTCCGACACCTCCTCCGGGACGCTGTCGGAGGAGTTCGAGACGATCCACGCGAAGGTCACCTACGGCATGAGCCTCCGGAGCGCCCTGGTGGAGTTCAACAACAAGTACCACATCCCGCGGCTGGCGCGGACGGTCAAGCTCGTCTCGAAGGCCCAGGAGGCGTCGAGCCAGATCACGGAGGTGTTGACCACGGCGGCGCAGGCCTCCGAGACCCAAGACGACATCGAACGCGAGCGGAAGTCCCGAACCCGGATGCAGGTGGCGATCATCCTGATGACGTACCTCACGCTCCTGGGGGTGATGGCCATCCTCAAGACCCAGTTCCTCGACGTGATGGCGGGGCTCGCGTCGCAGGCGGGCGGCGGGGGCGGCGAGGCCGCCGGCGGACTCGAGTTCGGCGAAGGGGTCGACACCGACCTGTTGTCGGTGTTGTTCTTCCACGCCGTCACGCTCCAGGCCGCGCTATCCGGGTTCATCAGCGGGTACATCCGGAACGCCGACATCGTCTCCGGGGTGAAGTTCGTGGTCGTGCTCCAGACGATCGCGCTCGCCGTGTGGATGGTGGTAGGGTGATGCGCGCCCAGACCACCGTCGACTTCGCGATCGGGGTCGGGCTGTTCCTGCTCGTGGTCGCGTTCGTGGTCGCGTTCGTGCCGACGATCTTCGCGCCGTTTCAGAGCACGGAGGGACCGCAGACCGCCGACCGGATCGCGACGTCGCTGTCGACCGACCAGCTCGGCGACCCCGCGGAGCCGTACGTCCTGAACCGGACGTGTACCGAGGGCTTCTTCGACCAGCTGAACGGCGGGGGGCCGGCGCCGTCGACGTGTGCGTTCAACACCTCGGCGACCACCACGCGGGAGCTGTTCGCGCTCGATCGAACCCGGGACGTCAACGTGACAATCCGCTACGCCAACGGCTCGGTCGTCGACAGCGGGGTGCGGCTCGCGGCTGGACCGGCACCGCCGGAGACGACGTCGGTGGCGTCGGCGACCCGCGCCGTCGCGCTGGAGGGGCAGACCAGACGGCTCGTCGTGAGGACGTGGTGATGGACCGCGCACAGGCCCACACGCTGGAGGCGATCGCGGCGTCGCTGATCCTGCTCTCGAGTCTCGTCTTCGCGCTCCAGGTGACCGCGGTCACGCCGCTGACAGGCAGCACCTCCAGCCAGCACATCGAGAACCAGCAGGCGGCCGTCGCGGAGGGCGTCCTCGCCGCGGCCGCGGACAACGGGACGCTGACACCGACGCTGTTGTACTGGAACGAGTCGGGCGACACCTGGCACGGGGCGACGACCGACGGCTACGTGCAGGGGGCGCCGCCGACGACCTTCGGGGAGACTCTCACGGAGACGTTCCTGGACCGCGGGATCGTCTTCGACCTCACGCTGTACTACGTCGACGACACCGGCGACAGACAGCGCGTGCCGGTCGTCGACCTCGGGCAGCCGAGCGACCACGCCTCGGCCGCCAGCCGAACGGTCACGCTCGCCGACGGCGATCCGCTGCGCGACCCCGACGGGTCGGTCTCGGGCACCGACCTCGGAAACGCGTCGTACCTCGTCCCCGACGCTGACCCCGACCAGGCGCTCTACTCGGTCGTGGAGGTGGAGCTCGTCGTATGGCGGATGTGAGACGCCCACCCCGCGACCGCGGCCAGCTCCTCCTGGTCGGAGCGCTGGCGCTCGCGGTCGTGTTCGTGGCGCTCGCGCTGCTTTTGAACACCGCGATCTACACCGGCAACCTCGCGACGCGGGACTCCGGGGTCGACGGCGCGCCCGCGATCGAGTACGCCTCGGGGGCGCGGGCGGCGGGGGTCGACGCCGTCGCGTCGGTGAACCGGCGGAACAACACCTCCGCGGCCGACCTGAACCGGGCGTTCGACGCGACGATGGGAGAGTGGGACGACCTCGCGTCGCACCACGCCGCCGTCTCGGGGCACGCCGCCGACGTCGACGTCGCCGGAACCACGAACGGGACCCGGATCCGGCAGGCCGACGCCGCGCGGAGCTACGTCAACGCCAGCGGCGCGTCCGACTGGACCGTCGTGACGGGCGTGACCGACGTCCGGTCGCTGCGGCTGACCGTCGAGCGGTCGGCTCTGCCGACCGGGCCGTCCGCCGCCTTCCGGGTGAACGTCACCTCCGGCGTCGGGACGCGGAGCGCGGCCGTCTACGACACCGGGAGCGGGCCGGCGGTCCGCGTGGTCGACGGCGGGACCACGACCACCTGCCCGGCGGGGTCGGTGACCGGCGGCACCTTCGCGGTCGACGTGCCGAACGCCTCGGTGGGCGGGGCGCCGTGTCCGGCGCTCGGGGCGCTCGGCGAGACCACCGGAAGCGTCACCGTCGCGTACCGCAACGGCGGGGCGGCGGCGGGCACCTACACGATGGTCGTCGACGAGCCGCCGTCGGCGCTGTCGCTGTCCGGGCTGAACGCGGGGTCGGGGTCGCCGTACTGGACGTACGCGATCCACGGCGCCGAACTCGAAGTCACCTACCGGACCGACGAACTCGATTACGCGGCGACGGTCGGGGTGGTGCCGGAATGACCCGGCGCGGCGCCGCCGACCGTCCGGCCTCGGCCCCGCGTGCGGCCCGCGCCGTCTCGATCACGGTGAACTACGTGATCGTGCTGGCGATCACGGCAGTGCTGGTCTCGGGGCTGCTCGTCGGGGCGGGCGGCTACGTCCAGGACCAGCGCACCAGCGTCGTCCGCGAGGAGCTCACCGTCGTCGCCGAGCAGCTGGCCGCCGGGATCGACGGCGCCGACCGGCTCGCCCGGGCGGACGCGCGCTCGCGGTCCGTCCGCGTCGGGGTGAATCTCCCCCCGCGGGTCGCCGGGGAGTCCTACCGGATCGACGTGGCTGAGGTCTCGACCCCGGCCGGCCAGCCGGCGCGGCACGAACTGCGGCTGGAGTCGGCGCGCTCCGGCGTGCGCGTCCGGCTCACCGTCGCCACGCTCGTCGACCTCGACGAGGGGTCGGTGAACGGGGGGTGGGTGGTCGTGCGGCTCGACGCCGCCGGCCCGGCGCTCGTCGTCGCGGACGGGTCGCCGTCGGGGTCGCTGTCGCTCGCCGGCCCGGATCCGGGGGTGGGCCACGCGTGACCGACCGTGCGGTCTCGGCGAACCTCGGGCTGGTGTTGCTGTTGGCGCTGACCATCGCCGGCGCGGGGGTGGTCGTCGCGATCGGCGGGACCGCCGTCGACGACGTCCAACACCGCACGTCGGTCGACCGGGCCGAACACGCCATGACGTTGCTCGACGCCAGAACGGCGGTCGTCGGCCTCGGCGAGGGCGGGACTCAGACCGTCGACCTCGGCCGGACGACCGACGGCGACTACGCGACCGACGCCGACTCCGGGTGGCTCCGGATCACCCACACGAACTACACCGCCGGCAGGACCGAGACGATCTACAACGCGTCGCTGGGGTCGGTCACCTACCGGACCGGCGACACTACCGTCGCCTACCAGGGCGGCGGGGTCTGGCGGCGGGAGGGCGGCGGAACCGCGATGGTGTCGCCGCCGGAGTTCCACTACCGCGGGACCACGCTGACGCTCCCGGTCGTCCGGGTCCGGTCGACCGACGCCGCGTCCGGGGCGACGACCGCGCTCGTCCGCCGGGACGGCGACCTGAGCCGGGTGTATCCCGTCGAGGCCGGTACCGACGTCGACGGCGCGGGGGCGCCGTACGACGTCGAGAACCCCGACGGGTCGATTCGGCAGTACGACAACCCCGTGCGGAACGGGACAGTGTCGGTCACCGTCCACAGCGAGTACTACCGCGGGTGGGCGGAGTACTTCCGCACCCGCACCACCGGAACCGTCAGCGTCGACGACGGCACCCGAACCGCCACGGTCGTCCTGGAGACCACGGGTCAGGTCGGCGCGTTCACGCTGCCCGAGAAGGACGAGGGCGTCGCCGTCCGCGGGATCGGCGACGGCCACTCGGTCACCGACTTCGAGGCGTCGATCAGGAAGGACCGGGGGACGTTCAACAACCTCTGGGCGTCGTTCTACATCGAGGAGGGCGACACGGCCTACGAGGCGGTCGTGGAGGTACCAAACGGGATCGGGAACAACTACTGTAACGGCGGCACGCCCGGGTCGGAGACCCTGACGATGGACGTCTACTACCACGACGCCGGCACGCCCGAGGGGGTCCACCGGTGGACGAACGACTCGATCGCCTCCGATTCCGGCGCGGTCCGACTCGCCTGCGACGGCGACGGCGACACCGTGATCGAGGTCGACTTCACCAGCACGTCGCAGACGTTCACCTACGGCGGGAGCAACGTCGACGACGACACCGCGATCGACTGGGACGCCCGCAACGCCTCCGCCACGCGGAGTGCCGACCCGACGACGTTCGATCACGCCGACGACGGCGAGCCGACGACCTACGACGGCGGCGACGTCCAGAACGCCCGGATCCTCACCAGACACTACTTCGCGGAGTTCGACTCGGATTTCGACCTCCGGGTGAGCCACGGGCCGGGGAACCGCGGCACCTCACAGATCGCCACCAGCGCCTCTGGCGGGGTGCTCCGGTACGACACCCCCGCGGGGGAGTCGTTCATCACCTACCTCCACGTCACGGAGAACAACGTGACCGTCGAACTGAACTGACGCCGCTACCGCGTCGGCAGCCCCTCGGTGAGGCTGAGGACGCCGTTGCCGAACTCGACCACGGCGGTCCGGTCGGGTTCGGGGCCGATCCGACAGGTCGCGGTCTCGCGGGCGTCGTTGTCGAGCGTCGCGCGGACCTCGTACTCGCCGTCGGGGAGCGCGTCGACCTCGCTTTCGGCGTCGCCCGGCAGGATGTAGTAGTCGGCGTCGAACGCCACGTCGCCGTCGGGGTCGACCACCTCGACCGTCACGTCGTGGGCCCACTCGTGGGCGTAGCTCCGGACGTGGAGGTCCTCGCTGCGGGCGGTGTGGTCGTCGTCTCGGGCGCGTTGCCCGGTCGATCGGGCGCGGACCGTCTGCTTCTGTGCCATATACCATCCGTAGGTAGGAACCCACAAATACCTCCCCGAAGCTCAAAGACGGCTTTGAGTGTCGGCCGGGTCACTCGAAGGTGGTCGTCACGCGCAGCAACACCACGGTGACGCGATCGGCGCCGGTGGTACGACACGAGACCGCTCCGGGGGCGTCGGGTGTCGGCGCCGCGGTCTCGGTGCAGGAGAACCCGACCGGCTCGTAGTGGCGCGCCCACGCGTCGGTGTACGGCGTCGTGAGGTTCACGAACACCGTGTCGTTTGCGGCCGACTCGTCGTCGTGGAGCAGCCGCGGCCGCCCCGCGGCCGTCCGGATCCGGACGGTCCGGTCGCCGCCCACCGACGCCGACCCGACGTGTTCGGTTTTGAGCACCGTGAGGTGGAGTCGGTCGTCGTCGGCCACGAGCGGCGGCCCCCGGACGACCGTGACGCCGCCGTCGGCGCCGTCACGGAGCACCGCACCGTTGCTCAGCCGGACCGCGCCGCCCGCCTCGACGTCGTACACCAGCGGCGAGAGCCCCACCGTGCCGGAGGAAAACGCCTCGGTGCCGTCCGGACGCCGGACGGTGACGTTCACCGTAGCGTCGTCCGTCGACCGCAGCGTCGCCGCGGCGAGTTTCACCTCGGTGCCGCGGCTCGGGGCGCCGTCGAGCAGGTCGCCGACGTTGTCCGCCAGCACGTCGAACGCGCGCTGTGCGTTCTCGACCCGTTCGGCGTCGCGGGCGGCTTCGAGCTCCGAGACCCCGACGGCGTAGACCGTGCCGACCGAGGCGACCACCAGCGCGAACACGAGCACGAAACTGACCGTCTCGCTGACGGCACGGTCGGGTGCGCGCTGCGGGCTCCCCCCCTCGGGTCGCATACCCGGGGTTGCGCGGCGACGTATATATACTGTCGGCTCCGCAGTGCGTGCGCCCGAGGCGTATGAAACTGGCCGGGGCGCCTCAGTCGTCGCTGGTCTGGACGGCCGCGTCGCCCTCGCGCGCGTCGGCGGCGGCGGTCGCCGCCGGCGGGAGGTCGGTCCGGACGTCGTCGCGGGCGCGCTCCGCGATGACCTCGGCGTAGGCGTCGGGCATCACCTTCACGAAGTCGCCGACGACGTCGGTCCACTCTGCGAGCATCCACGCCGCGCGGTCGCTGTCGGTGTACGCCGCGTGGTTCTCCACCATGCGCTTCAGCAGCCGGCGGTCCGAGTCCCCGAGGGAGTCCGACAGCGACACCATCCCGGTGTTGGCCGTCGCCGCGAACTCGTCGTCGGGGTCGTAGACGTACGCCACGCCGCCGGACATGCCCGCGGCGAAGTTCTTGCCGGTGTCGCCGAGGACCGCGACCGCGCCGCCGGTCATGTACTCACACCCGTGGTCGCCGACGCCCTCGACGACCGCCTTCACGCCGGAGTTGCGGACCGCGAAGCGCTCGCCCGCGACGCCGTTGACGTACATCTCGCCCTGGGTGGCGCCGTACAGCGCCACGTTCCCGATCAGGACGTTTTCGTCGGCGGCGTACGCCGCGTTCGACGGGGTCTCGACGATCACCCGACCGCCGGAGAGCCCTTTGCCGACGTAGTCGTTGGCGGCGCCGGTGAGGTGCATCGTCACCCCGCCGGCGAGGAACGCGCCGAACGACTGGCCGGCGACGCCGTCGAACCGACACTGGATGGTGTCGTCGGGGAGCCCATCGCCGCCGTACCGCTGGGAGATGCGGTTCGACAGGGTCGCACCCACCGCGCGGTCGACGTTCGAGATCTCCCGGTCGATGGCCACCGGCGTCCCCTCCGACAGCGCGGGCGCCGCCGCCTCGATGAGGTCGTAGTCGAGCTGGTCGGCCACGCCCTCGTGGGTCTGGTCTTCGGTCTTCAGCCGGTCGTTGCCCGCCGGCTCGGCGACGACCGCCGACAGGTCCAGGTGGCTGGCCTTCTCGTGGTCGGTCTCCCGCTGGGCGAGCAGGCCGGGCCGGCCGATCATCTCCTCCAGCGACCGGAAGCCGAGCTCCGCCATGATCTCCCGGAGCTCCTGGGCGATGAACGTCATGTAGTTGATGACGTGTTCGGGCTGGCCCGGGAACCGGTTCCGGAGCTTGTCGCGCTGGGTCGCGACGCCGACCGGACAGGTGTTCTCGTGGCACTGCCGCGCCATCACGCACCCGGAGGTGACGAGCGAGGCCGTCCCGAAGACGTACTCCTCGCCGCCGAGCAGCGCCGCGATCGCCACGTCGCGGCCGGTCTTCATGCCGCCGTCGACGGTGACGCGGATTCGCGACCGGAGGTCGGTGCCCCGGAGCATCTGGTTCGCCTCCGCGAGCCCCAGCTCCCACGGGAGCCCCGCGTTCTTGATCGACGTCTTCGGCGACGCTCCCGTCCCGCCGTCGTGACCGGAGATGTGGACGACGTCGGCGTTGGCCTTCGCGACGCCGGCGGCGATGGTGCCGATCCC
>CAZIQT010000020.1:0-21944 GCA_964541645.1 uncultured Halobellus sp. | reverse complement strand
TTCCTGTCACCCCGCCCGGCTCACGCACGGTTTAGTAATCGCGTTATAACCGCGTGCCCGGCATGAGTAGCCGGCGACTTACTCGGGTTCGTTGGTCCGTTCGCGGCCGTATCGAGGGGGGACACTCTCCGCTTGGCGGGGAGACGCCGTGGAGTCAGGAGTAGAGTCGGCGGATCGCGCGGCGAATCCGTGTCCCGAGGGGTTTGTCCCGCGAGAGGCTGCTCATACGGACCGACTCGGAGCCGACGAGAGCAGCTCCGACAAGGTAGTACGGGACCGCAATGAGTCCGTCGATGACGACGATCGGGAGCCAGGGGTGCTGGTGATACAGCGTCGTGACCACCGGCTGCGGGAGGACCGCGAGGTAGCGGTACTCGGTGACGAAGAAGCGGTAGTAGCCGGTCTGTGGCGGCGCTGACAGCGCCACGGTCGCGTTCGTCGCGGTCCGTGCCGGCACGCGCATCCGCGATCGGTCGACGGAGATCCCCTCACCGTCGGGTTCGAGGAACACGTAGACCGGGACGACCCCGCCGTTGCCGACGGTATGGGTCGTCGTCTCGGTCTCTCCCGTCGGGATCACGCGTGGGCCCTCACTGTCGAACTCCGCGCTCACGACCTCGTACTTCGTAGGACCGCCCGGAACCACCATCGTGGCGGTCGCGCCGACGACCACGAGGACCGTCAGCCCGACGACGATCGCGCGGCCGCTGACGTACGACACGCCCGAGTCGTCCGTGTCGCTCCGGTCCGGGCCACGATCCCGCCAGACCGACACGACGTACCACGCGATCGTGAGGACGAAGATCGAAACCGCGAGTCTCTGGGTACCTTGGACGCCCCCGAGCCCGACCGTCGAGAGGGCGTGGTACTGGACGAGCGTGAGCCCGTTCTGTATCCCCTGGAGAGCGGTGCCCAGTTCCGGCACCACGACGAGGTGTCCCCCCATCGAGAGCGCCACCGCGACAATCTGGGACTCCTTGACCGGGGGTTCCGATCCCGACTGGTCCGTGAACGTGTTCGCATCGCCCTGTGTGACGTATCCCTGTGGGGTGTCGCCGACGACCCGGTGCGTGACGAGCCCCCCACCGTGGAGCCGCTCCGCGCGGAACACGACGACGTCACCGGGGCCGACGGAGCCGGCGAGCGCCGTCGGAACGGCGACGAAGCCGTCGCCGGGATCGAGCGTCGGCTGCATACTCCCGGTTTCGACGAAGCTCACCAGCACCGGCTGCCCGAGGATGGCCCCCAGAAGCAGAGCGGCGGCTCCGACGGCGAGAACGGCCACCCCGATGCGTTTTCCCACGGCGCGAAGGGTCATTAGGTTGTTGCGGGTGGCCTGCGTGTTTCAGTATGCGCTTACTAACCTCCCCGTTTCCGGCGTCGTCGGGTCTGGCGCGGGCGCTCGGGATTCGGTCGACACGCGCTTGCGGGTGAGAAATGTGGAGTGGGGGGGTTAGACCTCTTCGGCGACGACCGTCATCTGCTTGAAAAGTTTGAATTTCTCGGTTCCAGAGGGTGCGATGTTATCCAGCCCGCGAGTATCCAGCGTCGTCAAGAAGTCGACGTATCCGCCGGGCAAGCGGCCGAGGGGTCCATTTGTATCGGAGCTGTACGGAAATTGCAGCTACATCATGAGTCGAGTATACGCTTCCGGCTTCCACGTGGGGCAACGCAATCAGGAGTTCGGGAATCACTTTGGACCGACCACAACGTCGCTGCGTATGTATGAACTGCCCCCCGGATTGAATTCTCTAGCCTGTGAACGGAGCCCTCACAGGCTTTGCTACGGGAAGACGGAGGAGCAGTAGTAAAAATTACGCCGAGTTTGCGGTGTTACGTCGCCCCCTCGGCGTTGACAAGCAGAGTGTCAGGAAGGCTGTTCACGTCGTTGCTCTTGAATTTGAACACGAAGTTGATCTCGACGTGTTCACCAGGTCCAAGGCTCACACCTGAGCCGTCGTCGACACGAGTCTCGCTGGAACCGTCGTCCGCGTAGATGAAGATCGGTTCGGCGTTCGCGCCATCCGTAGCAGGGTCGTCTGCGACCGTCAGATCGACCTCACTCCCGGTCGTGTTCCGCACCCGGAACACGTCGTTGAGTCGCGTGTCGGCGTTCACGTTGAGCCGACTCACGTCGATTTCGATGGTTTTGCCCCCAGCATCACCGGGACCCGATGCACGCTCAACGCCGCCTGCGTCGGCAGTAGTCTCAGATGCGAACGGGCTGCTTGGGACGAGCTGTATCAACGCCGCGCTGTCGTCTTCGAAGCTAACACTGAGGCTACGGTCAGTTTCGACGTCTGCACCTCTGTACGCGCCTGTTCCTAGCACAGCGGCACTGCCTGCCGCGAGCGATCCGAGTCCGACCACGAACTTTCGTCGTTGCATTGGGTTTCGACCTCGTTGGTGAGTGCCGCCCACCCGGGTCGGCGCCGACGTCGGCCCCGACCCACCTGAGCGACCTCACCTCATGCCTGGCCCGGGTCCGACTTTGGAATATACAGCCCCGCGAAAGCGCAGGCTACGTTTGTCCGTTACAAACCGCCTTTTCACGATTAAACGTCGGCTAATTGCCAACACAGCCCGTCTTTGTGCCGATACGTTCGATCCGCTCGAACAGTTATAAGCCGGGTAACAATACGGCGCATTCGCTTCACCGACACCAACGGGGAGCTTCAACGTGCAAACACGGACAACCGTTCCGACCGCCGTTCGCAACGAGTACAGCCACGCTAACTCGCTCACCGAGGAGGACATATTCGAGGTGCTGAGCAACCAGCGTCGGCGGTACGTGCTCCACTACCTGGAGCATCGAGGGTCGGACGTCGCGACCCTCGGCGACCTCGCCGAGCAGGTCGCGGCGTGGGAGTACGACAAGCCGGTCGCCGGCCTCACCTCCGCCGAACGGAAGCGGGTGAAGAACGCGCTCCACCAGTTCCACCTGCCCAAGATGGACGACTGCGGCTTCCTCGAGTACGATCGCAGCCGCGGGATGGTGACGCTGACCGACGCCGCCGCCGACCTGGAGGTGTACGTGGAGGTCGTCCCGACGAAGGACATCCCGTGGGGGCCGTACTACGTGGCGCTCACCGCACTCCACGTGCCGCTCGTTCTGGGCCACTGGTTCGCCGTGTCACCCATCGCGAACGTCCCGCTGCCGGCGATCCTCCTCCTACTCCTCGTTTCGGTCTCCGTGTCGGCCCTCGTCCACACGTATCTCAGCTACTCACGGATGCGGCTGGGCGCCGGCGTCCCGCGGCCGGAGGTGGACGACTGATGCGACTCCGGCGTCTCCTCGCGGTGCTCGGGGTGACAGTGTTGGTGCTCTCGGCCACGGTCGGTACCGCCGGGTTCACGTCGGGGACGCTGGAGCGTGAGATCCAAGTCGCGGTCGCAAGCGGCGACGGCGCGTACCTCGGAATCGAGTCGCATTCGGTCACGGCAGGGCCCGGCCATTCGACCGCGCCCGTGCTCACGGTCCGAAACAACTTCGCCGGGGACGTCCGGCTCCGGGTCGACGCGAGCGTCGACACCCCGTCGAAGGGGCGCCCGCCGAAGATCCTCGGGCTCACCCCGCCGCCGATCGTCGGGGTCGGCGAGTCGGGCACGGTCCACGCGAGGGTGGTCTGCGGCGGCACCGAGCGCTCGGAGACGGTCGCCATCACCGCGGCCGTGACCGGTCCGGCGGTCGAGACGACGTTCACGCGTGAGGTCACCGTGACGTGCTCGGGGGGATAGCCCGCCGGCGCGCCCCAAGGGAACTCCGGCGGGAACTGAGGCGCGTCGAGGGTCGAACGACGGGGGCTGCGGGCGTCCGACGGGCGGCACGGCGCTCGGCGCCGGGCACGCGCGAGCGACTCGCGTCGCGCTGCGGGCGGGACCGACCCGTCGACGCCGGCGTCGGATCGTCACGACGCCGGGGCCGACCCGGAACGCGGAGGGGGATCCGTCCGCCGGCGCACGCCGAACTCGTGTATTTCTTTCGTCCCGAATCGTCACCCGCCGCGGGAGCGGGTGAGCGCTTCGGTCGTGCGGGGAGTCGGACGACGGAGCACGCCGGGTGTTCGACACGTGTGGAACGGCCGTCGGGACGTCCCCGGGATGTCGAACTGCCGGTGCCCGCGTCGGACTCGTGTCGCACCCGTCTCCGTGGTGTAGGTGAATGTCGCCCGGAACACTAACGGCCGGCGTCATCCCGTGGCGGCGTGCCGCGTCGGCCGGGAAACCCTCGTGTCGGGCGGTCCGTCTTTCGGGCGCGGACGCTCCACGGTGTCGCACACCCGGGTTCGCCGTCTGGTCATCGCTCCCGTGACGGGAGAACTCGGACGGGGACTGAGGGTGCGCACTCGGGCGTACGCGACCCGGCCACAAGCCCGTTGCGCCTCACCCCGGTGGTGCTCGGCCGGTCACCCGATGACGCGACGGTGGTACGCCCATCCCCACACGAAGATCAGGACGGAGACGAGCCCCGCCGACGCGACGGCCGGAACCAAGTCCGGCGGCACCGTGACCCCGAACCGCTCGGTGGCCCGCTGGGTCACGGCGCTCGTGTAGACGAGGAGTTCGCGCGTACTCACGAACCGCTGCAAAATATCGTTGAGATACGACGTCGAGACGATCGCGACGAGCGCGGCGAGGACGTGTGAAGCCCCCGTCTTGTGTGGCATACGCCGGAGTCATCGTGTCGGCACAAAAGTATTGTCGAGCGTCGCTCTGAGTCGATGGGGGAGGGCCGGCGGATCAGACCACGTACTCCGACTCGGTGATCTGGACGTACCGGCCGTTCCGAGCGGCGAACTTCTCGCGCTTGTAGCTGGTGACGAGTCGCGCGGCGCTGAACCCCGCGCGGACGTTCTTCGCTTTCAGGATGCTGTACCCGCCGCCGCCGTCCAGCAGCCGCCGGGCCGTCGCGAACGCCCAGTCCCAGTCGTCGGGGTGGTAGTCGCGGACGACGTCCGCCATGGCGACGTTCCGGAGCACCTCCTCGCCGATGGCGTCCTTCCAGCGGTCGTTGTACGCCCGGAGGTTGCCGTTGGCGGCGAGTTCGCCCGCGATGGCTCCCGTCCGGACCGCGGTGTGGTCGCCGCCCTCGTGGAACGCCGAGGTCGACCCCATCGCGCCGCCCACGACCGCGATCCCCGCCTCGGTCGGCGAGTCGATCGGCCGGGTCGAGGAGATGGCGTACGTCTCGGTGCCGGCGGACTTCCCGCGCTCCTCGACGAGCGGGAAGTCCGACTCGACGTCGTACTCGTCGCCGTACTCCGCTTCGAGCAGTCGGCGGACGTACTCGCTGCCCTGCGGGATCCGGTCGTCGTCCGGTCGGAGCAGGGGGTAGGCGTCCCTGTCGTCGACCGCGTCGAGGTCGAGCCCGATCGGCATCGTGAGCCCGATCCGGGCGACGTTGTCGTCGTTCGGGAAGATCCACGGGTAGGCGGTGTGGCCGGGCATGTACCCCCACCAGAACTTGATCGCGCCCGCGACCTCCTCGTAGACGGGGTCGGGGAGCCGGCGGTGCTCCTGGTAGGCGATGTGGTTGGTCTCGCGGGTCGACAGCCGGTCGGTCACGTCGAACGGGAGGTGGTCGTCGAGCACGCCGGAGGTGACCTGCCGCTGCGGGCCGTCGGCGAGGATCACCGCGTCGGCGCCGACGTCGTCCGCGCCCGCGAGTTCGAGGCGGTGACGGGGTCCGTCGGCGGCGTCGAGATCCGTCTCGACACCGCGAACCGAGGCGCCGACCCGGTAGTCCGCCCCGGCGTCGGCGGCGCGGTCGCGGAGGAAGTCGTCGAACCGCGCCCGGTGCATGCAGAACCCGAAGTGGTCGTACGACGACCCGATCCCGGTCGACCGCATCGTGAGCGACTCGGTCGGCCCGATGAACTCCGCGCGGTCGAGTTCGCCGAGCACGACGTCGTCCGGCATCTCGTCGGGGTGGATCCCCATGATGTCCACCCAGTAGTCGAGGATCCCCGCGGCGTCCGTCGAGTCGGGTCCGAGCCGGTCGGGACGGTCGGCCCGCGGCACCCCCTTCTCTAAGACCACCGCCGACGCCCCGGCCGACGCCGCGGCGTGTGCGGCGGCGGATCCGGCGGGGCCGCCGCCGACGATGGCCACGTCGAATCGCTCCATACCGCTACTCCGGCCCCGGGCGGGCATTATACTGTCGGACGCCCGCCGGAAGCGGGCGGTCCCGTTGGGACCTGCGGGGGCGGACGGCTCGGTACCCCACCCGTTCGTCGGGGACGCCGTCGGCGTCGCCCCCGACGGCGAAACCACAGATAGTTTCGCTGCGGTCGGAAAGTAAACGTGATCGCCGACCCCTGGTTAGTGCAGGATGGTTGCATCGGACGGCCGGAGACGCCGGACCCGACGGGCGGTCCTCGCTGCGGGAGCGGCGACGGCGTTCGGCGGCGTCGCCGGCTGCCTCGGCGGCGGGCGGTCGGTGAGTCTGCTCTCCGCCGGCAGCCTCGCGCGGACCTTCGAGGAGCACGTCGGGCCGGCGTTCGAGTCGGAGACGGGCATCCGGCTGCGGGGGGAGTACCACGGGAGCAACGCCCTGCTCCGGATGATCGAGGACCGGACGAAGGCGCCGGACGTCGTCGTGAGCGCCGACGCGACCCTGCTCCGGGACCGGTTGTACGGCGACGAGACCGACTGGGACGTGGAGTTCGCCACGAACAGCCTCGGGATCGGGTACGACACCCGGACCCCGCCGGGCCGGCGGCTCGACGCCGGCGACCCGTGGTACGAGGTGGCGCCCGACGCCGACGCCGGGGCGGTTGCGATCGCCGACCCCGACCTCGACCCGCTGGGGTACCGGGCGGTCCAGGCGTTCGAACTGGCCGGACGGGTCCACGACCGCCCGGGGTTGCGGGAGACGCTGCTGGATCTGGCCTACCGGGAGCCGAAGGAGCCGCAGCTTCTGACGGGCGTGGCCACGGGGTCGCGGGCGGCCGCCGTGGTCTACCGGAACATGGCCGTCGACCACGGGATCGGGTTCACCGAGTTCCCCCCCGCGTACAACTTCGCGGCGCCCGACCGTGCGGCGCAGTACGCCACGGCGACCTACACCACCGACGACGGGTACACCGCGGTCGGCCGGCCGATCGTGTACAACGTCACGGTGCGTGACGGCGCCGACGCGCCGGCCGCGGGGCGTCGTCTGGTCGAGTTCCTCGTGAACAACCCCGACCGGCTGACCGCCGCCGGGCTGTCGGTGGCCGGCCCCCTCCCGCAGGCGGTCGGGGCGGCGCCGGAGGCGATCGACCCGTGACCGCCGTCGGCCGTCCGGGTGGCCGCGGATGAGTCGGGAACCCGCCCGGACGGCGGGACCGTCGCTCCGGCCCGAACTGCTCGTGCCCGGGCTTCTGGGTGGGTTGCTGGTGGTGTACGTGCTCGTGCCGTTCGCCGCGTTCCTCGTGCGGACGGGGACCGCGGGCGTCGTCGCGGGGTTGTCGGACCCCGGCGCGCGGGCGGCGATCCGGAACTCGCTTCTGACCGCGCCGGCCGCCACCGCGGTCGCGACGGCGTCGGGGGTTCCCCTCGGCTACGTGCTCGCGCGCCGGTCGTTCCCCGGGAAGCGGCTGGTGGAGTCGGTCGTGGTGCTGCCGTTAGTGCTGCCCCCGGTCGTCGGCGGCGCGATGCTTCTGACCGCCGTGGGGCGGTTCACCCCGATCGGGAGCGCGGCGGCGGCCGCCGGGCTTCCACTCACGGACAGCCTTCTCGGCGTCGTGCTCGCACAGACGTTCGTGGCCGCCCCGTTCGTCGTGGTGACCGCCCGTGCGGGGTTCGCCGCGGTGGACGAGCGCTTGGAGCGGGCGTCGCGGTCGCTGGGCTACGGCCCGCTCGCGACGTTCCGGAACGTGTCGCTCCCGCTGGCCCGCGGGTCGATCCTCGCCGGCGTCGTGTTGACGTTCGCGCGGGCCATCGGGGAGTTCGGCGCGACGATGATGGTGGCGTACACCCCGCGGACGATGCCGACCCGGATCTGGGTCGCGTTCCTCACCGACGGGATCGACGGGATCGTGCCGGTCGCGGTGGCGCTGCTCGCGGTCGCGCTCGCGGTGCTGACGGCGGTGCAGCGGGTCGGGCGCGCCCCGACGGTGATCGGGCGGTGATCCTCGAACTCGACGGGGTCACCCACCGGTACGGGGCCGGCGAGCCGGCGGTCGAGGACGTGAGTTTCGGCGTCGCGTCGGGCGAACTCGTCGGCGTGTTGGGCCCCAGCGGCTGCGGGAAGACGACCCTGGTGCAGGCGGTCGCCGGCCACCTCCGCCCGACCTCCGGCCGGGTGCTGCTCCGCGGCGCGGACGTCACCGACGACCCCCCGGAGTCGCGCCGGATCGGCGTGGTGTTCCAGGAGCCGACGGTGTATCCGCACATGACCGTCTTCGAGAACGTCGCCTACGGGGTGGCGGCGAGGGACGACGACCCCGCGGACCGGGCGGCCGTCGTCGGGGAGTACCTGGAGCTGATGGGGTTGGCCGACCGCCGCGAGGCCGCCCCCGGGAGCCTGAGCGGCGGGCAGCGCCGCCGGGTGGAACTCGCGCGGGCGCTCGCGCCAGAGCCGGATCTGCTCGTGCTCGACGAGCCGCTGTCGGCGCTCGACCGGTCGCTCCGCACCCGGCTCCGGGGGGAGATCGCGCGGCTCCACCGCGAGACGGGCGTGGCGACGCTGTTCGTCACCCACGACCAGGCCGACGCGATGGCGGTGGCCGACCGGCTGGTGGTGGTGGCCGGCGGCCGGGTAGCCGCGGTCGGGACGCCCCGGAAGCTCTACGAGTCGCCGCCGACGCCGTTCGTGGCGTCGTTCCTCGGGCGCTCGACGACGGCCCGGGGGACGCTCGTCGGCACGTCGCCGCCGCGGGTCGCGGTCGGCGGCAGCGGGGTCACGCTCCCCGCGGCGACGACCGACCGGTCGGCGGGCGACCCCGTGACCTGCCACGTCCGCCCGCGTGATCTCGTCGTGCGGGTGGGCGACGCCGACCCTCCCCGGTCGCTCCGCGGGACGGTGACGGCCGTCGAGGACGCCGGCCGGCGGTACGACGTGCGGGTCGCGGTCGCCGACGGCGAAACACTCGTCGCCGAGCGCACCGACGACCCGCCGTCGGTCGGCGCGTCGGTGGCGATCGAATTCCCGGTCGGGGCGGTAACGATGTTCGGGCCCGAGGACGGGGCGTGGGACCCGGCCGTGAGGGCGGAGCGGGCGGGCGCCGAAGCCCCGCCGGAGCGCTGGAGATGATCACTCGCCCGTCGCGTCGGCGGGATCGACGACCGACTCGTCGACCTCGTCGACGCCGACGCGGTCACACCGGTCGTACAGCGGGCACGCCTCCGGACCGTCGAGACACGCCGGCTTGCGTGCCGTGCAGTACTCCCGGCCGAACTGGATCATCGCGGTGTGGCCGAACCCACATTTCTCCGCGGGCACGTCGGCTTCGAGCCGGGCTCGAACCGCCTCGTGGTCGGCGTCGGGGGGCGCCACCCCGAGCCGGCGGGCGATCCGGTGGACGTGGGTGTCCACCGGGAAGACGCCGTCGCGGCCGCCGGCGAACAGCAGCA
Organism: uncultured Halobellus sp.; assembly: GCA_964541645.1. Classification (GTDB taxonomy): domain Archaea; phylum Halobacteriota; class Halobacteria; order Halobacteriales; family Haloferacaceae; genus Haloquadratum. Next base: position 12,386 of record CAZIQT010000020.1, on the reverse strand, counting down.
CGCAGTCGGCGGTCTTCGGCCCCACGCCGTGGATGTCGAGCAGCGCCGTCCGGACGGAGTCGGGGTCGTCCTCGCGCACGAACTCGTCGAACGCCGCGGCGCCGCCGTACGTCTCGCGGATCCGGGCGGCGGCGTCGACGATCACTTCGGATTTTTGATTGTAGAGCCCCGCCGAGGAGATGGTCTCCGCGAGGCGTGACTGCTCGGCGTCCGCCAGGGCGGCCGCGAGGTCGCCGTCGCCGCCGTAGCGTTCCATCAGCGCGTCGTGGGCGGGTTGGGACGCCACGTCGCTGGTGTTCTGCGAGAGGATCGTCCGGACTAAACACTCGAAGGCGTCGGAACCGCCGTAGGTCTTCTGCCAGTACAGGTCGCCGAGTTCGTCGACCACCGCCTCCGCGCGGGTGCCGGCGGTCCCGGGCTCGAACGCCGCGGGCGCGGCGTCGGGCGCGATGTTCGCAGCGGGCTCCTCGGACATACGCGACCGTTCGGACGGCGGCGACAAAAGCCGTCGGGCCGACAGGGAGCACCACGACGGCGTCGGGACCGCGACCCCGGCCTCACTCCGCGTCGAGCGTGACCGGCGGCATCTCCAGGAACGCGGTCTCGTAGCCGGCGTGACGCGCGACCTGCGGCGGCACGTCGACCGTCACGTCGACCGTGCTCGACGGCGTGAGTCCCGCGACCGACCGCCCGTAGTGGAACCCGAGTTCGGGGTCGATCGCGGCGTCGAGCCGGAGCGGTTCGGTCCCGTCGACCGACGCCGACAGCCCCAGCCCGGGGATCACGAGCCCGTTGTACGGCGTCCGCGCGGAGACCGCCAGATACGGGTCCGACCCGAACCGGTCTGCGGTGACGGCGCTGCCGACGAACGCCGCGCCGCCGCTCTCCCCGCGGCCGAGCGCCGATCCCGGCAGCGACTCCGGCGCGAACCCGGTCGGGAGCATCTCCATCGACATCGGCTCCACGGCGCCGGGCTGGAACCGCCGGTCGTCGAGTTGCCGGTACGGGATGCCCGAGAGCGTCTCCGAGGAGAACTCGAAGGGGACCGTGGCTTCCGCAGCCGCTCCGAGCCGCCCCGCGAGGGCGCCGTACCGCGGGATCGACAGCCCGCCGACGCTCACCGTGACGTCGTAGTTGCCGTCGCCGTCGAGCGGCACGTTCGCGCCGTAGTGAAACCCCATGCGCTGGGACAACATCGGGTAGATGACCTCCTGGCTCACGAGCGCCCCGTTCCGCGAGATCTCGACCGAGAGCCCGGTGTTCGGGAGCACCAGCCCGGTCTCGGCGTCCCACGGGACCGCCATCAGGTGGACCGCGTCGTCGTCGCCGATCTCGATCCGGTTCGTGGCGAACCCCTCGCCGTCGCGTTCGACCGTCCAGAACCGGTGGGGGTACGAGTAGGTCACCCCGACCCGGACGTCGCCGAGGGTGGCGGTGCCGATCAGCTCCATCCCCTCGACGTGGTCGGGGACGTAGACCCCCTCGGGCGTCGGCCGCGCGAACAGCCCCGAGACGCCGCCACATCCCGCCAACGCTGCGATCGTGGCCGTCCCCGCGCCGGCGAGTAGACTCCGTCGCCTCATACTCGCGGGTCGGTCCCCGGCGATCAAGTCGGTTCCGGTCGGCACTCGGAGACCTACGGGCCCCTCTCAGTTCGGGCCTCCGCCCGCGTCCAGCCTGACCACCCGACCGTCGGCGTACATGACGAACGCCTCAGCCGCCCCGTCGCCGTCGGCGTCGGCGAGCGTGGCGTGAGTGAAGATCGGCACGTCCCGGGCGTACGTCGACGCGACGCCGCCGGTCGCGGGGTCGATCACGCTGACGCTCCCGTCGTTGCCGGCCGCGAGCAGTTCGGCGCTGCCGTCGCCGTCGAGATCCCCCAGGTTCGGCGGGGGCATCATCTGGACGCGCTCGGCGACGACCTCGGTCTCCCACTCGGTCGCCCCCGAGGCGGCGTCGAACGCGCGGACGGTTCCGTCCGCTCCCGCCGCGTACACCTCCGGGGCGCCGTCGCCGTCGCCGTCGCCGAGGGCGTGGACGGCGGCGAAACCACCCACGTTCTCCCGCCACTCGACCGACCCGTCGCGGCCGTCGAGCGCGACGACGTCGCCGTCGACCGTCGAGAAGACCGCTTCGAGCGCCCCGTCGTCGTCGGCCTGCCCGTGAGTCCCCCACGTGATCGCGTCGGCGGCCGCGACCGTCCGGGTCCACTCGACGGCCCCGTCGCCGGCGAACAACACCGCGTCGCCAGCCCGTCCGGCGACGAGGAGCTCGGGCTCGTCGTCGGCGTCGAAGTCGGCGACGATCGGTTGTGCCCACACGTACTCGTCGAGGGCCGCGCGCCACAGCGTGGTTCCGTTCGACCCGAACACGAACACCGTGCCGGTGACGTCGACCGCGACCGTCTCCCGGCCGGGGGCGGGCGACAGGTCGGCGACGACCGGCTCGGTGTATCCGTAATCCGCGAGGCGGAAGCGCGACCTGACGGCTCCGGAGCCGGGGTCGAGCGCCGTCACTTCCCGTTCGGTCGTCGCCGCGAGCACCTCCCGCGACCCGTCGCCGTCGGCGTCCGCGACGGTCGGGTCGGCGACCGAGTGGACGGTGCAGTTCGCCGCCGGGACGCCGTAGCTCCACAGCGGGGTTCCGTTCCCGGCCGACAGCGCGCGGAGGGCGCAGTCGCTCGTCCCGTCGGCGCCGCTGATCGGGGCGTAGACGCGGCCGTCGGCAACCGCGACGGCGTGGTGGTTCGCGGCGATCCCGGCGCCGGTGTCGCTGGTCCACGTCGCGTCCAGCGCCGCGCCGCCGGAGCCGCCCGCGAGCCCGAGCGCGACGACGACCCCGAGGGCGAGGGTGACCGTCACGACCGCGGCGAGCGTCGTGAGCTTCACCCGTGTGGATTCGATCCCGGCGTACCTGAGGGCGTCGGAACGAGTCTACGCGGCGACCGGAAGCGAGATCACCCACAACGAGACCACCGTGTAGGCGACCATCAGACCGAGATGCGGGGCGTGGGCGGCCGCAGCGAGCCGGCCGGTCGGAGCGAGTCGACGGACGACCGCGTCGGCGGCGGCGACCGCGACGACGTGCCCCGCGACGAGACAGACGACCTGCAGCGCCCAGAACACCGGGAGCGGGAGCCACCACAGGGGATCGACGGCGTCGGCGCCGACGAGCCGCGGGAGTCGCCCGGCGCTCGCGAGGACGTACGCCGCGTTGTGGGCGATCTCGTAGCCCGCGGCGATCGGCACCAGGGTCGGCGCGAGCAGGGCCGTGACGGGCGCGCCGGACCCGCCGTCGGATTCGGGACGGGCGTCGCGACCGGCCGCGAGAGGCCGCTGACCGCACCGGGCGATCCGCCCGACAAAGGCGGCGACGCCGCGGAACACGACGAGAAAGCCGAGCAGGCCCGCAGCGTAGAGCAGGAGACTCGTCGCGGCGTCCCCCGCCACCACCGCCCGGAGGTCGGCGTAGAGCCCGCGGTACGTCGGCGACTCCGCGAACCCGTCGAACGTGACGGTGTAGATCGCTGCGACCACGAACGCCGCCGTCGCCCCGTCCGCTGCGGGCACCGTACACGCCTCCCAGGGGTACCGTCGGACGATCGCGACCGATCCGTCGTCGTCGCGGCGGACCGACGCCGGTGCTACCCGCCCCAGGAGTCCGTACAGCACCGCGAACGCGTCGGCGTGATCGAACCACGACCGGCCGAACGCGAGCCCGCCGGCGAACAGGACGAGGGCGTACGCCGCCACGACCGCGGCGGTCGCGGTCGGGCGCTGCGGGATCCGGGTGAGGTTCTCCGCGACGCCGACGAGGAGCAGAAACCCGACCAGCGCGGGCCAGCGTCCGAGCCACGCTGGATACGGCCGGGCGCCGATCTCGGCGCCTTCCACCCGACAGACGGCGTCGTAGGCCGTCCGCCACGGCGAGAGGACGGCCCACGGGGAGCCGACGACGACCGCGACGATCCCGACCCCCTTCAGCCAGACCGACCACGTGAAAAGCGTCGCGAAATTCCCGGTCGGGACCCGGGGGCCGACGAGCCCGTGGAGCAGGGCGGCGACGAACGCCACGAAGAAGCCGATCCGCGCGATGCCCCGACCGACGGCAGCGGGTCGCGGAGGGAGCACGCCGATCCGACCCGTGAGGCGCGGCGTCGCGTCGAGGCGGCCGACGAGCGCCGCGCTGGCAACGACCGTGAGACCCGCCCCGAGGGACACCGCCCACAGCGGGACGGGGGCGTCGAACCGGGTGGTGACGCCGTGGGCGGCCGCGGGGGCGACCGCGACAACGAGGAGGACCAAGACCGCCGCGGCAGCCGTGAGAAGCCGGGACGGGTGGCGGTGGCGCATCGACGGTACTACCGCTGCGCCGTACAAAACTGGTCCGGGTCGGTCCGGGACGTCCGCTCCCGCCGTGCATCCGGCCGGCTCGTCGATGACGGCGTCGCTCGGCTCGGTCGGGACTGGGCCACGCGAACCGACCAGTTGCCGGCGGTCGGAGCCGCGACCGTATCGCACACGCTCGCCTCGACAGCGGGTCGATCGTCTGCCCGGGCCGCGGCGAACGCGCCACGGAGTGGCGGTTACTCCAGCCGCTCGGCGGCGCCCCGGTCGACGAGCGGCCCGGCGTTCGTCGCCGGCAGCCGCACCACGTCCTCGGATTCGAGGTCGTACTCCCGCTCGTCGACCCCGTAGATCCGGCCCACGTCGGCCGTGATCCTGAGCGTGACGCGGTCGGAGCCCGCGTCGGAACCAGCGGGGTCCGGCGCCGCGTCCGTTCCGACGCTGTCGCCGCGCGGCGGGGTCCCGCTCGGGGCCGGCGAGTCGGCGACGCTGCCCGCGGCGCCGGCGGGGTCGCCGCCGTCGGTTTCGGCGCCGTTCGCGGCCGAAGGGGTGGGGTCCCGCTCCGGGTCGGGGTCCGGCGGCGGGGTCGCGGCCCCCTCGGCGGCCGTCGGCGACCCCGGCTTCGTCGCCGGCTCGGGCGTCGCGTCCGACGCCGCGTCGTCGCCACCCATCGCGGCCGCCAGCACGTCGTCCGGCGCCGGCGGGTCGTCTGCGGGGGTGGCCCGGTCGGCGCCGTGGTTCGCAGCGTCGGCTGCGGGCGTGTCGTGGGGGTCTGCCTCGGGGGGGAGTGGGTCGCCCGTCGGGTCGGGGTCGGCCCCGCCGGGCGTCGGGGCGTCGGTCGCGTCGCTGTCCTCGCCCGCGAGCGTGTCGAGGACCGCCCGTCGGTTCCGCTTGATCCGCTCGACCAGGTCGTCGAAGAGGTCGCGCTCCTCGGCGGTGAGTCCGCTCTTGTCCGCGCTCATGTCCGCGGCGGCGAAGGACGCCAGCTTGACCACCTTGCCGACGCGGCGCTCGTAGATCGCCTCGACGACGTCCTCGGCGGTCTCGATCTCGTCGGTGAGTCGCCGGACCTCGGGGTTGCCGTAGGGGTCGTCGGCCGCCTCGGCCGTGCGCCGCCGCTCGGCTTTGCGTTCTGCGATGTAGGCCGCGACGTCCTCGTAGAACGAGTCCCGGAGGTGCTGGAGGCTGTCCTTCTGCCGCTCGGTGCGTCGGACGCTCCGTAACTCGTCTAAATCCATGCGGGGGTCACTCCGTTCGTTTCTCGGCGCGGCCTCTGGCCATCAGGAAGACGCCGAGACACTCCTCCAGCGGTTGCTCTCCCTCCTCGATGGTAAACGTGTCGCCGTCGAACGTGACCGCCCCGGGGTCGGTGACCGAGACGCGGATCTCGCGCCCCCGGAACCGGTCGGGGATCGCGTCGGTCAGGGGTCGGAAGCCGTCGATCTCCGAGCGGTCCAACGGCGTCACCACCAGCCCCGACCCGCCGTGGAGGCTCCCCGGCAGCCGGATCAGCCGCTTCACGTCGGTGGTCACCGGCTCGTCGATCGGCGCGGTCTCCGACTCGACCGTCTCCTCGGCGAGCGCGTCGACGAGGATCCGCGTCCCCGGCCCGCCGGCCTCCACGTTACCGGCCCGGATCGCGTCGAAGTTGTGCGTGAGCTGGCCGAGGATGGTTTCGGCGCGGCCCTCGCCGATCCCGTCGAGCTCCCGGAGCCGGGCGAGGGCGTCGGCCTCCTCCATCCCCCGGAGCGTCCCCGCGAGTTCGACGAGCCGGGCGTGAACCCGCGCGCCCCACCCCCCGCGCTTCCGGAGCACCCGCCGGGTTGTGCCCTGCTTCGACTCGGTGCCGATCAGCCCCTCGCGGTCCAGGTCGATCGCGCGGACGTAGTCGACGATCTCCCGGCGCGCCTCGCTGTCGAGCCCGCGAACCTCGGGGTCGCGGACGTGAACGTGGTAGCCCCGGCCGCCGGAGAAGACGACCTGCGTCTCCTCGAAGTCGAAGTCGTCGTCGAGAAACGACAGCAGGTTCAGAAGCTCCTGCTTGCACGCCGCGAGCATCTCCGCGTAGGAGGTCTCTTCGGGGTCGACCCCCGGGAGGTGGTCGGCGTCGAGGTCGAACACGAGGTCCGCCGACTGCCACCCCTTCTCGTCCATCCGTCCCGCGCCGGGGTCGGCAAAGCGCGCCGACGAGAAGTAGACGTGCCGGGGCGCGGTCCGGTGGAGGAAGTCGGAGAGGTCGCCGAGGTCGAGCAGCGACTGGTGCCGAACCATCGTGGTCGACCCCGCGCTCCACGGGATGTGGCCCCACTCGCGGCGGTCGGCCGCGGGCGGGAGGGCGACGCCGCTCCGGCGGTAGTAGTCGCCGAATCGCCCCTCCAGGTAGGTCCGCGTGCGGGCCTCCATCGCTCCGTGTCGGTAACGGGAGGCGGCGTAAAGCCATTGTGTCTCGGGGCGGTCGCGTCCGTCCGAGCGGTGCCGCTCCCGGTGTGAGCGAACGCCCGCACCCGAAGGCGGTCACCGTCCGACGGAGGCGGTCGACCCACACATCGTGACGCGTGGACGCCTCACTCGAACCCGTCGCGGTCGGGGAGGCCGTCGCGGCCGAGGATGATCTCCTGGGCCTCGACGTCCTCCAGGGACGCCACCAGCCCGCCCACGTCGAGGACGCCCTCGCCGGTCTCCAGCCGGAGCGACGCCACCTCCTCGGTCTCCTCGAAGGTGGTGGTCTCGACTCTCCCCTCCACGAGCACCGAGTCGCCGGTCTCGACGTCGCGGCCGGAGACGGAGGCGTAGAACGGGCCGTCGAGTTCGCGCACGTCCTTCACCGCCCGTCGAATCGAGGCGTACCGCCGCGGGAACGGCCGGCGCTTGCCGTCGGTCGACAGCGTCTCGGCGGTCGACCACAGCACGGTCCCGAAGAAGCCCGACACCAGGAAGCCCAGCGCCGACCGGTTGAAGATCACGCCGTAGCGCTCCCGGTCGTCCCGCAGCGCGTCCTGGGTCGCGTAGATGGAGTAGTTGCCGTCCGCGACCGCGAGTACGGGCGTGGTGATCCCGCGGCGGGCCCGGGCGATGGTGGAGACTTCCCCGTAGTCGAACTCCGCGGGGTCCGGTGCCCGCGCGGCGGGGGTCACCAGCAGGTCGATGCTCACCCCGTCGTCGATCGCGGCCGCCAGGTCCTCCCGGAACCGACGGAGCAGCTCGGGGGTGAGCGAGAGCACGAGCTCGTACTCCGCGCCGTCGACGATCTCCTCGACGTACCGCAGGATGGTCGACCGCGACTTCACCAGCGACACCGCCTCCGTCTCCCGGGCCGGGGCGGTGTACCGCGCGTCGAGCTCGGAGATCAACTCCTCCAGCGACTGTTGGACCCCGCCGAGGGCGTCCTCCGGCGCGACCGCGACGATCTTCATCGGCCGCGACTCCCGGAGTTCGACCAGCCCCCGGTCCGAGAGGCTCCGGACCGTGTCGTAGACCCGCGGCTGCGGGATCTCGGTCCGGTCTGCGATCTCGGAGGCGGTGAGCTCGCCGTGTTCCAACACCGCGAGGTACGCCTCGATCTCGTACTCCCCGAGGTTGAACCGGTCGCCGACCCGTTCGATCGTGGTTCGGAGGTCGTCGGTCATACTCCGGATCTTCACGCCCACCCACTTACTGTTTACCGTGTTCCGAGTAGCACCGCGTTTCGAAATCACATATACGTGCGGTCGTCGGGAACCGACTCCCGGTCGGCGACCCCGCGCGTGAGCGGGCGTGACATCCGCCCGCGTGTCGAGCGACGAGCCGAGGGCTGGCCGGCCGTTCCCGAGCGACCATTTTTGTGTACCCTCCGCGTGGTCAGTGGTATGTGGCAGGCCGGACCGTCCGGTGTGACGCCGATTGCCGCCGCCGGCGATGGGAACGCGGCGGCCGCCAGCGTGCCGCAGTGGGTCCAGTTTCCGGGGTGGCGGTGGGTCGCGGCGGCGGCCGTCGTCGCCGTCGGCGTCCTGATCTCCCGGTACGTGGTCCGGCTCGCGGGGCGGCCGATCGCGAAGCGGTTCCGCCGGCAGAGCGTCGCACAGACGGTGCTCCGGCTGGTCCGGCTGGGCGTCGTCGCCGTCGCCGTCGTGGTCGCGGCGGGGGTGTTGGGGTTCGAGTTGGGGAACGTCGTGCTGTCGGTTACGGTGTTCTCTGCGGTGCTGGGGATCGTGCTCGCGCCGATCGTCGGCAGCGTGATCAACGGGCTGTTCATCCTCGCCGACCAGCCGTACGAGATCGGCGACATGATCGAACTCGCCGACGGGCGCCGGGGGTTCGTCGACGAGATCACGATCCGGTACACGAAGCTGTTCACCCTCGACAACACGTTCCTGGTCGTCCCCAACTCCACGATGCGGGAACAGCTCGTGACCAACTACTCCGCGGAGGACGAGCGGGTGCGGCTGGGGCTGGACGTGCTGGTCACCTACGAGTCCGACACCCAGCGGGCGAAGGAGCTGGTGAGCCGAGCGGCCAGAAGCGACAGCGCGGTCATCAAGGGGGGCCCCGACATCCGGATCGGGAGCGCGCGGTATCCCGCGGGGCCGACGGTGTTGCGCTCGTCGTTCGCCGACGACGGCGTGTTGCTCAGGCTCCGGTACTGGGTCACGAAGCCGTACAAGATCCCCACGATCGAGTCCCGGATCAGGGACCGGATCTGGGAGGCGTTCCACGCCGACGACGCCGACATCGAGTTCGCGTACCCCCACCGGCACCTGGTGTTCGACGACACCAGCGGCACGCTGGACGCGTCAGTCGGCGCGAGAGCCGGCGCCGGGAACGGCCGGCAGTCGCCCGTCGGGCGGGGCGACCGAACGGCGCCGGCGCCCGCCGACGACGAGCGGTGACGGTCGACGGGACGGCGCGGGCGACTACGCCGTCGTCTGCGACCCGTCGGCGCGGACGGTGATCACCGTACAGTCGAGCTTCTCCCGGAGGTACGACTCGATGTCGGGGTCGTCGAGGACCCGGCGGAGCATCTGCCGCCACCGGCCCGCCTGTTTCGACCCGATCACGACGACGTCGGCCTCGTCGGCCGCCACCTCCTCCAGGATGGTCTCCTCGACGAGGAACCCGCGTCGGATCACGTACCGCACCCGATCCAACGGGCCGAACGCCGACTCCACGGCCTGACGGAGTTCCGCACGGGTGACCCGTTGGTTCTCCTGGTAGAGGTCCACGTGGAGCACGGTGAGTTCGGCCTCGCGCTCGTCTGCGATCCGGACGGCCTCCGAGAGCGTGGCCTTCGAGTGCTTCGTGAGCGGATACCGGACGGGGACGACCACGCGGACCATTACCCGATCGAACGCGCCCACGGCCCCTGAACGTTTCTACTCGCCGCGGCGACGCCGTGTGGACCGGTGCGGGCGTCGACCGCCGAGGGCGGGGCGGCGGGACGCCCGACGCTCCCGGTAGCGGACGCCTACGACGGCCGGTCCGACGCGCCGGCGACCCGCTCGATCCGCCCGTCGACCGCGGGGTCGATCCCGACCTGCCGGGCGTACGCCGCGAGCACCTCGAACTGGACGTCGGCCTCGCCGGTTCGGTGGCGGGTCGAAAGTGTGGGGAACTCGTGGGCGGTGTGCAGGAGGTACGCGGAGGTGGCGACAGTGTACGTCGCGTCGGGATCGATGGGGTCGCCGCCGACCCGCGCCGCGACCAGCCGGCCGGCGTCGTCGTCCCACCGCACCGTCGCCCCCGAGACGTGGCCGTGCCACCAGTCGGGTTCGCCGAAGTCGACGACCGACGCGGCCGACTCCCTGAGGATCGCCCGGAGTTCCGCGCCGGAGACCGTCGCCTCGACCACCGGCTCCTCGAACGGGATCACGCTCACGAGGTCCGCCACGGTCACGTCGCCGGCGAGCGGCGGGCCGTCGCGGATCCCGCCGCTGTTCTGGAGCCCCACCTCCGCGTCCAGCGCCCACCGGTATGCGTCGGCCACGAAGTTGCCGATGCGGGTCTCGCCGCCGAACACCGTGGCGTCGCTCCGGTCGATCGGGTCCGCCACGTGGCCGACCACCTCGTCGAGCCCCGCGGCGTCGATCCGGCCCCGGAGCGACGACACCACGTCGTCGGCGACGGGCGCCGTCTCGGTGTCGTGGCGGGTTACTTCGATCGGGCCGGTGGCGTCGAACGTCACCTCGAAGACGCGGTGTCCGTTCGCGCCGGGGCGCAGCAGCCGGGTCCCGTCGACGTGGTCGGTCCGCTCGGAGTGGACGTGCCCGCCGAGCACGACGTCGACGTCGACCCGCCGGGCGAGGCTGTCGTCGCCACCGCCGAGGTGCGACAGCGCCACGATCCGGTCGACGCCCGCCTCGCGGAGCGCCGAGACCGCGCGCTCGGCGGCGTCGTACGGGTCGGCGAACCGGAGGGCCTCGGCCATCGGGTTCAGCGACGCCGTCGCCGGATCGGTGACGCCGAGGAACCCGATCCGGACGCCGTCGACCGTCTCGACGGTCCACGGCACCGTGTGGTCGGCCGCGAACCGGCCGCCGTCGGGGGCAAGCACGTTCGCGGAGACCCAGGTCTGTGGGGCGTCGGCGACGAGCGCCGCCGCCGCGTCGGGGCCGTAGTCGAAGTCGTGGTTGCCGAACGTCGAGAGGTCCGCGCCGACGGCTTCGAAGAGGTCGAGCGCCTGTCGGCCCCGCTCGATCAACGCGAGCACGCCGGGGGAGGTGTTGTCCCCCGTTCCGCACACCAGCGCGTCCGGGCCGTCGAGGTCGCGGAGCGCCCCCGCGAGCCGACCCACGCGGACCGGGTCGTCGTAGACGTTCTCGACGTCGGAGTAGTGGAGGAGCCGCGGCATTCACGCGGGTTCCGCGTCGGGCCGAAAAGAAGCCGTCGGAATCGGCAGGCGGCGAGCCGTGGCGTCGACGGCGTCTCCCGGGCTACTCGCCGTCGTGGAGCTCGAAGGCGACCGTGACCTCCGCCTGGTACTCCCGGTCCGCCACGGACGCGACCTCGACACCGAACTCCTCGACCTCGATCCAACAGACGTTGTCGAGCGTCTCGTTCGCGCGGTCGATCGCGTCGTCGGTGGCGTCGTCGAAACTCTCCTCGCTCCGGCCGATGAGCGTGACTTTCTTGAACACCATCTACGAGTCGACACCCGCGTTGGTCAGCGACGCCCGTTTCGTGTCGTCTCCCTCGGCTGATCTACTGGTACCATTTGACATGGCGGATCGGAGTTGGAGCCACAGTCACCTAAAGGTGGACCCGTCGGTCGGGGCTCCCACCCCGGGGGTCGGCGAACGCCGGCGTCGCGACCCGTCGGACGCGCTCCTCCGCGTTTATACTCCCCCAATACGGCGGCACGCCCTCACCCGGTAGGTCCCCCTACGACGACGCGATGCCGAAGATCGAATATCTCGACTACGAGGCGATCGTCGATCGGGGCTGGGAGGTTGACGACGAGGATCTGTTCGAGAAGGCCGCAGCCGCCGACCTCGAACCGCCGGCGTACGGGTCCTTCGAGGCGAACGAGGCGGAGTACGTCCTCGAAGCGGCCGAGGCTCGTGGGCACGAGTGGCCGTTCTCGTGCCGGGCAGGTGCCTGTGCGAACTGTGCCGGGATCGTCCACGAGGGCGCAGTCGAGATGGACATGCAGCAGATCCTCTCCGACGAGGAAGTCGCCGACGGGGGGATCCGGCTCACCTGCGTGAGCCGGCCCGCGAGCGACGAGGTCAAACTCGTCTACAACGTCAAACACCTCGACTCGCTCCAGGACCGCGTGATCGGCTGACCGGTCCGTGCGCGCGCCGGCGGCCGCGGGGCGACGCCCCCGCTACGGGATCCTGACGTCGTGTTCGAGCGTCCCGACGCCGTCGAGTTCGACTGCCACGGACTCCCCGTCGGCGAGCGGGCCGACCCCGCTCGGGGTGCCGGTGGAGATCACGTCGCCGGGTTCGAGCGTGAGGTACGCCGTGATCTCCTCGATCAGCTCCGGCACGGTGAAGATGAACTGATCGCGCGAGGACGACTGCCGGACCTCGCCGTCGACCCGGAGTTCGATGTCGGCGTCGG
>CAZIQT010000019.1:0-22234 GCA_964541645.1 uncultured Halobellus sp. | reverse complement strand
CGTGGAGGTAGAAACAGTCCTCAACCTCGTCGTAGTGGAGTGTGGCTCGTTTCAAGTCATAGTCGTCGTTGAACAGGTACGCTGAGTGAGGCGTGTCACGCTGTTCGTCGGGCAGGACGAATTCAGCTGTCACTCGACCGTCGATGGTGGCGAGTGTCACGTGGTCGTCGTTGACGGTGACGGTTCGTGCATCGTAGCTGGCGAACCGTGACGTGAAGTGTGGTTTCGACGCTTTCTTGCCTTGCTCCCATCGTTCCACGACGCCTTTGACGGCTTCTGCGGCTCGGTTTCGTGCGGCTTGCACGAGGTTAGCTGGAAGCGGCGAGTCGTTTCGAACGTCGTAGTAGGTGAGGTCGTGGAGTTTCTGCTTGCTGGTGATTTTCCAGTCTGGTTCCCACGCTACGTCTACGACGTGGTTGGCTGCATCGAGGAAGTAGTCGGTTGTCTGGTGGAGAAGGTCAGCGGCACTCTCGTCCACATCGAGTTTGACGGGCACGGTTCGAGTGCTTGAGTCTTCCACCATCTGTATTTCATACGTAGCAGCTTGTATTTATGATAGTTCGGATTGGCGTGGGGGAGTTGGCCTGCTATCGAGGAGTGTTTGTTTAACAGGTTGTCGGCTTCCTCCCGCGCCTAAAGACGCGGGTTTCCGCCTTGCAGTCATTATGAACACGGACGAGGAGTACGTTCGCGCCGCGATCGACCTGGCTCGCGAGGCGGTCGCGAACGGGAACACCCCGTTCGGATCGTTACTGGTTGTCGGTGACACGGTTGTCGAGCGGTCGCGGAACACCACGGTGACCGAGGAGGACGTCACCGCCCACCCCGAGTTGAAACTCGCACGGTGGGCCGCCCGCGAACTCGACCTCGACGAACGCGCGGACTGCACCATGTACACCAGCACCGAACCGTGTGAGATGTGTGCGGCGGCGATCCACTACGCCGGGCTGGGTCGCGTCGTCTACAGCGTCTCCGGGGAGTCGCTCGCCGACCTCCGGGGAACGGCCGAGAGCGGAATCCCCTGCAAGGACCTGATCGAACGCAAGGGCGGGACCACAAACGTCGACGGGCCGGTCCTCGAATCCGAGGGGAGACGCGTCCACGAGGAGTGCTACGGGTAGCTCACGCGACGGTCGTCGGGTCGGCCCTCGCCGGCGTGTCGGCGCGACACGTCTCGATCGTCGGACACGCGATCGCGCCGGCGGATCAGGGTGAACCGACCGCGCGGTCACGTCAACGACCCGAGCCGATCGAGGATGCCGGCGAGCCCGACGCGGACGGCCGGAACCGTCGCGTCCCGTGGCACGAACGAGATCACGGCGTCGTCGATGTGGCCGGCGTACTGTTCGTCGCTGTCCCCGTGCCAGACGATCGCCGTATCGGTGGTCGAATCGCCGTGCTCGCCGGCGATCCTGTGGTCCGCCGGCGCTCGCACGACGAGGGTGTCCGCACCGGGGTACGGCGGCCCGTCACCGCCGCTGGCGAGGGGTGGCGCACCGGTCGTTTCGAACGCGTCGAACCGGATCACGCCGAGAGAACGGTGCGCGACGGCCGCACGATACCGCACGACGAGGGTCCGGCCGTCGATCCGGGTCCGAAGGTCGCGGCGCTCGTCCGCGACGACGTACCCGACGTCCCGGACGACGGCCCTCCGGAGCGTCGCGTTCCGGAGCGTCTCGGCGCCCCGAGCCAGCGACACCCGGGCTGTGAACGTGGCGGTGCCGTTCGGATGCACTCGGACGGTCATCTCCGAGGTGCCGCGCGTCATCTCCACGTCGTGGTCCTGACCCGCTCGATCGAGCGCCTGCGTGCAGACGCCGCAGACGGGTTCCGGGGGCGCACGGGCCGTCACCGTCGTCGGAACAACGCCCGCCCCGACGACGAGCAGAGCGAGCACCAACAGGAGCGCAGTCGATCGACTCCCGCGAGGGGGCGAGCGTGACGTCACGGCACTACCAACCGGCACGACCGGCTAAAACACCACGGTGGCTACAACGGACGGTTCAGCCTCTCGTGTAGCGAACCCCAACCGCGGGCGGGGGCCGCATCGCAAACGGCGCCGGGACGCAGTCGGCGTGGCGGCCCGGGAGACGACGGACACACGGCGTGTCGCGTCCGGAGTCCGGTCACTCCGTGTCGGGGTCGAAGACGTCCTCGACGGCACAGTCGAAGAAGTCGGCCAGCGCGAAGGCCAACGCCAGGCTGGGGTCGTACCGACCCCGCTCGATGGCGTTGATCGTCTGTCGACTCACCTCGACGGCATCGGCGAGTTCCTTCTGCGTGATGTCGGCCCGTGCCCGACGTAGCTTGAGATCGTTGTCCACGTCTCTCACGACGACCGTCGGCTGTACCAGCCGTACGTTCCGAACCGAGCGACGACCATGCTCAGGATCAGCAGAACGAACCCTTCCTCGGCCGTTATCGGCACGCTCCCGGCTTCGACCACGACGTACAGCACCATCGCAAGGCCGAGGGAGATCCTGAACGCTCGCTCCCCCGATCGCGACACGATCATCTCGACCCGTTCGTCGATTCTGACCTCGTCCGCCCGGTCCCACTGCCGGTGGTACCGGAGATACCCCACACCGAAGACGGTCGCGCCGGCGACGACCGCTCCGACTCCGATCACGAGGCTGTCCGCGGCTGCTACCCCGATGCTGGCTGCGACGACCCCGAGACCGGCGATGACGATCGGGACGACACGATCGGTCTTCATACGCATCTCGTTGGAAAGCACCCTTTACATTTAGTCGTTTTGACGTTACAGGCTGTCGAGGCGAATGCCACGGGGCTTGACCCCGAGGCGATTCACGTTCCGCGTTCCGGACGCGTTCCTCGGCGTCGACGGCGCGTAGCGCCTACGACGGGCCCGTCGGTGGCCCGACCCGATCCGAGGAGCGTCGGACGCCGGATTCGGCGAGGGCGCTCCCGGCCGTCGGCCGTCCGGCGGAACCGCTCACGGGAGGAACCGCCGCACGCTCCAGTACACGCCCTGGACGGCGTCCCGAAACGCGCCGGCCGGTGACAGACCCGCGTCGGGATCGGGTGCGGCCTCGAACTCGGTCTCGACGGTGTCGCCGTCGACGCGGGATATCTCCCCGGTGTGGATCCGCCGACCGTCGGCGTCGCCGACCCGCAGGAGCGTCACGCCGGCGGTGACGCCGACGACGCGGTAGATCCCGGGGGCGTGGTCGCCGTTCGCGGGGCGGTAGTGCTCGCCGACGTTCATATAATCCCCCCGGGGACCGCCTCGTGATCGGGTCGCCCCGGGGGGACGACCGGCGGCGTGGTCCGGAGCACGACGGGACCGATCCCGGTCGGGACGGGGAGGGCCACAGCGACGCCGCTGTGGAGTGGTCGGACGGGAGTTCGCGGTGGGGGTCGTGTCCGTCGCTCCGACATCCGTGCGCGAAGGGTGAGCGTACGTACGCATAGCGGTTTCGCGTGGCGTCACGCCCCGGGGGCTACCGTCCGGGCGCGCAGGTCCCGGCGGTCCACGTTGCGGACGGGTTTTTGTCCGTCCCGTGCCTGCATCACGTATGAGAATCGGTGCTTCGGTCGGGCCGTCCCACGGCCGGCTCCACGCGCTGCCGCCCGGCTTCGAGTTCGCGGAACTCGCAGTCGGCGAGGGGGAACGGCCGGTCGACGCGGTCGACCCGGAGGGTCTCCGGTCGCGGTTGCGAGCCGCCGACCTCGGCGCGACCGTCCACCTGCCGTACCGACAGCCGCTCGCGACGCCGGTGTCCGTGCTCGACGATGCGACGGCCAGCTACCTCGGCAGGGTGCTGGACGTGGCGGCGTCCGTCGGGGCCGAAACCGCCGTCGCCCACCCGCGAACGCGCGGTGTCGACCCGACGTCCGAGCCGGTGATCGACCGGCTCTCGGCGCTGGCGGCGGCGGGCCGGGAGCGCGACGTTACCGTCTGCTTCGAGACGGTGGGCTACGCCGGCGGGCCGTCGCTCGACCGGGTCGGCCACCTCGCGGTCGCGGCCGACGCGGCCGTCTGTCTCGACGCCGGCTACGCGTACCTGGAGGCGGGCGCCTCGGGCGTGAGATCGTTCCTGGACTCCTACGGGGACGTCGTCGAACACCTCCACGTCCACGGCGTCCGCCGCCGCGGCGACACCCATATCCCGCTGGGAAGCGGCGACTTCCCGCTCGACGACCTGGCTGGCCCGCTCGTCGACGCCGTCGGCGACGCCACCGCAACCATCGAGGTGTTCACCGACGACGCCGACTACCTCGACGCGTCGCGCCGCCGGCTCGCCGACGCCGTCGGGAGGTAGCGCACCTGCGCCGGGGCGCCGTGCCGGCCGCGACTGCGACCGGGTCGCCCGACGCTGTGGGTGGCACTCTCCCGTCGCGTCGACCCGGGAACGCGGCAGGACTTTGGGCGTCACGCCGTAAGCACCGCCGATGGTTCGACGGCGCGCCGGCGACGAGATCAGCCTGCTGGATTCGTCGATCCGGACGGCGGGCGGGGCGGTGGTGTCGACGCCGTTGTACGTCCTCAGCGGGGTCGTCTACGCGGTCGTGACGTCGCCGGCGGCCACCGGGACGTTCTTCTTCGTCTCGATCGTGGCGGCACTCGTCCTCCGGCCGGTCCGGGGGATCAGTCAGACGCTGCAGAAGCTCGGCAGCGAACCCGACGAGCGCGTCGGCGCGTACCTCGGGCTGGCGATCCTGTTCGCGGTCGGCTACCTCGCGGTCGGCGGCGCGGGAGCGACCCTGTCGAGCGGGGTGCTCACCCGCCGAACCGTGTTCACCGCGGATCTGCTCGCTCCCGCGGGGGTGTACGCCGCGTCGCTCGCGCTCTCCATGATCGTCCTGAGCCTGCTCGGCGCGATCGGATACCCGAGCGTGCAGACGTGGCTCGGCGGGGCCCAGACCGGCGTGCGGCTGGCCGTGATCGTGCTCTTCGACCCGCTCGTGACCTCGGCGACCGAACTCCTGCTGGTGAGCGTCGGCGTCCGGGTCGCGCTGTTCGCGCCGGTCGCGGTCTACCTCGGGGTGCGTCCCCGGCTGCCCGGCCGTCGTGAACTCCGGCGCGCGTGGGGGTTCGCCAAGTGGAGCATCCCGGATCAGGTGCTCGACCGGTTCTCGTACAACATGCCGGTGTTCGTGCTCGGCGTCGTTGCCACGCCGGCGGCCGTCGGCGTCTACGAGGCCGCGGACCGCTTCGCGGACTTCGGGGCGACCATCTCCTGGCGGCTCTCGTCGCCGCTTCTCACGAAGGTCAGCGGCGACGCCGCCGCGGGGAACGACTACGCCGCCTACCTCGACGGGGCGATTACCGGGGGGACGGGGGTGACGTTCGTCGTGTTCGGATACCTCCTCGGCGCACACGACGTGGTGGCGCGGATCGCCTTCGCCGGCGCGGAGGCGGCGTTCGCGACGACCGTACTCGTCGTCGGCGGGGTCAACGTCCTCCGGGGGTTCTGGACGCTGACCTCCCACGCGATGGAGGGGCTCGGCAAGCCGAGCGTGAGCTTCCGGACGAAGCTCTACGGCCTGGTGTGCAGCGTCCCCGTCCCGGCGCTCCTCGGTGCGGAGTACGGGGCGGTCGCGGGCGCGGCCGGCTACGGGGTCATGAACCTCGTCGTGTTCGGGTACGTCTGCTACTACGCTCGCGACGTGTTCGGGCACGTCCCGCTCGACGCGACCACCGCGGCACACCTGACTGTCGGCGGCGTTGTCGCGTCGCTCCTCACCGTCGGCGTCGTTTCCGGCGGGGTTTCGGCGAGGTTGTCGCCGACCGGGGTGGCGGCCCTCGCGGCCCTCGTCTGCCTCTGCGGGTTCGTCGGAGTGCTCCTGGTCGTGTCGCCGCCCACCCGCGTGGTCGCCCGCCGCGCGGCGGAACTGTCCCGCGGGACGCTTCGTAGGGCAGTGTGAATCGACCGGCGCGCCGCGGGGAACCCGGTGTGACGGACCGCAGCGGAGTTCGAGCCGTCGGTGCGATCACCCATGGGCGTTCCCCACACACGGCCGGCGACGACGCGGACGCGCGACGGGCGGTATCGTTAATTGGTCGAGACGCCTGGATGGAGTACGTTGATCACACCAGTCGTCGGGGAGACACAGGCGTACGGGATGGACGATCCGAACCGGGTCCCGTGGGTTCTTGGCACGCACCTCCATCCGGACGTCGGGCCGCTCGCTCGGGCGCCCGAGGGGTCGCGCGTCCTGCTGATCGAGGCGCACGACTTCGCCAGGCGGAAGCCGTACCACCACGACAAGCTGACGCTCGTGTTCAGCGGAATGCGCCACTTCAGGGACGAACTCCGCGAGCGGGGGTACTCGGTGACGTATCTCAAAGCCGACTCGTTCGGCGAGGCGCTGTCGGAGTACTTCGCGGCGCACCCCGACGACGAACTCGTCACGATGCGGTCGCCGAGCCATCGGAGCGCCGACAGGTTCGCGGAGTTGGTGACCGACGCCGGCGGACGGCTCGACGTCGTCCGGAACGACCTGTTCGTCGGCACGCGGGAGGCGTTCGACGAGTGGGCGAACGCCACGGACAAACAGCCGTTCAGACACGAGACGTTCTACCGGTGGATGCGCCGGGAGACCGGCGTGTTGATGACCGACGACGGCGACCCCGAGGGCGGCGAGTGGAACTACGACGGCGAGAACCAGGAGTACCCACCCGACGAGTGGGAGTCGCCGCCGGTGTACCGCCCGGACCACGACGGCCTGACCGCGCGGACGAGCGAGTGGGTGTCCGAGGAGTTCGACGTGTGGGGCGACGCCGACGAGTTCGTCTGGCCGGTGACCCGGGCGCAGGCGCGGCGGAAGCTCTCGCACTTCGTCGAGGCCCGCCTCCCGGAGTTCGGTCCGTACCAGGACGCGATGCGGAGCGACGACTGGGCGATGGCACACGCGCTGCTCGGCTCCTCGATCAACCTCGGGCTGCTGCACCCCTGGGAGGCAGTCCAGGAGATCGAGCGGGCGTACCACGAGCGGAGCGACGTGCCGCTCAACTCCGCGGAGGGCGTGCTGCGGCAGCTCATCGGGTGGCGGGAGTTCATGCGCCACGTCTACCGCCACTCGATGCCGGACCTGAGCGAGGCGAACCAACTGGAGGCGCCACACGACCTGCCGGAGTTCTACTGGACCGGCGAGACCAACATGGAGTGTCTCAGGCGGACCGTCGACGACGTCCGACAGCGGGGCTACTCGCATCACATTCAACGGCTGATGGTCCTGGCGAACTTCGCGACGCTGTGGGGGGTCGAGCCGAAACAACTGAACGAGTGGTTCAACGCCACGTACGTCGACGCCTACCACTGGGTCACGACGCCGAACGTCGTCGAGATGGGCCAGTACGGCGACGGCGTGTTCGCGACGAAACCGTACGTCTCCTCCGCGAACTACATCGACAAGATGAGCGACTACTGCGGCGACTGTTACTACTACAAGACCAAGGACACCGGCGAGAAGGCGTGTCCGTTCAACGCGCTGTACTGGGACTTCCTCGACCGCAACGAGGAACAACTCCGGTCGAACCACCGGATGGGGCTGATGTACAGCCACGTGGACAACAAACAGGAGAGCGAGGAGATGGACGAGATCCGCGGTCGCGTCGAGACGCTCCGGGAGAAGGCCGGGTACGGCGAGTTGTGAGGGCGTGCCGACGACCCGCGAGGTGAGAGCCCCGTACGGCTGCGGTCACCAACGGCCTATTCACCGTCCGGAGCGTACCGGCCGTCACGATGACGCAATACATCGTCGAGTTCGCGGAACCACACGTTCTCACCGGTGACGACGACCGAACGCTGACCGTCGACGGGTACGACGACTTCGGGAGCATGTACAGCCTCGAGCTTCCCGACGGCACCTCGCGATCCGTCGGCAAGCAGCTCGTCGAGCGCATCACCGAAGCCGACGGTGAGGAGTAGTCACCTCCCGCCGGTCGATCGGTCGCCGGCGTCCGCCGGCGTGTCGACGTGGAACTCCGGGTCGCCACGGACCCCGATGCGGGAGAGCTGGTCGCGGATGTGGTCCTTCGCCGCGTCGATGGCCTGCTCGCGCCGTTCGAAGCCGCGCACGGTGGGTCGCTCGAAGGCCACCCGTATCGTGCCCCGGTCGGTCGTGAGCGCCTGGCCGCCCGACGAGACCCGGTAGAACGCGTCGCAGACCCACACGTAGGGGGCATCGACCGCCGGTGCGCCGTCGTACGACGGCGGGGTTTCGTCGGGTTCGTACAGCGTCCCCGTGGTTCCCGTGCCGCCGGCCAGTCCACAGATGAGCAACATGCCGTGTCGTTGTTTCCATTTCGGTTCCACGGGATTGTGTGTGTCGGCTCGGCGTTCGCGACAGCGACGGCGGGACCACGGAGGCGTCGGGCGCCGTCGGTCCGACCGGAGACGTGGGGGGTGGACGGCTGTCGGCGGACCGCCGCCAGCGTCTTGCCGCCGGAGCGGCTACGCCGACGTAACGTCGTGTGGTCGAGACGAACGGTGGCCCGGGAAGCGACACGAACGCGGACGACCGACACCCGCGTCGTGGACATCTCCGCACACGCGGCCGAGCGGATGGACCAGTTCGGGATTCGGAACGCCGAGCGGTTCCGGCGGTTCGTTCGCGACGCCGACGCGGCGTACTTCGACCGGAAGCACGGCTCCAAACTCGTCGTCGCCGACGACCACGGACACGGCGTGGCCGTCGCTGACGACGCCGGCGTCCGGACGGTCATCACGATCCTGCCGCCCCCGGAGCCGTCGTGGTCGGATCGCGTCGGGGCGGCCCCCGACCGCTACGACGTGCTCGACCCGGAGTGAGGGGCACGCCGCATCGGCCCCCGACGGCCCAGCCGCCGCCTCCCGACGGAGCCGAGCCACCGACGTCATCCGCCCCGGTACGGCGGGATGCCCCGTGACTGCCAGCTCACGGCGATGTCGCCGTCGTCGGTCGAGGCGGCCCACACGACCCGGAGGTCGTCGACCGAGGCCGCCGCCGGAATCGCGTACGGGACGTAGCCCCCGATCTCCCCGTTCGGCCGGAGCTCGGCGGCGACGTACGGCTGCCCCTGGTCGAGCGGCCGCTCGACGAGCGCGGTGCGGTCGTACGGCGTCCCGCTCGGATACAGGGTGACGTCGTCGGCGGCCGGTGGCGTCACCACGGCTTCGGACGGGTTCGACGCCGTGAGGGGGACGAAGGCCCACTGCTCGCCGGGCGCCGAGCGCGCCCGATCGATCCCGTCCGGATCCACGTACGCGTACGCCCGCTGAAGGTCCGGAGCGCCGACGCGGAGCCGGTAGCCGGCCGGGGTTCGGTACGCACGATCCCACGCCAGCGTCGCGGGACGCGTCCTGATCGTCGTCGTCGGCGCCGAAGCCCCGAGGCGGAACGCGTAGCGGCCGAGATACTCCAGCTCGTAGGGTCGTGACTCCGCCCGCACGGTCTCACCCGGTTCGATCACGCCGAACTCACGCGTGGTCGCCGTCCGCCACGTGCCGTTCGGGCGCTGCACCGACAGCGGCGCCCCAAACGGAGCCGCCCGCTCACCCGTGTTCGTGACGACGAGGGTAACGGAGATTGTGGTACCGAGTTCGACGCTCGTCGGGTGCTCGTACGCCACCTCGAAGTCGGCTGGGGTCCGCGTCGGCGTGGCGGTCGGCGACGCGGTGTCCGTCGGTGACGACGCGTCGGTCCGGCGGGCGGGTGCCCGGTCGTTGCAGCCGGCACCCACCGCTGTTCCGACGAGCGCCAGCACCTCTCGCCTGGCGAGCCGCCGGGGTCGGTCCCGGGTCACGCCGGCGAGTAGGCGCCGCGACGTTGGTAACGCTGCCGCAGGCGCCGGTGAATCGCAGCCGGACACGTACCCCGTGACGCCGTCGTCCGCAGTGGGTGACGCGACCGGGCGGACCCCGCCGTCCGTGGTCGCCGACTCACGCGCCGGCGTCGGCGCGGTACGTGCCGACGGCTTCGGTGGCGGTCGACGATTCCAGTCCGGGATCGAGCCGGACCTCGGTGGCGTTGACGCGGTCGTAGGTCCACGTCAGGCGAACGCGTTCGCGACCGCCGACGCCGTCACCCTCCCGGGGAACGCTGAATTCGGCCTCGAACGTCCGGACGAACCCGCGCTCGTCGACGATCGCCGTCATCTCGTACTCGGAGACCGTGTCGGGAAGCGCGGCCGGCGACCCCGTTCCTCGGAGCCGGTAGCGGTCCCCCGCGGCGTCGGTCTCGGCGACGCGAACGGAGGTCTCGGGGGTCGCGAGATACGTCCGAACCATCGTAGTCGGGCGCGTGAACGGAACTGCCCGCGGTGTCGCCGTCGGCGTCCGGTTGTCGATTCGGACGAACCTGGCGTTCGTCACGTCCGCCCGGTACCGGCCCGTCTCGTTCGCGTACACCGTGCTGAGCAGCACTCGGTTCCCGCCCGGCCGTTCGAGGCTGTTCTCGACGGCGCTCCAGTTGCGCTGAACGCGCACGTCGGCGTCGTACCGTGGCTGGTCTTCGGACCCGCTCGCGGGGGCGTAGTAGTCGAACCGGATCGTGTACGACGCCGCGTTCGAGACGGCCGCGGCGTGTGCCCGCGCGAAGCGACTCGCGTTGCCGATGCCCGTGGCGGTCACCCCTGGCACGGGGACGGGCCCAGCGACGCCGGCACCGGTCGGCGTCGACCCGCCCCCAGCCGTCGCGGTCGCCGGGTCGTCGCCCCCGGGGGTCGACGGCGTCTCGCTCGCGACCCCCGCCTCGGCCGGAGTGCCGGCGCTGTCGATCCCCGGGCCGGCCAGTCCGAGGGCCGCGCCGGCTGCGACGACGGTCAGCAGAACGACGGCCGCCGCGACCGTCCGGAGTTCGACTCCCGCCGCGGCCCGTCGGGCCCGTCTCCGCGGCGGGGCTCGCAGTTCGCCGGGCGCCGCACCGAAGTGCGTCTCACACAGGTCGGCGGCGGCGTCGCGCGGGACGGCGTATCGGAGCATCTCGGTCAGGTCGGCGGCGTCGCGGACGCGCCCTCCCACCTCCGTCGCCGGCGTCGTCGCCGCGCCGTGACCGCCGGCCGTGACGACGACGTCCGCGTCGCGAATCGTCCCGGCGGACGCGCCCGCGGCGGACCGCGTCGGAACGTGGATGACCCGGGTCTCCCCGCCGCGACGTGCGGTGACGGACGCGCCGTCGCGGGTGGTTTCGAACCCACGGGCCGCCCAGAGGTCGGCGACGAAGGCCGCGAGGCCGTCGCCGTCGAGACGGCGCACGCGCGCTTCGAGGACGGCGGGGTCGGCCCAGGCCATACGGCTCTCGACTCGTTTCTGACGTGCGATCAGCATACGTGTGTCGGCGTCCGTACGCGGGCGTCGCGGGCCGCCACGGACCGTCGGGTGACGGCCGGCTACCCGCCGGGGCGCCGGAACGTGTAGCGCACGCCGTCGGCGTCGACGGCGAGCGTGCCGGCGTCGTGGTCCAGAACGACGGCGGCGGCGTCGTCGTGCGCGAAGTCGTGGAGCGGCATGCCCGTCCTGAGGGTTCCGTCCCGTGTCACCGCGACGTGTGCGGAGCCGAAGTCGATCCGGATCCGATCCGCGGTGACCGTCACGTCGCCGTCGCGGCCGAACCGACGGAGCTCGTCGGCGAGCGTGTCCCACTGGCTGAGCGGTATTCTGAGGGTCATCCGTCGGTCGGACGCAGACGCCGGAGCTACGTAGTGGTTCGTCCGCACCCGCCGGTCTCCCGGGCGGAGTTCGCGTCGCCCCCGCGGTGCGGCGGGCTACCCCGGGCGCCACCGGTCGGGGGATCCGGGCCGTATCGACCGGCGACCCGGGGACCGACGACGAACGCGTCGTCGCGCCGAGATACCGGAGGGTTCGGGTCCGTCGACGCCCGTGTCGAGGGCGCGCTCGGTGCCGGAACCCGACGCCGGGGGTTCGTTTCTAATCGGGATGATATTTTAGCTGTGGTTCAGTCGGGAGCAGCGGCTTTTGTAATAAAAGCACGTAATACTACGCGTGTTAGTTGAGTATCGTTCGGTTTTTCGACCCCCGAAGACGCGTTTAATTATATGTAGTCCTGCTGTATGGTTATGTCTCACACGGAGGCAGGAAACGTCGAAGCGAACAAGGATCGCCGGCTGATCGCCCTCGCGGCGGTGGCGATCCACCTGTCGATCGGATCGATCTACGCGTACAGCATCTACCAGATCCCGCTCAATCGGACGCAGGGCTGGGCGACGTCACAGGTCACGCTCGCGTTCTCGATTGCGGTGCTCGTCCTCGGCGTCACCGCCGCGTTCCTCGGGACGTACGTCGAGGAGTACGGGCCGCGGCTGGCGGGGCTGGCGGCGGCCGTCCTCTACGGACTCGGGATGGTCGGCGCGGGAGCGAGCATCCAGCTCGGAAGCCTCCCGCTGTTCCTCGCGACGTTCGGCGTGGTCGGCGGGATGGGGATCGGATTGGGATACATCTCGCCGATCGGGACGCTGCTCGAGTGGTTCCCGGACCGCCGCGGGATGGCGACCGGCCTCGCGGTGATGGGGTTCGGCGCCGGGGCGCTCCTGACCGGCCCGCTCGGGAGCTACCTCATCCAGGAGTTCGGCGTTCCGAGCGCGTTCTACGCGCTCGGGTCGCTCTACTTCGTCCTGATGACGTTGGGCGCGAGCTACCTCGCCAAGCCCGCCGACGGGTGGCTCCCCGAGGGAATGGAAGGCGAGGAGAACGCACACGAGAAGGCGCGGAGCGCGGTCCCGGGCATCGACGCCCTCACGGCTGCGGAAGCGCGGACGTCCGTGCGGTTCTGGATGGTGTGGCTGATCGTCTTCATCAACGTCTCCGCGGGGATCATGCTGCTCGCGTTCGCGTCGCCGATGCTCCAGCAGATCGGCGGCGCGACCGCCACCACGGCCGCGTTCATCACGGGCTACATCGGCATCTTCAACGGCGGCGGCCGCATCTTCTGGTCGTCGCTGTCGGACTACGTCGGTCGCACCACCACCTACGGGGCGTTCATGCTCATCCAGATCGGCGCGTTCCTGCTGATGCCGCAGCTCGCCGGGGTGTGGGTTCTCGCGGGGACGATGTTCCTCGTGATCACGTGCTACGGCGGGGGCTTCGCGTGTCTGCCGGCGTACCTCTCGGACCTGTTCGGCACGAAAGAGGTCAGCGCGATCCACGGCTACGCCCTCACCGCGTGGGGCGCTGCCGGCGTGGCGGGGCCGCAACTCGCCTCGTTCATCCTCGAAACCACCGGCGGATACACGAACGCCCTGTACGTCATGAACGCGGCGCTCGTCGTCGGCCTCCTGACGGTCGTGACGCTCCGGTGGCGGCTGCGGACGCTCAAGGGCGACGACACCACCCGCAAGGCGGGCGCCGCGACGACCGACTGAGACCGACCCGGCGCGTCCGTCCCGTTCCGAAGGACGGGCGCCGGCTCAGCCGTGAAACCGGTACAACGACGTGACGTACGGCAGTCGGTTGAGCATCCAGATCGTGACCGGAAGCCCCACGATCGTGAGCGCGAGGACCGACGCCACGTTCGCCCACAGGAGGCTGAGCCACCACCCGACGAGGACGAAGTAGACCGCCCGGACGGCGAGCGAGCGTTGTCCGCGCGCCGACTCGGGCGTCGAAAGCGACCGCGGCTCGGCGAGCGTGAGCACGGTCGGAACGAGGTTGATCAGCTTGATCCCGATCGGGAGCAGCACGATCGTAACGTTGAGCAGCCACGCGGTGTTCACGACGATCGGTGTCGCCCACCAACCGACGAACACGAACCACAGCGCACGGACCGGGGTGGACCGTTGTGTCATCGGCTCCCGTAGCACCCCGGGACCCAAATCCGCGTCGTTCGGCCCGGCGGCCGGTGTGGTGCCCGGAGGGTCGGCCTCCGACGGTCCGGCTCCGGAGCGGTCGGCGCCGCCCCCCGAACGCCGGTGGGGCGACCGCCGCCGGAGTCGAGTGTCCGGCCGACGCACGACCGCAACGCTTGTACCTCCGCTCCGACCCATATCCCCACGATGGCGTCGATCCCAGCGACGGACGACCTCCCGGCGTACCTCGCTCCCCTCCCCGCCCGGTTGGAGGCCCTGACCCTTCGGCTCGTGTGGGTGGTCGTCGCGGTGAACCTCGCGGGCACCGTCTTCGGGTTCTGGTACTACCGGTTCCAACTGGGGAACACGCCGCTCGTGATGTGGCCCGTCGTGCCCGACAGCCCGACGGTGACGCTGTGCATGATCGCGAGCCTCGTGTCGTGGAAGGTCGGGCGGAGTCGGGGGTGGCTCCACGCGCTGGCGTTCGTCGGGAACCTGAAGTACGGGCTCTGGGTCGTGATCGTCCAGTTCACGATCAACGACGTGCTCACCGCCGGCGACCCCTACTACTGGTTTCTGGTAGTCGGCCACTTCGGGATGGCGCTGCAAGCGCTCGTGATCCACCGGTACGCGGAGTTCACCGTCCCCGCGGTCGGCGTCGCCGTGACGTGGTTCGGGTTCAACGACGTGGTCGACTACTTCCTCCCGATCGTCGGCGACTACCACCACACCTACTTCGGGCCGCACCTCGTCAGCGCCGGCGACCACGACGTCCTCGCACACGATGTCGCCGCGGCCGCGGCGGTGTGTCTGACGATGCTCGCCACGTTTCTGGCGCTCTCGATCCGCGTCCGCCGGCTTGAAGCCCGAGGTCGGGGCGGCGGGTAGCGTCGCCGCCCGCGGACCACTACTACGGCGCCGCCGACAGGCGTTACGTGACTCCACGGCGTGCGGAACGTCGGACGCCGCCGCTTTTCACCGTCGTCGGAGCGGACGTGCTCTTCGCACACTGGCGCGTCGACCCCGGAGCCGTCGCGGCCGCGCTCCCGCCGGATCTGACGGTCGACACCTTCGACGGGTCGGCGTGGGTGAGCGCGCTGGCGCCGGAGAACCGGTCGGTCCCGCCGGCGTTGGACGGCGCGGTGCCGCAGTTGAACGTCCGGACCTACGCCACCCGCGACGGCGACACCGGCGTCTACTTCCTGTCGCTCGATACCGGACTGGGGGCCGCCGCGGCGACCGGCAGCGGCGCCTTCGGGCTCCCGTTCCGCCGCGCGCGGACGCGACTGACCCGCACCGGCGACCGGATCACGTTCCGGGGCCGGCGGGCAGGGTCGACCCCGCCGGCCGTGTGCCAGGCGCGGTACTGGCCCGAGGGCGACCGGCACCGTGCGGACCCGGACCGCCTCGCGGAGTTCTGCGTCGAACGCGACCGGTGTTTCCTCCCGGCGGCCGAAGCCGGCGGGGCCGCGACGCTCCGGACCGTCGGTCCCGGCGGCGAGGGGACGATCGTCGGGCGGATCACCCGCGACCCCTGGGAGCTTCGGGACGTCGACGCGACCGTCCGGAAGAACACCCTCTTCGAGGCCGCCGGGTTGCCGGCGCCGGCGGACGACCCGGTGTTCCACTACAGCCCGGGGTTCGAGATGGGGATGCCGCCCGAGGCGGTCCGCCCTGCCGGAAACGGCGAGTCGGCGGCCGGCGCGACCCGCCGGGACGAGTGACCGGCTCCGACACGACACCCTTGTGTACGGGCGGTCCGTGGACCGGATATGAGTACACAAGACGGCGGCCACCGCGAGGCGGCCGTCGCGGCGCTCGCCGACGACGAGTTCGTGGCCGCGGGCAACGAGTACACCAGGGCCGGGTGGCGGGTCCTGGCCGACCCCCGCCCGGACCTCGACCCCTTCGAGATCGACGACCGCGGGTGGGTCGGCGTCGGGCTCGGCCATTTGGTGGTCGCCGCGGTGGCCTACCGGGTCGGCGGCCGCGACGCCCGCGGGACTCGCCGGGGGATCGCTGGGGTCGCGGAGGCGAAGGAGCTTGCGAGTGTCGCCGAAAACCGGGCGCAGCGGGCGTGTTTCCTGGAGTTCGTCGGCGACTTCCGGGCGGCGGGCGGCCTCGACGGCGCCGCCGACGCCTACGACGCGGCTGCCGACGCCTACCGCGACGCCGGGGCGGACACGGGCGACCCGCAGGGGCGGGCGACGACGCCGCTGTTTCAGGCCGCCGCCGCGCCGCTGAAGCAGGTCGCGCGCGGCCCAGCCAACGGCGAGATCGCGGTCGAGTGGGGCGACCTCCACGGTCCGGACCCCTCGGATCCGGGGGCGTTTCTCGCGGCGCGGGCGTCGTACAAGCGCCAGCGGTTCCCGTCGCTCGTCGAGCGGGTCGTCGACGACGGCGACCTCGCGGCGCCGCGGGGGACGACGGAGTACAGCACCGACCACCACCGGTGTCCGGCCTGCGGATCGACCGACGTGAACTGGGTCGACAACAACGTGCTGTGTCTGCGGTGTTCGGCGCCGAGCGAGGAACAGTAGCCGGGAGCCGGCCGGAACGGCCGGGGCCTCGGACCGTCCGGCCCGTGGGCCGGGGTGCCGCCGCCGACCGAACGTGTAATGTCGGTCGCCGGCCACGTACGGGTATGCTCTACGACGCGGCCGACGACCCTGGCGGGCTCTCCCCCGGGGCGTTGCGCGAGGCGTACGAGGCACAGCTCCGGAGCGTCGTCGACGCGGTCGGCGCGGAGACCGCCGCCGCCGACTCCGGCGTCGACCCCGACCGGATCCGAGCGATCGAGGCGGGCGCGGTCCCCGACCTGCGGGTCGCCGACGCCGCGGCCGTGCTGGCGCTCGACGACGACCGCCCCGACGCCGAGTCGATCGTACTGGAGCTCCGGGACCACCTCCTGATGGCGATGACCACCGGCGTCGTCGACGTCGACACCCTCGCGGCCAACGTCGACCTCGACCTCTCGGGTCAAGAAGTCCAGCAGGCGCTCGAAGGCCGGACCGAGATGACGCTCGCCCAGCTCGCCGCGATCCACCGCTTCCTGGCGGCGCGGAACGACGGCTGATGGCCCGGGTCGTCGTCGTCGGCTGCGGCTACGTCGGGCTCGAACTCGGCCGGCAGCTCCGCGACGCCGGCCACGACGTGGTCGGCGTCCGGCGCTCCGACGCCGGGCTCGACGCGGTCGCGGCCGCCGGGCTGGAGCCGTGCCGGGCCGACGCCACCGACCCCGCGTCGCTCGCGGACCTCCCGGACGCCGAGTGGGTCGTCTTCGCGGCGAGCTCCGGCGGCCGCGGCGCCGACGCCGCCCGCGCGGTCTACGTCGAGGGACTCCGGAACGTCGTCGCGGAGTACGCCGACCGGGCGTCGCCGCCGGACCGGCTGGTGTACACCTCTTCGACCGGCGTCTACGGCGACCACGACGGCGCGTTCGTCGACGAGGGGACCCCGATCGACCCGCGGACGGAGAAGACTCGCGTGCTCGCCGAGGCCGAGCGGGTCGCGATCGAGGGCGCCGCCGATGTCGGGATCGACGGCACGGTCGCCCGGTTCGCGGGGCTGTACGGCCCCGGCCGCTACCGGCTGAACCGCTACCTGGAGGGGCCGGTCACCCAGGGGTATCTGAACATGGTCCACCGCGACGACGCCGCGGGCGCGGTCGCGTTCTGCCTCGACGCCGACGCCGCCCGCGAGGCGGTCGTGGTCGTGGTCGACGACGAACCCGTCGACAAGTGGGCGTTCGCCGACTGGCTGGCCGCGGAGTGCGGCGTCGACGCCCCGCCGAAGCGGACGACAGCGGAGCGACTCGCCGACCCGGAGCTCTCGGCGGCGGCGCGCCGCCGGATCGAGACGAGCAAGCGGTGTGCGAACGACCGGCTCCGCTCGCTGGGGTACGACCTCGCGTACCCCACCTACCGGGAGGGCTACCGGGCCGCGATCGAGGCGTACCGCTCGGGGACGGACACCGCGGACGTGTGATCGCCGAACTCGAACCGAAATAAAGACTTAGCGCCGCCCTCACGCCCTCTCGGACCTCTAGATTCCCGATCCGGGACCGACTACTCGCGCCGCGAGCGGTGAACGGAAGGAATCTTCTTACGGGAGCACTCTCAGGGTGGAGGTATGGGCGCAGCGCTTCCCGGCGTCGGGTCGAACACGCTCGATCGTCTGCTCTCGATGGCGCTTGCGAACCCCGAAGTCGTGGTGGCGGTGGTCGTGGGGGGGCTCGCGCTGGTCGCAGGGCTGTACGCCGTCCGCCGGTTCGCCCGGCCGCGGGGGACGCGGTTCCTGGAGGCGCTGTCGGGGCTCGACGAGGTCGCGGTGCTGTTGCACCCCAACCCCGACCCCGACGCCATGGCGACCGGTATGGGGGTCGTGAGCCTCGCCGAGCAGGCCGACACCGACGCGCGGCTCCAGTATCCCGGGCAGATCCGCCACCAGGAGAACCGGGCGTTCCGGACGGTGCTCGAGGTCGACGTCGACCCGATCGACCACGTCAGCGACCTGGCCGCCGAACACGTGGTGTTGGTCGACCACAACGAGCCGCGGGGGTTCGCGGGCGCCGACGGCGTGCTCCCGTTTGCGGTGGTCGACCACCACCCCGGCGAGGGCTCCGGGGAGGCGTTCACCGACGTCCGCACCGACTACGGCGCGGCGTCGAGCATCGTCGGCGAGTATTTCGACGATCTGGGCGCCGAGCCGGTGCCGCCGGCCAAACACGAAAGCGAGATCCGCGCCGACTACACCGTCCCCTCGCGGGTCGCCACCGGGCTGCTCTACGGGATCCTGACCGACACCAACCGGCTCACCGCCGGCTGCTCGGCCGCCGACTTCGCCGCCGCGGGCTACGTCTACCCCGGGATCGACGAGGACCGGCTCGACCGGATCGCGAACCCCGAGGTGTCGACGGAGGTTCTGGAGCTGAAGGCGCGCGCGATCGCCGGCCGCGACGTCCGCGGTCCCTTCGCCGTGAGCGACGTCGGCCGGCTCTCGAACGTCGACGCCATCCCACAGGCCGCAGACGAGCTCGTCCAGCTCGAAGGCGTCACCGCGGTCGTCGTGCTCGGGGAGTGTGACGGCACCATCCACCTCTCGGGCCGCTCCCGCGACGACCGCGTACACATGGGCGACACCCTAGACGCCGCGGTGTCGGTGCTCCGGGAGGCGTCGGCCGGCGGCCACGCCCGGATGGGCGGCGGCCAACTGTCGCTCCGGGACGGTGCGATCGAGACCGTCGCGGGCGAGACCGTGCCGCGGGACGGCCTCCGGGAGCGCCTCTTCGACGCGATGACGGGCGAGATCTGATCCGACGGGGTCGGGCGGCGCGGCCGGCGACGGCGACGGGCCGAGGCGTTTTATGCGCCGCCCGCCGACCCCCCGGTATGGCGACCAGCGACGGCACCTGGGGGTACCGCGACCGGTTCGGCGACGCCTTCGCGCGGACCTACTTCCGCCGGTTCGGCCCGGGGGTCGTCTCCAGCGTCGGGGTCGGAACCTACCTCGGCGACCCGACCGACGACCGCGACCGGCGCTACCGGACGGCGATCGTAGAGGCGCTCGAAAGCGGGCTCAACCTCGTCGACACCGCGATCAACTACCGGTGCCAGCGGAGCGAGCGGGTGGTCGGCGACGCGCTCGACCGCGCCGATGTCGACCGCGAGGCGGTCGTCGTCGCCACCAAGGGCGGGTTCGTCCCGTTCGAGGGGTCGCCGCCGGAGGATCCCGGCGCGTACGTCCGCTCGGAGTTCGTCGACCCCGGCCTGGTCGACGCCGACGACCTCGCCGCCGGGAGCCACGCCATGACGCCGGGGTTCCTCGACGCGATGCTCGACCGGTCGCTGTCGAACCTCGGGGTCGAAACCGTGGACTGTTACTACGTCCACAACCCCGAAACCCAGCTCCGGGTCAGGAGCCGCGAGGCGGTCTACGACCGGCTGGAAGCCGGCTTCGAGCGCCTGGAACGCCGGCGGGCCGCGGGGGACGTCGGCGGCTACGGCGTCGCCACCTGGGACGCACTCCGCGTGCCCCGCGGCCACGACGCGTACCTCTCGCTGCCCGAGATCGTCGGGCGCGCCGAGGCCGCCGCCGACGCGGTCGGCGCCGACGACCACGGGCTGTGTGCGGTCCAACTCCCGTTCAACGTCACGATGGCCGACGCGGTGACCGTCGACGCACACCGCCACCCCACCGACCGACGGGACGTGAGCGCGCTCGAATACGCACAGGCCGCCGGCCTCGACGTCGTCGCCAGCGCGACCCTCGCACAGGGGGCGCTCGCGTCGTCGATCCCGCCGGCGGTCGACGCCGAACTGAACGGCGACACCCCGGCCCAGCGGGCGATCAACTTCGCCCGGAGCGCCCCCGGAGTGACGGTCGCCCTGGTCGGAACCGGGTCGCCGGCGCACGTCCCCGAGAACGTCGCCGCGGGGACGTTCGAGCCGCTCGGGGCGCGGGCGTTCGACGCGGTCTTCGAGTGAGCGGGCGGCGCCCGCCCGGTCGGGCTACGGTAACTCCTTCCACTCGGTACCGCAGTCGGGACACTCCCGGATGCTGAACACCTCGTCGGGGTCGTTCTTCGTCTGGAGCGACTCGCCACACGCGGCGCAGTTCAGCCGCTCGTAGGTGTCCTTCTCCAGTTCCCCCTTCCGGAGCCCTTTTCGTGTGGATTTCATACCCGAACTCTCGGGACCGGAGGATAAAAAGCCCGGTACCGACCGACGGCGGATCGGAAGGGTTGAACGCCGCGGCGGCGAACCGTGGACGTGTCCCGTGGCCGCCTGTTCGGAACGCTCTGCTCGATGGTCCTCCTCGTCAACCTCGCGCGGGTGATCTTCGCGCCGTTGCTCCAGGAGTTCATCGCCGTCTTCTCCATCGGCGAGGGGACCGCGGGGCTGATCGCGACCCTGGCGTGGCTGGGCAGCGCCGCGCTCCGGCTCCCCACCGGGTGGGTGCTCACCCGGGTGTCGCGCCACCGCGTGATCCTCGCGACCGGGGGGATCCTCACCGGCGCGTCGGCGTTCATCGCGGGCGCGACGTCGATCGCGATGGTCGGCGCCGGCGCGCTCCTGATGGGGCTGTCGTCGGGGACGTACTTCGTGGCCGCAAACCCCCTCGTGAGCGAGCTCTACCCCGATCGCGTCGGGTGGGCGATGGGCGTCCACGGCATGTCGGCACAGCTCGCGGCGGTCGCGGCCGCCCCCTTCGTCACCCTGATCCTGGCGCTGTTCGCGGAGTGGCGCGTCGTGTTCGTCTGCATCTCGGCGGTCACCGCGGTCGCGACGCTCGCGCTGTACGTCGCCGCGCGGTCGGCGGACCTGCCGGACGCCGGGCGCGGCGACACCGACCTCCTGGGCGCAGTGCGGTCGGAGTGGCGGATCGCCCTCGTCGGCGTCGTCCTCGTGGGGACGACCGGGTTCGTCTGGCAGGGGCTGTTCAATTTCTACGAGCTGTATCTGGCGACGAAGGGGCTCGCGCCCGCGACCGCGCGGAACCTGCTGACGCTGATCTTCGCGGCGGGGGTGCCGGCGTTCTTCGTGTCGGGCCGGTTGGCCGACCGGCTGCCGCGCGTGCCGTATCTGCTCGCGATCGTCGGGTCGTTCGCGGGGTGTCTGCTGCTGCTGACGCTCACCCGCGGCTTCGTCGGCGTGCTCGCTGTGACAGCCGTGACCGGGTACGTGATCCACAGCCTGTTTCCCGCGATCGACACCTACCTCCTGGACGCGCTGCCCGACGACTCGCGGGCGAGCGCCTACGCGTGGTACGCCGCGGGCATGATGGCGGTCCAAGCCACCGGGTCGTCGGCGGTCGGGGCGCTCCGGGAGGCCGGGTTCGGCTACGACCTCGTCTTCACCCGGCTCGCGTTCGGGCTCGTCGTCGTCGTGGCGGGGTTGGCCGTGCTCCAGCACCGAGGACGGCTGCCGCAGTAGGACCGCGCGCCCACGAGCCTCCGGGCCCGGGCGGAGGGCCGCCGCAATCCGCGGCCTTTTGTCCGCCCCGTTCCGAGAAGTGGTCGATGGAGTACGTGCAAGGTCGGGTGGCGACGCTCCACGACCTCGCCGACCCCGTACCGGCCGCCCCGGCCGACCGCGCCGCGGTCGTCGTCCCGATGGCGGAACGCGACTGCCTGAGCGACGCCGCCGAGCGGGTGCTCCGGACGCTGGAGCGGCTCGACCCCGCGCGGGTTGTGATCCCGCTGCGCGCCCCCGCCGAGGCGGTCGGCGCGGTCCGGGAGTGGCTCGCGGGCTACGATCTCCGGATCGAGCTGCTGTGGTGCGACGGCCCGCGGGTGGCGGAGCTCCTCGCCGACGCCGGGCTCGACGGCGCTCGCGGGAAGGGGCGGGACGTGTGGCTGGCGCTCGGCCGCGCCGCCGACTCGGAGTTCGTGGTGGTCCACGACGCCGACACCACCACCTACGACGAGTCGTTCGTCCGCCGGCTGCTGTTCCCGCTGGGGCGGGGCTACGAGTTCTCGAAGGG
>CAZIQT010000018.1:0-22549 GCA_964541645.1 uncultured Halobellus sp. | reverse complement strand
CCGCCGGCAGTGGGTGTGGGACGCGACCGCCGCCCCGTCGGCCGTCGGCGACCGGAGCGGCTCGGGGCCTGGGCCGCTGTCGCGCCGATCGCGGACGGCGACGGTCGGTGCCGCGGTCCCGGACGTCGGAGAGCATTCAAGCCGATTGAACGGACCGCCGACGGCCGCGGGTGAAGATTCCGACGAACCGCGGCCCGGAGTTTGGATTCCCGAACCGAAACCGGTCGGGGGAACGCGTATATTAATTATATTCGGTTATAGATACCGGCGAACTCCATTCAAGTCGATTGAACGTCCGCGCTCACACGTCACCGTCGACGTAGTGGTTGTACCGGAGCTGGACGACGTTCGCGGTGTTCTCGACCGCGTCGACGATCTCCAGGTCGACGCCGTCGTCCCGGAATCTGCTCCGGGGGCCCGACACGCAGATCGCGCCCGCGACGGCGCCGGTCTCCTCCTCGGTGATCGGAGCGCCGACCGCCAGGATCCCCGTTCGACGGTCCTGGTCCTCGATCGAGTACCCGCGCCGGCGGATCTCGTCGACTTCCTCCAGCAGGCTCCGTTCGTCGGTGATCGTGTGTTCGGTTTTCGCCGGAAGCCCGTGTCTGTCGACGATCTCCCCGATGCGCTCGTCGGACATCCCCGAGAGGAGGGCCTTCCCGAGGGCGGTCCAGTGGAGATGCGTCCGTTCCCCGGTCGGAGCGTTGTCGTAGATCGCGTCGCTGGGCGATTCGGACTTGTACACCAGAACGCGCCGGCCGTTCTCCTCGACCCCGAGGTTCGCCGCCTCCCCGGTCTCCTCCGCGAGGTCGTTGACGTGCGGCTTCGCAGCCCTGTACAGGTCGATCCGGCGTCGCGCGTGACCGCCGTGTTCCAGGAACTTCAGGCCGATCTCGTACCGCCCGTCCCGCTTGATGACGTAGCCGCCGTTCCGGAGCGTGTTCAGGTGGACCTGGGTCGTACTCGGCGGAAGCCCCAGGTGGTCGGCCAGTTCGGTCACCCGGACGCTGCCGAGGTCCTGGACCGCGGCGACGACCTCGAACGTCCGCTCGACACCTTCGAGGGTGTTGTCCGACCGGGAGTGGTCCGTCATATCCGCCACCGACACCCGACACCGACAAGCAACTTTCGGTACGCGGCGAACATTCAATCTGAGTAAATTTTCTTCGGATCCCGGGCTCGGTGGGAACCGACACCGAACGGCGGCAGCAACCTCGGAGTGCGACCCTCGGCGACGTTCGGAGCGACCGGCGAGCGGCCCCGGTCGGTCCCCGCGGAGTGCCGGCCGAGGGACCGCTACGGGTGGACTGGAAGGGGGTCGTCGCGTTCGGTGTGGGGCCGAACGCGGTGGATAGAGCGGCTGATTACCGGTTCAGCGTGTGTATCGCCTGCTCCATCGCGTTCTCCGCGGCCTCCATCGTCGCCTCCGACAGCGTCGGGTGGGTGTGGATCGTCTCGGCGACGTCCTCGACGGTCGCGTCGAGTTCAATCGCCAACGCGACCTCGGCGATCAGTTCCGAGGCCTCCGGGGCGACGATCTGGGCGCCGAGCAGGAGCCCGGTCTCCTCGTCGCCGACGAGCCGGACGAACCCCTCGGACTCGTTCATCGTGAGCGCCCGGCCGCTGGCGCGCATCGGCATCTCGCCGACCACGGGGTCGAACCCGGCGTCCGCGGCCTCGGCTTCGGTCATCCCTACGGTTCCGATCTCGGGGTCGGTGAACACCGCGGCGGGGATCGCCCGGTGGTCCAGGGCGGCGGGTTCGCCCGCGATGGCCTCGGCGGCGACGATCCCCTCGGCGCTGGCCGCGTGTGCGAGCATCGGCTCGCCGGCCACGTCGCCCACGGCGTAGACATGCTCCAAGTCGGTCCGGGCGCGGTCGTCGGTCGCGAGGAAGCCGTCGCCGTCGGGTTCCAGGTCGATGGCGTCGAGTTCCAGCGTGTCCGTGACGGGTTCGCGGCCGACCGCGACGAGCACCCTGTCGGCGTCGTAGGTCGCGGTCTCGCCCCCGTCGGTCTCGGTGACGACCTCGATACCGTCGCCCGTCCGGCGCCACTCGGTCGCGCCCTCGCCGAACCGGAAGTCGACGCCGAGGTCCGCCGCACGGGAGCGGACCACCCGCGTCACGTCGTCCTCGTACCCCGGGAGCGCGGAGTCGAGCATCTCCACCACCGTGACGTCGGCGCCGACCTTCGCGAACATCGTCGACAGCTCCATGCCGATGTAGCCCGCCCCCACGACCACCAGTTCGTCGGGAACCGTCTCGGCGGCCAGCGCGTGCTTCGAGGCCCACACGCGGTCGTCGGCGAACGAGAAGCCGGGGATCTCGATCGGGCGCGACCCGGTGGCGACGATGCAGTGCTCGAACTCGACTGACTCCGTTCCCCGCTCCCCGCCGCCGTGGGCGATCCGCGCGGTGTGCTCGTCTACGAACGCCGCGGTACCCTCTTTCAGGCGGACGCCGTTGGCCTTACACAGTTTCTCGACGCCGCCGGTCAGCCGGTCGACGACCTCGTCCTTCCAAGCGGCCATCCCGGTCATGTCCACCGCGGGGTCGGCGTGGATCCCCATCGCCTCCGCGGTTCGGGCGTCGTGTGCGACGTCGGCGGCGGTGATGAACGCCTTCGACGGGATACAGCCGTGGTTGAGACACGTCCCGCCGTAAGCGTCCTTCTCGACGAGCGTCACGTCGAGGTCACGCTGTGCGGCGCGGATAGCGGCCACGTAGCCGCCCGGCCCGCCGCCGATCACCAGTACGTCGGTCCCGGTCGCAGCGTCTTCGACTCCCATTGTCACTCCAACCGAAGCAAGTCGGGGAAATGAAGCTACTGTTTTGTCGCGTTCGTGGAGCCTGCGGCGACCGCGCCGTCGGCGACCCGGCGGCCACCGCCGCCGCGAGGGTGGTGGCCTCGGCCGCCGGACGGGGTCGACTGCCGCCGATCGTGGAAGCGTGGGGGGATTCGGAGCCACCCGTTGATGTTCCGCGGGCGGGTCAGCAGCCGTCCGGGCCGGACCCGGCTGGTATAACAGACGTACGCCTGTTAACGAACGCGCGTCGGGCGGCCGGTGTCGTCCGCCCGCGCGGTACCGTCGGGACCCGGACTCGGACCGACGGTCGGCGACCATCCCGGGTCGACACGGGCCAGTTTCCAGGCCTCGAAGTGTGACATATTTCGCATCAGATCTGGAATTAGTATTCAAATTTGAATGTCAGTAGTCCGAGTTCGTGTCCTCTTTCCGGCCTTCGAGCCACTCTGAACGAATTACAGCATCGTGCTCGCATGTAACGTTATTTTGCTATAATACTATTGTTTCGTATATTTTGGGCGGCGGTCTCGACATCACGTCGGCCCACACCCACGCCGGGGGCCCGACCGAGCGCGGGGGTCACCGGTTACAGCGGATCCAGCGTTCCCCGCCGGGGCGTCTCAGACACCGCCGGGTCGATCCGGCGGGTCGGCCACCCCGAGGACCCCGAGTCGGCCGGCGACCGCCCCGAGGACGAACCCGGTGAAGTGCGCCACGACGGCGACCCCCGGGCCGGCCGTCACGAGCGTCACCGCGATCGCGACTCCGACGAGGAGCGCCGCCGACCCGCGCCGCCCGAGGGTCGCCCGCGACAACACCCCATCGGACAGCCGGTTGCCGGCGAGGAGGTAACCCGCGCCCGCGAGAACCGCGCCGCTGGCGCCGAGCACCGCGACCGGCGGCCCGACCGCCGTCCCGACGAGGAACTCGACGGCCGCCGCGGTCGCGCCGGTCCCGAGCACGAAGCCGTGCACCCGCAGCCGGGTACTCGACCGTTCGAGGAGCAGCCCGACCACGGCGATCCCGACGGCGTTGGCGAGCAGGTGTCCGAGCGTCGCGTGGGCGTAGACGGTC
The DNA here is from genome assembly GCA_964541645.1 of uncultured Halobellus sp. Taxonomy (GTDB): domain Archaea; phylum Halobacteriota; class Halobacteria; order Halobacteriales; family Haloferacaceae; genus Haloquadratum. Next base: position 18,668 of record CAZIQT010000018.1, on the reverse strand, counting down.
GTGACGACGGTCCACGGCCGCCGGAGCGGGGTCGCGAGCGCGAACCACTCGACGCCGAACCCCACCGCCCCGGCGACCTGCTGGAGCGCGAACGTCGCCGCGAGGACGATGAGGAGGTCGACAGTCGGGCGTCTCGGGCGGCGCATACCGGCAGTATCGGCGGCGCCGTTGAAAACTCCGCCGGGGCGGCGCGTTCAGTCGGTGGCGTCGACCGCCGGCGTCTCGTCGACTTGGGCGTCCCACAGGGCGGCGTACTCGCCGGAGTCCGACAGCAGCCGGTCGTGGGTGCCGGACTCGACGATCTCGCCGTCGTCGAGCACCACCACCCGGTCGGCGTCCCGGATGGTCGACAGCCGGTGGGCGATCACGAACGCGGTTCGGTCCTCGATCAGCCGGTCGATGCTCCGTTTGATCTCCTCTTCGGTCTCGGTGTCGACGTCGCTCGTCGCCTCGTCGAAGACGATGATGGCGGGATCGTTGAGCAGCGCCCGGGCGATCGCGATCCGCTGGCGCTGTCCGCCGGAGAGCTTGATCCCGCGCTCGCCGATCCGGGTGTCGTAGCCGTCCGGGAGACCGGAGACGAACTCGTCGGCCGCTGCGGCGGCGGCGGCCTCGACCACTCGCTCGCGCGCCGCCCCGGCGTCACCGTCACCTCGTTCGGCGGCGAGCACCTCGCCGTCGCCGTACGCGATGTTCTCGGCGACGGTGCCCGAAAAGAGGTAGGGGTTCTGTTCGACCACCGCCACCGACTCCCGGAGCGCCTGGAGGTCGTACTCCCGGACGTCGCGGCCGTCGACTGTCACCCGTCCCTCGTCGGTGTCGTGGAGCCGGGAGACGAGCTTCACCAGCGTCGACTTGCCCGCGCCGGTCGCGCCGGCGAGCCCGACGGTCGTCCCCGCCGGCACGTCCAGCGACACCGACTTCAGGACCGGCTCCCGGTCGTCGTAGCCGAACCACACGTCCTCGAACGCCACGTCGCCGTCGACCGTGTCGGGGACGTACGGATCCGCGGGCGCGGTGACGGTCGGTGCCCGACCCAGGAGTCCGAACACCCGTTCGGCGCTGGATTTCGCGAGCTGGTACTTGTTCGCCGACCGGCCGATCCGGCGCATCGGGGAGTAGAGCCGGCGGAGGTAGAGGAAGAAGGCGGCGAACGCCCCCGTCGAGATCAGCGCCGTCTCGCCGGGCGGCGTCGCGATGATGGCCCGCCCGCCCACGAACAGGACGAGCACGAACACGACCCCCGTCAGCAGCCGGAGCGCGGCGAAGAAGCCCCGCCGGATCCGGAGCGCCGCGACCTTCTCGTCGTGGTACGCCGCGCTCCGCTCGGCGACGCGGTCGCGTTCGAAGGCGTACCGGTTGAACGCCTTCACCACCGCGACGCCGCCGAGGTTGTTCTCCAGCCGGGTGTTGAGCCGGGCCACCGTCTCCCGGAGCGACTTGTACCGCGGCTCGATCCACCGGAGGAAGCCCGCGCTCGCGAGCCCGATGACCGGGACCGGGGCCAGCGCGATCAGCGCCAGCGTCGGCGCGTAGTACCACAGCACGGCCGCGATCCCGCCGACGGTCGCGACCACCCGAACCAGCTGTCGGAACTCGGTGTTGAGGAACTGCTCCAACCGGTTGATGTCGCTGTTGAGGATCGACATCATCCCGCCGGTCTGGTGGTTCGCGAAGAAGTCCATCGAGAGGTGCTGGAGGTGGTCGTAGGTGTCGTTCCGGAGGTCCCGCTGGATCTTCTGGGCCGACGACTGCAGGAGGTACCGCGACCCGAACCGGGTGACCGACCGAAGCAGGTACGCGAGCGCCGCGATGGCGACGAGTCGGCGGAGGAACGCCAGCCGCGCTGCGTCGCCCGTGATCGCCCCGCCGGGAAGCAGCCCCGCCTCGGTCAGCAGCCCGGGGTCGGCCGCGCCGAGCACCACCCGATCGATGGTCGTCGCCACGATCACCGGCGGCACCAGCCTGGCGAACCGCGTGAGCATCGCCGCGACCACGCCCAGCGTGATCCGGGGCCAGTACGGCCGGGCGTACCCGAGCAGCCGGGCGATGGGGTGGCCGTCGACGGACTCGCGAACCTCGCTGAACCCGCCGTCGGGGTCGCTCACCGGCCCACCACCCGGGAGTCCACGGGCACACGCTCCGGACGGCGTCGGAGTGCGACGATCATTTCACACGTTGCTGAGGGGCCCGACGAACCCAAACCTGTTGTTTCGCTGGCGGCGGCGAGCGCCACCCCCGCACGGCCCGCGTCTATACATGTAGCCCGAGCGCGACCCCCAGGGCTATGCCTGTAGTGGAACGGCTCCTACGGGAGTAGGTGTACCGTCAGTGTATGAGCGCGCTACTCCCACAGCGGCCCTCGGTCGAACGCTCGGATCGCGAATCACAGGTGGTCAGCCTGGCGGACGCAGGCTCCGACGACGTGTTTTCGGTGCTCTCCTCGACGGTCGCGCGGGACCTCCTCGCGGAGCTGTACCGGCGGCCGTCGACGCAGTCGGAGCTGGCCGACAGCCTCGACACCTCGATCCAGAACGTCAGCTACCACCTCGACAACCTCGCCGACGCCGGACTCGTCGACGTGGTCGACCAGTGGTACTCGGAGAAGGGGCGGGAGATGGACGTTTACGCCCCGGACGGGGGCTCGCTGGTGTTGGTCGTCGGCGACGCCGACGCGATCGATAGGGGGGCCGTTGCGGACGCGGACGGGAGCGTCGCGACCCCCAACCAGGCCGAGTGATCCCGCCGGCATGACCGGACGCCGGAGCACACCCCCCGAGGCCGGGGCGTCCGGAGGGCGGTCCGCCGAGCCGGGGGAGCCGCCGCCGGGAGCCGACGTCGGGAGCGGCACCGTTCCCCGGCCCGCGTGGGTCCCGACGGACGGCGTGATCACCGCCCGTCCCGACAGGCAGGTGCTCGTCGCCGGGGCCACCCCGACCGGGTTCGCGCTCGCCCGCCTGCTGGTCGCGGCGGGGTACGACCCGGTGCTCTCGACCGGCGCCGCCCCGCCGCCCGGATCCGAGGTCGCGTACCTCCCCCCGGCCGCCGTGGAGGTGCTGGGGGCACTCGACGCCGGCGGTCGCGTGCTGGAGGGCGCCCGCCGGGTCACGCGGGCGACCGTTCGGCGCGGTGCGGCCGGCGCCGACCCGGTCGACGGGGCGGTCGACGCCGGCCCCCCCGGCTCGCGTCGGGCACTGCCGGTCGTGGTGCCGACGGCGACGCTGTCCCGGCTGCTCCGTTCCGGGATCGGTGACGCGGTGGCGACCGACGACCGACGGCTCGACGCCGTGTCGCCCGGCGAGGGCGGCGTCGCGGTCACGTTCGAGGACGGCGTCACGGAGACGTTCGACCTCGTCGTCGACGCGAGCGGGACAGTCGGCGCGTGCGGCCGGCCCGACCGGGACGGCGAGCGCTACACGCTCACGCAGTACGAGGCAGTCGCCGACGCGGACGGCGACGGGGACCGGATCGCGGAGTGGTGGGGGCCCGAAGCCGTCGTCCAGCGGCTGCCGCGGGCCGCGGGGGCGGGACGCCACGTCCGGATCACGGCGGCCGACCCGGACGCGTCGGTCCCGGCGGTCCTGCGGGCGTCCGGCCCCGAATCGGGGTCCGTCGCCCGGCCCGATGCGGCGGCGCTCTCCCGGGCACGGGTCGAGCAGGTGGAGGTCCCGGACTCGGGGCCCGCGGATCGGTGGTGGGGACACGGCCGGATCGCACGGTGCGGACCCGCCGCGTGCCCGGTCGCTCCGGCCGCCGAGGCGGGGCCGGCGCTGGGGCTCGCCGACGCGCTCGGGGTCGTGCGGGCGATCACGCGCGAGGGGGCGACGGTTCCGGACGCCGTCGGCTCCTACGCCGAGCGTCGAGCGGCCCGGTTCGTCGACCGACGGCGTGAAGCCGCCCGCTCCGACCTCCCGACCGCGGACGCGGCGTCGCCGACCGAGCCGCTCGGGTCGGTGTACGCGCTCCGGGCGGCCGCGCTCGGCCCGTTCTTCGGGAGTGCTCCGGCCGCGCTCCGGGACGCCGGCGGCGCGTAGCCCGCCGCATCACCCGTCGGACCCGAACAGGAGCCCGAACGTCTCCCGTTCCGCGATCCGGAGGTGTTTGTTGAACGTTGGCTGGGTGATGTCGAGCCGGCTCGCGACCTCACTGCTGTCGTGGTCCCGGGGCCACTCGAAGTAGCCGGCCGACAGCGCCGTCTCGACCACCTCGATCTGTCGGTCGGTGAGCGCCTCCCGGAGGGTGGCGCCGAGTTCCGCCGGCGACCCCGCCGACCCGCCGCGCTGTCGCTTGGCGACGAGTTCGAGCGACGGCGCCACCTCGCGGAGCCGGTCGACGAACGACCGGACGTCGGTCTCGCCCGGCACCTCGACCCGTATCGTCGCCGCGTCCGGGTCCGCCGACGCCTCCCGGAGCATCCCGCCGTACTCCGCGAGCGGCGCCCCGAACCACTCGTCGGTCCGGGCCTCGACCAGCGTTCCGTCGTGGTCGTCGACGGTCTCGACCGACCCCGGAAGCACCCGGCGGGCGACGGCGTCGGCGTCGTCGGCGGCGCCGCCCTCGAAGCTGAAGTAGACGCTGAGCGGGCCGTCCTGGCGCGCGACGGTCCGCTGGAGGACGACCCGGCAGTCCGCCTCCCGTGCGGCGCGTGCGAACGGCAGCGCCTCCCCCGGGCCGCGGAACTCCAGTTCGACGGTCTCGTCCGACTCCAGCGCCCGGCGGCGTTCGATCGCGGCCAGGGCGTTCGCGATGGTGGTCCCGAGCTGCGCCAGGGTCTCCCGCTCGCGATCGCCGAAGGCGTTCGGCGTGTCGGTGCCGATGGTCAACACGCCGTGTGTCACGCCGTCGTACGTCAGCGGGACGGCGCACACCGACTGGTACCCCGCCGAGAGCGCGCGTCGGCGCCACTCGCCGGCCGGGCCGCCGCCGACCAACGAGTTCGCGACCGTCACGGCGTCGGTGCGCCAGGCCTCGACAGCCGGGTGCGGGTCCGCGTCGTCGTCGCTCACCCGGAGGCGCATCGCGTCGACGTACCGCTCGGCGGCGCCGGCGACCGCCCGACAGCCGAGCCGGTCGGCTCCGACCTCGACGCCGCCGATCCACCCGAGGTCGTACGGCCCCGAGGTGGCGAGCCGCTCGCACACCGCCCGCTCGATCTCGCCGGGGCTCGACGCGTCGGTGATCGCCGCCTCCACCCGGCTCGTGAGCCGGGCGATCCGGTCCAGGCGGTCGGCCCGCTCCGTCTGGGTCCGGAGCTGTCGTTCCCGGTCGGCCACCCGCTCTCGCCCCCGGAGGTGCGCCAGGGCGGCTTCGAGGGTCGCGGCCAACACGTGGGCCGTCTGGACGGCCGCCGACCCGAGCGACCGCTCGGGGGAGCCCACCACCAACACGCCGTGGGTGCCGAGCGGGATGGCCCGCCACGCCGCGAGGTCGGCGAGGAGCGACGACCCGCCGTCGGCCTCCGGCGGCGGGGCCGAACCGTCCGCGTCGTCGGGACCGACGACCGTATCCGACGCGAACGCCTCCCAGAGCCGGCCGCCGTCCGGGCCGACCGGGTCCGGCGCCGACGCCGACAGCGGCCCGCCGAGCGCCTCGGGCCGGAGGACGCCGGCGCCGTCGTCGTAGAGGAACGCGCCGACCGCCGGGAGATCGAGCGTCTCCCGCGCCGCCGCGACCGCGGTTTCGGCCGCCTCCTCCGGGGAGTCGGCGGTGGTCAGGTCCTCGGTCGCGTCGTCGAACGACGTGATGCGGCGCTCCCTGGCTTTCCGGTCGGTCACGTCGCGGTTGACCGCGATCCACCGGTCGACCGCGCCGCTGCCGTCCGTGACCGGGTAGCCGCGCACGTCGATCCACCGGACCTCGCCGTCGCGGTGGCGGACGCGGTACTCGAGTTCGTAGGTGTCCTGCGGCTCCCGGTCGGGGTCGGTGAGGTCCGCGCGGATCCGGTCGTACTCCTCGCGGAACCACTCGCGGTCGTCGGGGTGGACCCGCTGCATGAACGCCTGCGGGTCGTCGTACACCCGGTCGATCGGCAGGTCCCACAGCTCCTCGAACGACGGCGAGGCGTAGTACACCTCGCGTTTGTCCGGGCTGGAGAGGTAGATCGCCTCGTCGACCCGCTCGGCGATCGTCCGGAGGTTCCGCCGGATCCGCTTGCGTTCGGTGACGTCGCGGCTCACAACCACGATCCGGTCGGGGCCGCGTCCCCACCCGATCGGGTAGTACTCCGACCGGACCCACCGGACCTCGCCGTCGGGGCGTTCGATCCGGTATTCGAGGTCGTAGCTGTCGTCGGGGGTGCCGTCGAGCACCTCCTCGACCACCCCGGCCACGAACGACCGGTAGGGCTCCCTGTCGTCGGGGTGGAGGGTGTCGAAGAAGCCGGCGTCGTACCGGGTTCGGATGTCGTCGAGCGGCTGGCCCCAGATCTCCTCGTACCCCGCGCTCAGGTAGTCGGGGCCCCTGTCGGCGTTGCCGAGGTTGTCCGCCGGCGTGATGTAGACCGCGTCGTCGATCCGATCCAACACCTCGCTCAGCCGGCGTTCGGTGCTGCGCCGCTCGGAAACGTCGCGGACGCTCCCGAGCACCCGTTCCTCGCCGCGGATCTCCACGACGCTCAGGTGGACCTCCACCGGGAACGTCTCGCCGTCCTTCGTCCGGTTCCGCCACTCGAAGAGCTGTGGCCCCTCCTCGCGGGCCCGTCGGATCCGTTCCTTGGCGCGCTCGAACCCGTAGTCCGGTCCGGTGACGACGTCCACCGACGCCCCGATCAACTCCTCGCGGTCGTAGCCGTTCATCTCGCAGAACCGCTGGTTTGCGTCGCGGATCTCACCGGTCTCGGGGTGGTGGACCACCAACCCGTCGGAGACGTTCTCGAAGACCCCGCGGTAGGTCGCTTCCAGTTCCCGGCGTTCGGTGATGTCCTCGACGACGCCGACGAACCGAGTGTCGCCCCCCGCCACCTCGACCGGGTAGCCCGTTGCGCGCACCCACCGGACCTCGTCCGTGGCCGGCCGGATCCGGTACTCGAAGACGTACCTGTCGTCGGCGTCGTCGGCCGCGACGTCGTCGAGCATCGCGCCGAACTCCGACTCGAACGACTCCCGGTCCCGGGGGTCGATGGCGTCGATGAACCCCCGCGGGTCCTCGTGGAGGGTCTCGACCGGTTCGTTCCAGAGCTCCTCGTAGGCCCCGTTGACGTAGAACACCTCCGAGAAGTCCGGCTCCGACAGGAAGACGACCTCGTCGATCCGCTCGGCGATGAGCCGGAGCCAGCCGTCGCCGCCCGCCGGGGACGCGTCCGTGTCGGCGGCCGCGACCGCCCGGTCGACCACCTCCTCGGGGTCGGTATCGAGCAGCGCGCGCGGCAGCGCCGCGTCGACGCCCGCCGAGAGCGCCCCCGCCACGCGGTCCCCGTCCCACTCGTCGACGAGTGCGACCGCCGGAACGGCGGTGCGGCGTGCGACCGCGAGCGCGTCGACGCCGTCCGCCCGCCCGTCTGCGACGACGCAGTCGGCGTCCCCGTCGTCGATCGCGTCCGGGTCGGCGGTCGGCCGGATCGGTTCCACGGCGGGGCCCGCCGCGTGCCCGTCGTCGACCGCGGACCGGAGGGTCTCGGCCAGCCCGTGCCCCATCGCTCCGATCCTGGGCGCGCGACGCGTCGCCGGGTTCATACGTCGTGTTCCCGGCCTCCCGACGTAAATCGTTGGTGTGGCGGCTCGGGGCCCGTCGACCGGCGGGCGCTGGGTTTAAGCGCCGCTCCCGCCTGTGTTGATGAAAATGAGCGAGGACGGATCGGCCTCCGGCGACGCCGTGGAGGCCGCCGAGATCCGCGGCGCGTTCGACCGCCTGTTCAGGAACGGGCGGACGAACGCCGTCGTCGCGTGGGCGCTCGTCGCCGTGTTGGCGGGCGTGTTCGTCGACAGCGTGGTCGACGTGGACCTCCAGTGGGTGCTCTTCACCGCGTTCGTCGCGGTCGTGGTGTTGCTCCCCCCGGTCGCGTACCGGGAGTGGCGGGTGATGCTCCCGTGGGAGCTGCTGGTGGTGGCGCTGTTTCCCATCCTGGTGCGCGGGCTGTTCGGCGGCACGCTCGGGACCTTCGCCACCTACGTCGCCCTCGCGGGGCTGGCGCTGCTCGTCGTGGTCGAACTCCACACGTTCACCACGCTGCGGGTGACACACTGGTTCGCGGTCGTCTTAGTCGTCCTGACGACGCTGGCTGCGGTCGCGGCGTGGACCGTCTTCCGGTGGAACGCCGACCGGTTCCTGGGGACGAGCTACCTCGTCGACAACGAGACGCTCATGACCGAGTGGCTGTACGTCACCCTGGCGGGGGTGGTGGCGGGGCTGCTGTTCGACGGCTACTTCCGGCGGCGCGACCAGTGGCTCTGGCGGGCGATCCGCCGGGTGATCCGGCGATGACGCTGCTGCCGCGGCCGTCGATCCGAACCCAACGCCGGCTCACCCGCGGGATGCAGCTGGCGCTCTGCGGGCTCGTCGCCTACGGAGTGATCGCGGGCGAGCCGAAGGCCATCGTCAACGGTGGCATCACGCTTCTCATCACGTTCATCCCCGCGGTGCTCGAACGGAACTACGACCTGCCGCTGGACCCGTGGCTGGGGCTGTGGATCACCACGGCGGTGTTCCTCCACACCCTCGGGTCGGCGGGGCTCTACACCCGCGTGTTCTTCTGGGACAACATCACCCACGCCATGTCTGCGTCGCTGATCGCGGCCGCCGGCTACACCGCCGCCCGCGCGGTCGACATCCACAGCGACGAGATCCACGTCCCGCGGCGGTTCGTCTTCGTCTACATCTTCGTGATCGTGCTCTCGTTCGGCGTGGTCTGGGAGCTGTTCGAGTTCGGCCTCGACGTCGCCGCGGACGCGACCGGGCTGGAGATGCCGCTGGCCCAGCACGGCCTCGACGACACCGTGCGCGACGTGATGTTCAACTCGCTCGGCGCCCTGCTCGTGGCGCTCTTCGGCCAGGCGCATCTGGCCGGGGTCGCACAGCTGGTCCAACAGCGCCTGCTGGCGCCGGAGTGACCGGCGGTCAGTCGTCGACGATCTCCACATCGGTGATTTCGCACCGCGCACCGCCGCGTTCGCTTTCGGTGAGCGTCACCGCCCACCCGTGGGCCTCGGCGACCTCCCGGACGAGCGGGAGCCCGATCCCGGTGCCGTCGTCGCCGGTGGAGTATCCCGTCCCGAACGCCTGCTCGCGGTCCGCGGCCGTGATCCCCCGGCCGTCGTCGGCGACCGCGAACCCCCCGGAGACGTCGGAGACCGTGACCGTCACCCCCTCGCCGCCGTGCGCGGCCGCGTTGTGGACGAGGGTCTCCACCAGCCGTCCGAGCAGCGTGGGCTCCGCCCGGATCCGGCGGTCGGTGGCGACGTCGAGCGTGGCGTCGTCGGTCGGAACGACCTCCCAGGACCGCTCGATCGTGTCACCCAGGTCGACGGGCTCGGTTTCGGGGTCGGCGTCGTCCGACCGCGCGAGTTCGAGCAGGTCGTCGATCAGCGACCCCAGCCGGTCGAGCGCGGACTCGGCCCGATCGAGGTACGCCGCGTCGCCCGTCTCACGGGCGAGCCGGACGTACTCCCCGGCGACGCTCAGTGGGTTCCGGAGGTCGCGGGAGACGACCGACGCGACCCGGTCGAGCCGCTCGTTCTCGCGGCGCGTCCGGTCTCCGGCCTGCTGGGCCTGGAGCCCGTAGCTCACCCACCGGCTCATCAGGTCGACGAGGGTGACCTCCCACTCGGAGAACTGGTCGGCGAGCGGCTCCGTGCCGTAGAAGCAGAACGTGCCGTAGACCTCGCTGTCGACGAACACCGGCGCCCCGACGTAACACGAGATCCCGAACTCCGTGTAGCCCGCGCGGTCGGTGAGCGCCGGCGCGTCGCGCTCGATGTCGCCCGCCACGAGCGTCCGTTCCTCTCCGGCGGCGACCTCGCAGTTCGTCGCCGACAGCGGGACGACGTCGCCGGACTGGACCGTGTCGTCGTCGGCAGCCACGATCTCGAAGACGTAGTCGTCGCCGTCGATCCGCGAGAGCGTTCCGTAGGCGGTCCCCAGCTCCTCGCGGCCGAGTTCGAGCAGCGCCGACACCTGCTCGCGAAACGACCGGTCCCGGTCGGCGACGATGTCGTAGACCGCCCGGAGGGTTCGCTGTCGGTGTTCGAGTTCGAGTTCCCGCGACTTCCGCTCGGTGATGTCGCGGAAGTAAAACGACAACCCGCCGTCGAAGTCGGGGTAGACGTAGACCTCCAACCACCCGTCGATCGGGCCGTAGTACGCCTCGACGTGGTCGGCCGACCGCGACGCCATCACCTCGCGGTAGGCCGTCTCGAACTCGGTGCCCTCGATCTCGGGGAACGCCGTCCAGAAGTCGCAGTCGACGACCGCGTCGGCGTCGACGCCGAGCACGTCCGCGGCGTGGGCGTCGAGGAAGGTGACCTGCCAGGAGCCGTCGACTTCCAGCACCGCGTCGGTCATGCGGTCGATGATGGTCCGGAGGCGCTGTTCGCGGGCCTTCAGATCGGTGACGTCGATCCCGCCGGCCCGGACCTCGTTCGTGGCGGGGAACTCGATCGTGACCAGCGTCCCCTCGGGGCCCGTGTCGAACGAGAGGTCGCCGCCCGACCCCTCGATCACCCACTTGCTGAGCCACACCCCGACCCCGGTGGTGTGTGTCAGCGGCGACTCGTTGCCGGCGTCGAACGCCGCGAGGTCGCGGTCGGGGATCCCGGGGCCGTTGTCCTCGATGGTCAGGACCGGTCGGTCCCGGGCTCGCAGCCGGACCCGGATCCGGGGGTCGGGCCCGTCGTTGTGGGCCGCGGCGTTGTCGACGAGCCCGGTGACCACGTCGCGGACGCCGTCGCCGGCGACGACCCGACACGAGTCGGGAACGTCGACGTCGACGTCCACCTCGGGGTACGCCTCCCGCACCGCGTCGACGGCGTCGGTCACGACGGCCGAGAGGTCGTACCGGGAGGTTGCGTCGCCCCGGTCGATCAGCGCGCTGTACCGGCGGGCGGTGTCGCTGGTTTCGAGCAGCCGCTCGGTCTTCCGGATGATCGTCCCGGCGTCGTCGGCGATCTCGCCAGACCCCGTCTCCGCGATGAACTCCGCGTACCCGAGGATCACGTTCAGGTCGTTCCGGAGGTTGTGGCGGAGATACCGGGTGAGCACCTGCCGGAGCAGGTCGAGTTCCTCCTCGCGTTCCTGGAGCGTGCGCTCACGACGGATCCGCTCGGTGATGTCCCGCAGCACGACCACGAACCCCTCGATCTCGCCGTCGTCGGTGGTGATCGTCGTGATCGTGGCGTCGGCGACGTAGTTCGTCCCGCCGTCGCGCTCGGCGACGAGTTCACCCTCCCACGACCCCCGGTCGCGCATCGTCCGCCAGAAGGCGTCGTCGAAGTTGATCCCGGTGGCGCCGAGCAGCCGCAGCGGCTCGCCCACCGCGTCGTCGGCCTCGTACCCCGTAGCCCCGGTGAACGCGGAGTTGACGTACCGGATCGTGCCGTCGGTGTCCAAGAGCGCGATCGCGTTGCCGGTGTCCTCGACCGCGCGCTCGAACCGGCGGAGGTCGCGCTCGCGCTCCTCCAGCGTGGCGACGTACCGGGTGAGCTCCGTGGACTGGCGCCGCCGGACGAGCAACGACCGGAGCCGGCGGATCAGGAGCGTCCGGTCGAGCGGCGCGTCGACGAACTCGTCGACCAGGAACGGCGCCTCCCCGTCGGCGGTGAACGCCTCCGCGCTCGAAGCCGCGGGCTGCCGCCGGATCACGACCACGGGGCAGAAGGTGGGGTGCGACACCTCGACTCGGGCGCGGAGCGCCTCGCGGTACCGGGGCAGCAGCCGGTCCTCGACGAGGTAGAGGTCGGCGTCGACCACCGACTCGCCGGTCTCGACGACGAACTGCTCCGCCAGCATCTCCGCGATCACCCGGCGGTTCCCGTCGTCGGCGACGAGCAACTGGACGGTCTGGTCGGCCGCCGGGTCGGAGACGGGTCGCGTCGCGCTGTCGGTCGGCATCGCTCACCGGCCACCCTCGGCGCTGTCCGGCCGGAACCGCGGCTGTCCCCGAACGATCCCGCTGAACCCCGTCATCGGGTCCCCGATCCGGACTCCGTCGGCCGTGATCTCGAACTCCCTGAGGGTGTGTTCGAACCGCCCGGCGCGCTTCTTCAGCACGCCGACGACCTTCCGGAGCGAGCCTTCGAGTTCGACGTAGCTCAGGAACAAGATGTTGTCCGCCATCGGGCTGATCTGGTTGCTGGTGGCCGAGGCGATCCCGGTGATCCGGTGGGTCGCGTCGGTCACGAGCGTGCTCACCTCGTTGTGGCTCAGATACCGGGTGAGGGCGTGGAGGTCGCGTTTGAGCTCGCCGGTCGTGCCCTGGATCGCGGAGGTGTAGCCGCCGAACCCGTCGATCATGACGAGTTCGGCGTCGTCGTCTTCCACCCGGTCGCGGACGCCGTGAGCGAACTCCTCGGCCGACATCGACAGCGGGTCCACCGTCCGAACCGTCAGCAGCCCCGCCTCGCGGATGTCGTCGATCGGGACGCCGAGGGACCGACACCGGTGGGTGAACGTCTCCTCGCGCTCCTCGAACAGGTAGATCACCGAGTTGCGCCCCTCTGCGGCCGCCTGTGTCAGGTAGAGCCCGCCGGTCGTGGTCTTGCCGACCCCTGGAGGGCCGGTGACGAAGGTGACGGTGCCGCGCTCGAAGCCGCCGCCCGCGAGGTCGTCGAGCCCCGACACGCCGGATCTGAGCGGTACGGGGTCGAACTCCGCGTCGTTCGGCTGCGGCACCACCCGCGGGAACACCTCGACGCCGTTCGACCGGATCTCCAGGCCGTGCGTGCCGTCGACCTGTCCCACCCCGCGGTGTTTCTGGACCGTGATCCGTCGCCCCTGGTCGGTGTGGACGAGTTCGATCACTCCGTCGCTGAGCGATCGTATCTCGGTGCCGGACTGGCCGGTCGCGTCGGTCGTTGCGGTCGCGACGACGGTGATGTCCCGGCGCTTCAGGAACCGGATGAACGAGAGCAGCCGCTTCCGGTAGTGGTGTTCGGAGCTCTCGATGTATTTCAACTGCGTGATCGGATCGAGCACGACGCGGGCGGGCCGGATCTCCTCGACCGACTCCCGGATCGTCCGGGTGTAGCGTTCCTCCTCGATGTCCTCGGCGTTCACCAGGTCGTACGACGGGTCCTCGGTGAAGAACTCGGGGTCGGGGCCGAGGTCCAGGAACGACGCCTCCGAGACGTCGATCCCGAACTGGTCGGCGTTCACCAGGCTCTCCGTTTCGGACTCCTCGCCGTGGATGTACAGCACCGTCTCGTCGTTCCGCAGCCCCGCCTCCAGGAAGTGGAACCCCAACGTCGTCTTCCCCGTGCCGGGCGCGCCGGAGACGAGGTACATGCGACCGCGGACGAAACCACCGCAGAGGAGTTCGTCGAGGCCCTCGATCCCGCTTCCGATCCTGGGGAGAGAGGCACGGTCATCGGTCATATAATTCGACCTGTTAGGCCGCGGGAGTGTTATACTGTCGGTCCGGGCTCCGGCGTCGTCGACCTCCGGGAGCAACGGGGCAGTCGCGAGCCCGACGCCCCGGCCGGCGTGCGCCGCGTCGTCACCCACGACCGGACCGGGAGCCTGAGCACCGGCCCCGCGACCATCGTGACCAGCCCCACGGCCGCGATGAAGATGCTCGCCTCCCGGAGCGTGAGGCTCGTCGCCCGCGGGGCGGTGCTCGGAATGAAGAGCACGATTCCGAGGGTCCCCGACACCACCCCCGGCAGGAACACCCAGTAGCCGCGGACCTCGTCGTGCGTGGTCGGTTCGCCACCCGGTTTCGGTAGAACTCGTAGCGGAACCCACGCTGGTCTCGTGCTGTCGTGGTTGCGTTTCCACATCACCGCGGCGGGAGGTGAGTGGTTCCCCGGGATCCGAGCCGCCGGACCGACCGGGTCGACGGCGATCCGTCCGGACGGGTGGCCTGAGGCGTGGTGTCGACCGTCGTCTCGGCACCGCGTCGGGGCGACGGTGGCTTTTTGCGCCGGGACGGCGGAGCCGGTGGTATGACCGACCGCACCGACGGATCGGACGTTCACGTCGCCGCGCTCTGCGGCAGCCTCCGGGACGCGAGCTACACCCGACGGGCGCTCGAACGCGCGCTCGACGGGGCTCGGGCGGCCGGGGGGACCGGCGAACTGATCGACCTCCGGGCGTACGACCTCCCGCCGCTCGATCCCGACCGGGAGACCCAAGCCGACAGCGACGCGGTCGTCCGGCGGGTCCGGGCGGCCGACGCCGTGCTCCTCGGCACGCCGATGTACCACGGCTCGTACTCGGGCGTGCTGAAGAACGCCCTGGATCACTGCGGCTTCGACGAGTTCGAGGGCAAGACGGTGGGACTGCTCGCGGTCGCCGGCGGCGGGTTCCCGGTGACCGCGCTGGATCACCTCCGGTCGGTCTGTCGGGCGCTCGACGCGTGGGTGCTCCCCCACCAGGCGGCGATCCCGAACGCGTCCGCACAGTTCGACGACGGGGGGATCGCCGACGACCGGCTCGACGAGCGCGTGCGGGTCCTCGGCCGCCGCGTGGTGGAGTACGCGCACATCGAACCCGACCCCTCGTCGTTCGAGGCCGACGAGAACGTCGGCGCGGGCGACTGACCGGGCGCGACACGGCCGGAACGGCAACGGTTTTGCCGCCCGGGGGTATCTCCGCACCGTATGCACGCCATCACGAACAGCGGGTGGATCGAGGTGGTCACGGGGTCGATGTTCTCCGGGAAGACCGAGGAGCTGCTCCGGCGGCTCCGGCGGGCGGAGATCGCGGGCCAGTCGATCGCGACGTTCAGCCCCGCGGTCGACGACCGGTACGGCGAGACGACCGTCGGCTCCCACGCCGGCCGCCAGACGGAGGCCACGGTCGTCCCCGCCGAGGGCGAGGGCGTGTGGGAGATCCGCGAGCGGCTGACCGACGAGGACGTAGTCGCGATCGACGAGGCCAACTTCTTCTCGTCGGAGCTGGTGGCTGTCTGTCAGCGGCTGGCCGACGACGGCCGACGGGTGCTGGTCTCCGGTATCGACCAGACGTACCGCGGGGAGCCGTTCGAGCCGCTCCCGCAGTTGATGGCGGTGGCCGAGTACGTCGACAAGCTCCGGGCGATCTGCGCGGTCTGCGGCGAGCCCGCGACCCGGAACCAGCGGCTCGTCGACGGCGACCCGGCCCACGCCGACGACCCGACGATCGTCGTCGGCGCCGAGGAGTCCTACGAGGCGCGGTGTCGGAACTGTCATATCCTCCGGCGCGACTAACCCCGGGTAGACCGTGACGACCTGGGTAGAGAACCCGACCGGAGGCCGGGACCGTGGACCGCGCGGTCTCGCCCGCGCGTGGATCGAGGTTCTGGTCCGACCGCGGCAGTTCTTCCACAACGGCGTCGCGCCGGGCGACCAGGCCCCGGGGCTGGTGTTCGCGGTGGCCGTCGCCGTCGTCTACACCGTCGGGCTGTTCGCGTTCGTCCCCGCCCGCGTTCCGTCGTTCGCGCTCGGCCCCGGGGTGTCGGCGGCGCTCGCGCTGGCGCTCGTGGCGGTGGTGATCGCGCCGGCGACACTGCATCTGACCGCGGCGCTACAGACGGTCGTGCTGATCCTCACCGTCCCCGACCGCGCGGGGGTCAGCGAGACCGTCCAGGTGATCGCCTACGCCGCCGCCCCCTGCGTGATCGCGGGCGTGCCGGTGCCCGCGGTCCGGGCAGGGTGTACGCTCTACGCCGGCGCCCTGCTCGTGGTCGGGCTCCGGGCGGTCCACGGAACGACCACGACCCGGGCGGTGCTCGCAGGGTCGATCCCCGGGACGTTGCTCTTCGGGACCGTCTTCGGCGGGATCGACGCCGGGACGGTGCTGGTCCGCGCTGCGGGGTTGATCTGAGCCGCGCGCCGACGCCGGCGATTCGACAATCGTTTTAGGCGGCACGCATTCTACACACCCAATGGATTGGATTACGCACGACGAGGACGTCTGGTTCGAATTCCGCGGTAACTCCCCGAAGCAACTCACGCCCGGCCGGTACTACAAGGGAACCGTCGACGGGTTCGCGGACTTCGGCGTCTTCGTCGACCTCGCGCCCGGCGTCACCGGGCTCCTGCACCGCAGCGAGCTCGACCGCCGGCTCGAGACCCTCGACTGGGAGTCCGGCGACACGGTGTTCGTCCAGGTGAAGAACGTCCGGAACAACGGCAACATCGACCTCGGGTGGTCGATCCGCCAGGCGGAGTCGGAGTTCCGCGGCGCACGCATCCACGACCCCGACGGCGACGCCGACGGCGAGGAGATCGAAAACGGCAGCTCAGACGGCCCGACGGCGGTGAAGAAGACGCCGAAGGGAATCTCGACGGCGTCCAAGGCGTCACCGGAGAACGGATCGGCGGACGCGACCGACGATGGATCGGCGGGCTCCGACGACGAGTCGACGGCGACGGACGCCGCCGCCGACCCGGATGCCGACGAGCACGACGCCGGCCACGGCGACGGGGCGGCCGCGGTCGAGACGACCGCGGAACCGGACGAGGCCGCTGAGGCCGACGCGGCTGTGGAGGCGGCGGCCGACGCGGAACCCGAGCGCGTCACCGTCGAGTCGCTGGACGACCGCGTCGGCGAGACCGTCCGGATCGAGGGCGAGGTCGTCGGTGCGCGCCAGACCGGCGGTCCGACCGTCTTCGAGGTCCGCGACGAGACCGCGGTCGTCGACTGCGCGGCGTTCGTCGAAGCGGGCGTCCGAGCGTACCCCGAGGTCGGCGAGGGCGACCTCGTCAGGCTCGACGGCGAAGTCGAGCTCCGCCGCGGGGAGCTGCAGGTCGAGACCGAGGCGCTCTCGGCGCTCGACGGCGACGAACGCGATACGGTCGAGCGCCGGTTGGCCGACGCCCTGGCGGCGGAGGCACGACCGGACGCCGTCGAACCGCTCGCCGGCGACCCCGGGGTCGAGGCGGTCACCGACCAGCTCGCGGACGCCGCCGAGGCGATCCGGGGTGCGGTGCTCGAGTCGCGCCCGATCGTCGTCCGTCACGCCGCCACCGCCGACGGCTACGTCGCGGGCGCGGCGATCGAACGGGCGGTGCTGCCGCTGATCCGCGAGGAGCACGCCCGCGCGGACGCGGAGTACCACTTCTTCACCCGACGTCCGCTCGACGACCCCGTCTACGGCATGAACGCCGCGACAAGCGACGTGACGCGGATGCTTCAGGACAGCGAGCGCCACGGGGAGAAGCTGCCGCTGGTCGTGCTCGTCGGGATCGGCGGCACCACCGACTCGCTCGACGGGCTGGGGCTGTTGGGCGTCTACGGCGCCTCGCGGGTCGTCGTCGACGCGAACCCGGTCGACACCGGCGTGGTCGACGAGACGGACGTGCTCGTCTCGCCCGGCCTCACCGACGCCGACGCCGCGACCCTCTCGACGGGCGCGCTGGGCGCGAACCTCGCGGCGGCGGTCAACGCCGACGTCCGCGCGGATCTCACGCACCTCCCAGCCGTGAGTTACTGGCAGGGCCCCCCGGCGGCCTACACGGACCTCGCGAGCGAGTCGGGGTACGACGCCGACCGGACCCGTGAGCTCCGGGAGGCCATCGCGCTGGAAGCGTACTACCAGTCGTACCAAGACAAGCGGGAACTCATCACGGACCTGCTGTTCGAGGACGACGGCGGGCTCGCGGGCCACGTCTCCGAGCAGTTCCGGAACAAGCTCGACTCCGAGGTCGGGACCGCCGAGGCGAACCTGGAGGTCCGCGAGGTCGGCGGCGTCTCGGTTGGCGTTCTCGACGCCGACTCATACAGCCACCAGTACGACTTCCCGCCGACGGCGCTGCTCGCGGACGCGCTCCACCGCCGCGCCGACGGCCGGACCGTCACGATCGTCTACTCGATGGACGAGCTGTTCGTCAGGGCACCCGACGCCGTCGACGTGCGCGCGGCAGCCGCGGCAGCCGCGGAGGCGGTGCCGGAGGGCGGCGTCACCGCCACCGGGATCCGTCAGAACCGGATCGAGTTCCTGTCGGGTGCCCGGGAGTCGGTCGTCGACGCCGTCGCGGACGCGGCCGTCGGACAGCTCTGAACGGTTGTCGAGCCGCGCCACGCGCCGCTTCGCCACGACTTCTCGTCCGGAGCGACACGCTTAACAGCGAAACGGGCGGACGGACGCCCAATGAATCGTCGCTCCGAGGCGCGTGACGGAGGGTGGCTGTGAGCGCCGACGCCGACCCCGACGCGGAGTCGGATCCGGACCCGGAGCCGACGGAGACGGAGGCGTTCCGCCGGACCTGCGAGGCGCTCGTCGACCGGATCCTCGACGGCGAGATCGGTCGCGACGACCTGGAGGCGGCGAAACTGGAGGTGTGTTCGGAACACTCCTCGCCGAAGGTCCCGAAGAACACCGAGATCCTGTCGTTCGCGCCGCAGGGTCGCCGCGAGGAGGTGAAGGAGGTCGTGCGCCGGAAGCCCGTCCGGACCGCCTCGGGCGTGTCCCCAGTCGCGATCATGACCTCCCCGCACATGTGCCCGCACGGCAAGTGTCTCTACTGTCCCGGCGGGCCGGCGTCGGAGTTCGACTCCGCGCAGTCGTACACGGGCCACGAGCCGGCGGCCGCCCGCGG
>CAZIQT010000017.1:0-22628 GCA_964541645.1 uncultured Halobellus sp. | reverse complement strand
TAAATCGGACTCCAATAGCAATGGCCTCCGGCAGGATCAACCGGAATGGGTTCCCAGCACGAGGCTGGGAGGGTTGGCGGGATTTCTCTCCGAGATGGAGAGGAATCACCAAGTTGTGGATTGCACTGATGCATCCATTGCATCATCTGTCGCGTTGCATTGCATTGGTTGCGTGGTCCGTTGTCGTGGTTCGGCGGACACCGGACAGGTGTCACCGAACCACCAAGGCTAACATCAGATTCCATCGTGTACGGCGGACCGCAGGGGTGGAATCCTCATTCCGTGTCCAACCACATCGAATCGGCGGACGGGTATAAACCCGTTGAACCGATCCGACAGGGTCGGAAGGCGAGTGCGGACGGGATCGAACCGCCCCCAATCGCGTTGTGTTCTTCGCATTACTGTCGGAAGTGTGGTTCACACTTAACCCCGTTGATTCGGCGCCGTCCCCGAACGACCGTGACTGATTCCGTGTGAACGACCACCGTGCGTCCCCTGAGACGGGGCCGGTCGGCTTCCGGTGCGTTCCTGTGGTACCGGTCGGGTCACCGTGCGTTCGACCCCTCACCGGCCGGCGAGCACCGATCCGACGTCCGCGATCGAGTCGACGACGTAGTCGGGGTCGGCCACGGCGTCCGGGATCGTCCCGCGGTCGGTCACACCGGAGAGCACCAACACGGTGGTCATCCCCGCGCGCTCGCCCATCAGAACGTCCGTCTCGATCCGGTCGCCGATCATCAGACACGACGCTGGGTCGACCCCCACCGATTCGAGCGTGAGCTCGACCATCCGCGGCGAGGGCTTCCCGAGCACCTCGTCGACGGTCCGGCCGGTCACCCCCTCGATCGCGCCGATCATCCCCGCGGCGTCGGGGACCGCACCCGACTCCGTGGGACACGTCCGGTCGGGGTTGGTCGCCAGAAACGGCACCGCGTCGTCGTCGAGCGTCCGAAGCGCGAGCGACAGGTCGTCGTAGTCGAACCCCCGGTCCATCGACGCCACCACGAGGTCGCCGGGGGTGTCGGTGGTGACGTCGACGCCGGCGTCGCGGAACTCCTCGACGAGCGGGGGCTCGCCGACCACGAACGCCTCCGCGTCGGGGTGCCGGTCGGCGACGTACCGGGCGGTCACCCACCCCGAGTTGACCACGTGCCGGCGGTCGGTGTCGATCCCGAGCCGGGTGAGCTTCTCGCTGTAATCGCGGCGGCGCGCGACCGCCTTGTTCGTGAGGAACCGGACCGGACCGACCGCCTCCCGTAACGCCTCGACCGCGGCGGCCGCACCCGGGACGAGGCCGTCGCCGAGGTACACCGTCCCGTCGAGGTCGAGGACCGCAGCCTCGTAGTCGCCCGGACTCATCGTCCGTCACGACGCGATCCCGTCGACCCGAAACCGCGATCCGGTGCCACGGCGATCGATCCGACCGGGGACGGCCCGCGACCACGAAAGCTTATTCGCGCCACGTGTTCCATCGGTAAACCACTCGTCGGGATCACAATTAATCCTTGTGACGGATTCGCCGCCCGGGGTCGCGGCCGCCCCGAGGCCCGCCGGCACCGTGGCTGCCGTGCCGACGTCACCCGTCGAGGTCGACGTACGGGTTCGGGGCGACGGTCGCGGTGACCGCCGTTTGGACGTGGTCCTCGACCTTCGGGTTGGGCGCGGAGCCGCCGGGTTCGCCCCACACGAGCGTCACCTCGGTACCCGGGTCGGCGTACTCGGGGTCGACGACCGCGAGCGAGAGCACGGACCGCTCGTTGTAGGTGTACCCGAAGTACTTCGAGAGCCCCACCGTCTCGTCGCCGCTTTTGACCTCGTCGTAGTGGAACACCGCCCAATACGGCATCGAAAGGTCGAGATACTTGTACGTCTCCCCGTCGCGGAACAGCGACGCGAGGATGTCGACGACGTCGTCGTCGTCCCACACGAGCGTCACCTTCTCGCGCTGTGGCTCCTCGGCCATCTCCGCGACCGCGTCCCGACCCACGAAGTCGTGGTCGAAGTCGACGAACCGCTCGTAGCCGAGTTCGATCGGGTTCAGGTAGTACGCCGAGACGTCGTCGGGGTCGAAGCTCCCCCCGAGCGTGCTCGTGGCCTCGTAGCCGTCGGCGTCCAGCCACTCGCGGTACTCCGCCATCGACTCGCCGAAGATCGCGGGCAGCGGCCGGGCGATCCACCCTTTCTCCGACCCCTGGGCCTTGTAGCTCTTCTCGCCGAGTTGCCGGATGCCGTAGGGGTCGCCGGCGTCGAGGATCGCCCCGCGGACCGCGTCGCGCTCGTCCCACGGCCCCCAGATCTCGAACCCCGCGTTCGACGCCATCGCGTGGCGAAGCGCCCGAACCTCGACGCCGCCGATCGTGACCGCGTCGAAGTTGAAGAAAGGGATCTCCGGCAGCGACCCCGCCACCGCGTCGCGCATCGTCGCCAGGGCGTCGGGCCCCTGGAGCTGGTACCGGAACGTCCGGTGGGGCTCGTCCTTGTCGTGGTACCGCTCGTCGGCCTCCGCGACGGCGTCGTAGTCGCCCGTCTCGAGGTTGTACTCGACCCAGTTCGGGGCCACCGGCGTCCCGGTGAGCTTCAGCCGCTGGTCGTCGAGGTAAAACAGGATCGCGTCGCCGATCACGTAGCCGTCGGGGTTGCACGCGACGAACTGCTTGGCCTGCCCGGGTGCGAACCCCCCGAAATCGTTGATCCCGAGGTCCTCGAACGCCGACAGGGCGTCGGGACCCTCGACGTAGAGGTCCTTCTGGTGGTGTGAGAGGTCCGAGAGGCTGCACGTCTCCCGCCAGCTCCGCTCCTCTTCGATCCAGTTCGTGAACTCGCGTTCCACCGGATACGGGTGTCGACCGGGGTTGTTGCGGAGGAGGTCGGTCGGACTGTCGGCGGCGGCGACGGCGTCAGCGAGGCTTCGGTCGGTCATACTCCGCCGGAAATGGTCGGCAACCCGACTTAAAAATTATTACTAATAACCAGGGTAGAAGTAAACCTACGGCCGGACGGCGCCGACGGTCGGGCCGTACGTTTTAGCCCCGCGGGCGAGAACTGCGGGTATGGACGTCGTCGCACACCGGGGGTACGCCGCGGAGTTCCCGGAGAACACGGTGAGCGCGTTCCACGGGGCCGCGGCGGACGCGGACTGGATCGAGTTCGACGTGCGCCGGTGCGGGTCGGGGGAGATCGTGGTGTTTCACGACGGTACCGTAGAGCGGGTCACCGACGCCGAGGGCGCCGTCGGCTGCACCCCGTGGCGGACCCTCCGCGACCTCGACGTGCTCGGGTCCGGCGAGGGGGTACCGCGCCTCGGCGACGCCCTCGACGCCATCCCCCCGGGCGTCGGGGTCCAGATCGAGCTCAAGGAGCTGGGGCTCGTCCCCGACGTCCTGGACGCCCTCGCGGACCACGACAACCCGTCGATCCTGATCTCGTTCGATCCGCTGGCGCTCCAGGAGGCGCGAGAGGCGGATCCGGACGTGTCGCTGGGGCACGTACTTCACGACGGTATCTACGGCGACGATCCGGAACTCGGGATCGACACGGCTGCCCACCTGGGCTGTGACGCGGTCCACATGTACTACGCGATGGGGTCGGATCCGGACGTCGTCGCGTACGCACACGACCGCGGGCTGGTGGTCCAGACCGCCGTGCCCGAGGCGGGCCCGACCGACCGGGTGCTCGACAGTTGTCGAAGCGCGGGCGTCGACCGGCTCAGCACCGACGAACCACCGCGTCGGTGAGCCGGGACTGAGGCCGACGTCGGACTCCGGACCGCGGCCCCACACGGCGTCAGGAGCGGTCGATGAAGTGGATGTCCTCGGGGTCGACCGTGAGCGAGATCGTATCGCCCGGGGTGTACTCCAGCCGGGGGTCGAGGTGGAGCGTGAGCGACTCCCCGTCCGGGAGGGTCGCGAGCACCTGGACGTGCTCGCCCAGGTAGAACGACTCCTGGATGGTCGCCTCGAACGCCCCCGACTCCGAGACCTCGAACGCCTCCGGCCTGATCGTGGCCGTGACCTTCCCCTGGTGGGCGGCGCGTCGGACCTCGGCGTCGAGGGTCGTGAAACCCAGATCCAGCCGTCGGTCGTCGAGCGTCCCCGACAGCAGGTTCGAGGTGCCGATGAAGTCGGCGACGAACGCGTTCGCGGGCTCGGCGTACACCTCCTCGGGGTCGCCGACCTGTTCGAGCACGCCCTCGTTCATGACCGCGATCCGGTCGCACATGACCATCGCCTCCTCCTGGTCGTGGGTGACATACAGCGCCGTGACGTCGAGTTCCTCGAGCAGGCTCCCGATCTCGCGTTGGAGCCGGTTCTTCAACTGGGCGTCGAGCCCGGTCATCGGCTCGTCGAGCAACAGGATCCGGGGCTCGATCGCGAGCGCCCGGGCGAGCCCGACCCGCTGCTGCTGGCCGCCCGAGAGCGTTGTCGGGTCGCGGTCGCCGAGGTCGCCGATGTCGAGCATGTCGAGGAGCTCTTGGGAGCGCTCGTGGCGCTCGGCGGCGGGCACGTCCCGCATCTTGAGCCCGAACTCCACGTTCCCCTGGACGGTCATGTTGTCGAACAGCGCGTACGACTGGAAGACCAGCCCCACGTCGCGCCGCTCGGGGGGGACGTTCGTGACCGGCTCCTGGCCGAACAGCACCTCCCCGTCGGTCGGCGTCTCGAAGCCGGCGACGGTCCGGAGGGTCGTCGTCTTCCCGCACCCCGAGGGACCGACGACCCCGAGCGTCTCGCCGGGTTCGACGGTCAACGAGACGTCGTCGACCGCGGTCGTCTCGTCGAACCGCTTCGTGATCCCCTTGAGCTGGACGGTTTCGGCCATTCAGCGCCCACCTCCCACGGAGAACCCGCGCTGACCGGTGGCTTGCAGCAGCACCGTGACCCCGGCCACGATCAGGAAGTAGATCGAGACCGCGGCGGCGGTCTGGAGGATCGGGCTGTTGGTGATGTTGTTGTACAGGAAGATCGAGAACGGCCGCGGCCCGCGGGAGTAGACCATGTAGGTGAAGTTGAACTCCGCGGCCGCGAGCGTCCAGCAGACGATCGATCCCGCGATCACGCCGGTCTTCGCGTTCGGGATGATCACGGTGAAGAACGTCCGCGGCCACGACGCCCCCAGCGAGCGGGCCGACTCCTCCAACTGCCGGAGGTCCATCGCCTCGAACGACGACTGGACCGCGAGCACCATGTACGGCACCTTCAGGAGCGAGTACCCGATCACGAGCGCGATCGCGCTCGGGAGGTTGGGGTAGGTCCGGAGGAACGCGATCCCCAGGATCACGCCGGGCACGATCGGCAGCACCGCGAAGGTGTTGACCCACCCGCGGCCGAAGAAGTCGTACCGGGTCACCGCGTACGCGATCGGCACCCCCACGAGGAGGTTGATGAACACCCCGCCGAGCGCGATCACGAGGCTGAAAAACAGCGACCGGAACGGGATGGTGACCGTGTAGGTGCCGACCTGGAACTGGAAGGTTCCCAAGGCGCGCTCGGCGCCCGCGACGTCCGCGAACCCGAGGACGTGCCGCCAGTGTTCGAGGGTGAAGAAGCCGGTGGGGAACACGCCGGTCCACTCCCCCGCGAAGGAGGCGCCGACCGTGACCAACACGGGCGTGATGAGGAACAGCACCGTCACCGCGATCAGCGCGGTCACGATCCGCCGGCCGAACGCCGTCGAGAGCCGGCCGAGCCGACCGGGATCCCGCTCCGGAACGCCACCGGTCCGGGTGTCGGTGCTCATCCCGTCACCTCCGCGCTGGTGTACCGGAGCCCGAGGAAGGTGAAAAGCAGGGTGAACACGAAGAACACCGTCGCGAGCGCGGCGGCGTTCGCGAGGTTGAACCCGACCTGGATCTCCTGGTCGAACCGGAACGTGATCACCGACAGCGCCTTCAACACCAGCACCGTGCCGAAGATGGCGAGTGCGGTCCGGAACGTGAGGATCAACGCGCCCACGATCCCGGGCCGGACCTGCGGGAGGGTGACGTACCGGAACGTCTGCAGCGGCGTCGCCCCCAGCGACCGGGCCGCCTCCTCGGCGTCGGTGTTGACTTCGGCGTAGCTCCCCCGGAGGAGGAACGTGGCCCGCGGGATCATCGAGTAGAGGTAGCCGAGAAACAGGCCAGCGATCGCCAGCAACGTCCCCGACGGCTGGCCCGTGAGCGCGATTGTGACCGCGCTGGAGCCGGTGAGCCACGCGAAGAAGTTGGTGAGGATGCCGGTCTGGCTGAACCAGACGATGATCATGAACGCCGCGACGATCCCCGGGAGGCTGATCGGGAACGAGATCAGCGTGACGAGCAGCCCCTCCCGCGGGAGGTCGTACTTCTCCAACCCGTGGGCGATGGCGACGCCGAAGACGACGCTCACGACGGTGGTCAGGGCGCCGAACCACACCGAGTTCCACACCACCAGCCCGTACACCGGGTTCACGTCGCTGCCGACGCTCACCCCCGGAACGAACGCGAGCATCGAGGTGAAAAGCACCTCGTAGGACTCGAGTTGGAACCCCTGGAGCGCGAAGTTCGACTCCGAGACGCTCATGCGGACCATCACCACCAGGGGGACGAACGCGCCGAACACCGCCAACACCAGAAACGGGGCGGTCAGCGCGGCGATGCGACGCCGCTTCCTGTCGGTCTCCGTGACGGGCGTCACCAACCGGGCGGTCCCCGACCGGATCTGCCCGAGGATCGAGAGCCGATCACTCGTCGCCATCGTGTCAGTAGCCGGTCAGCCCGACGCCTTCGCCGATGCTCTCGATGATCGACTCCTGGTTCTCCACCAGCGCCGTGTAGTCGACCTGGAACTGTGTCTCCTCGTACCGGCTCTGCGCCGGGAACTCGTCGGGCATCTCGAGTTCCGGCGCCCGGATCGGCCGGACGTACGCGTCGAGGAACTGCCGCTGGCCCTCCAGCGACAGGGCGTAGTCCATGAACAGCTTACACGCCTCGGGGTTGGGGGCGTCCCGCAGCATCCCGTAGCCGTACGGCTGGTTCAGGGCGCCGCTCTCGCCGTCGGGGCCGGTCAAGAGCGCCACGCCGACGTTCTCCTCGGCGATCGAATCCGAGTTGTACTTCAGATCCAGCCCGGTGTAGTCGTACTCCACGAACGTACCGATGTTGCCCCCGGTGAAGTCGCCTTCGAGGTTGCCGCGGAAGGTCGCGCCCATGTCCTGGAGCTCCGAGTAGTAGTCGATCACCGGCTGGACGTCGTCGATCGACCCGCCGTAGGCGTTGTTGATCGAGAGCGCGCCCGCGAGCCCCACCGCCGCCTGTGGGGGCTGGAACACGAGGTCCTGGGCGATGTCCGGGTTCTTGAGGTCCTCCCAGGTCTCCGGCGGCTCGATCCCGCGTTCCTCGTAGATGTCCTTGCGGTAGGTCACCGCCGTGGTCATCCGACGGGTCGCGGTCATCTCCCCGTTGTCCGTTTTGAGGTTGTCCGGGACCTTGTCCCAGTTGGCGGGCTTGTACGGTTGGAGGAGGCCGTCCTGCATGGCGAGGATCCCGAAGGTGTAGCCGCCGTTGTACGCCGAGTGGGTCGGATCCTGGGCGTTGGCCCGGAGGTCCGACAGCGCCTCGCCCGAGGAGCGCTGGTCGTCGTTGAGCGCGACGTCGTACTGCTCCTGGAACGACTCCATGATCGACCCCCAGTTCGACCACCCGGTCTGGACCGCGTAGACGTAGAGCGTCTCCGGGAAGTCAGCGGCGCTCACCTCCGTCTGGAAGTCGCCGTGGCCGACCTCGAACGTCTCCGCGCCGCCGCCGGCGTCGGTGCTGTCGCCGCCGTCGCCGCCGTCGCTGCCGCTGCTGGTGTCCGTCCCGTCGCCGCCGCCGCTGCCGCCGCCGCTGATACACCCGGCGAGGCTGCCGCCGAGGATTGCGCCGCCCGATGCGAGGATCTTTCGTCGAGTCGCTGGGTCGTTGATTGACACCATCGCTGCTGACAGTAAAATGATTACTGTGAAATAGTTATAAAATTGTTGGTGGCCGAAAGTTTCGATTCCGGCAACGCAGCCCCGGAGACCCTACCACGGCGGCCGACCCCCGATATCGAATATATACGTTATTGAGCCGTATATTGCGCATATATTCGGGTTCGACCTCGACGGCCCGCGCCGGCGTGCGTCTGCGTATTTCCGGACAAACGTCCAATCCTGATTCGTGTCAGTCGAACGATTACGGTACGAACGCACCGATCGCAGCACACCGTCGCCCCCCGCGTCCGGCGCCGGGACGCCGACGGGGCAGACACGGACGGGAGTGAGGCGGGCGACGGACCGGCCTTCCGGGGCGAACGACGACGGGTGGTCGCCGGGCGCCGGGGTATATACGTTACGTACGGATACGGAGTAACGAGTAAACGCCTACCCGGGGCCGCGGCGGTCCGCGACCGACTCGACGGCCTCGCGCCACCGCCGGTACGCGTCGTCGACGGACGCGGAGTCACCGTTCGGCGTGAAGCTTCGGCCCCCCGTCCGGTGTCGGTCGCGGTCGTCGAGGCCGTTCCGAACGCCCGCAGAGAGCCCCGCCGCGACTCCCGCCCCCAACGCGGCGGTCTCCGTCGCCTCCGAGCGGACCAGCCGTCGGTCGAGCAGGTCGGCCTGCCACTGGGCGAACGCGTCGTGCTGGATCGCGCCGCCGTCGACCAGCAGGCGGTCGTGGTCCGCCCCGGTCGCCGCCTCGGCGGCCTCGACCACCGCGCGGGTGGCGAAGCCGATCGCCCTGACCGCCGCTCGAACCACGGCGTCGGCGTCGGTGTCGCGGGTCACCCCCAGCACCGCGGTGTCGGCGTCGGACGCCCACCACGGGGCCCCGAGCCCCCCGAACCCGGGGACGATCCGGACCGATTCCCCGAGCGTCGTCGGGCCCAGCCGGTCGAACCCGTCGGCCCGGTCGAGGAAGCCGACGCTCCGGAGCCACTCCAGCAGCGTCCCGGTGGCGAACACCGGGCCTTCGAGCCCGTAACGGGGGTCCGACCCCGCCCGGTGGAACCAGATCGTGTCGAGAAGCGGTGTCTCGGCGTCGGCGGGGTCGGTGCCGACGTGCTGGAGGAAGAAGTTGCCCGTTCCGTAGGTGACCTTCGCGTCGTCGAGGTCGGGCCCGATCCGCCCCAGCAGCGCCGCCTGCTGGTCGCCCAGCACCCCGGTCACCGGGACGGCGGCGCCGAGGATCCCGTCGGGGTCGGTTTCGCCGAAGCCCTCGGGATCGCTGGAAGGGTGGACCGTCGGCAGCGCCGCCCGCGGGACTCCGAACAGGTCGAGCAGGTCGTCGTCCCACACCCGGTCGTGGACGTCGAACAGCATCGTCTGTGCGGCGTTGGTGATGTCGGTCGCGTGCGTGCCCGTGAGGTTGAACAGGAGCCACGAGTCGGCGGTCCCGACGAGCACCTCCCCCGCGGCCGCCCGCTCCCGCAGCGGTCGCTCCCCCGAGCCCGCCAGTCCGTTGCCGATCGCGTCCCCGCTCGACCCGCCGTCGAGGAGCCGCTGGACGGTCGGCGCCGCGAAGTACGGGTCGGGTTCGAGGCCGGTCCGCTCCCGGATCAGCCGGCGCTCGTCGGCGTCGAGCGCCGCGACCCGGTCGGCGGCGCGTCGGTCCTGCCACCCGAGCGCGTTCGTGACCGGGCGCCCGGAGTCGGCCTCCCACACCAGGACCGTCTGGCGCTGGCTCGACACCCCGAGCGCGCGGAGCCGGTCCGCTTCGACGTCCGCGCCGAGGAGCGCGCGCCGGATCGTGTCGGTCGCGCACCCCCACAGCTCGCGGGGGTCGTACTCCGCCCTGTCGGCGTCCCGCGAGACCGCGTCGTGGGCGGTGAACGCCGACGAAACCGGACGCCCGCGCCGGTCGAACACCGCGAACCGCGTTCCGCCGGTTCCCTGGTCGAGGGCGCCGACGTAGGGATCGGAGCTCATCCGTCGGTGAGAGCGGTGAACAGCTCCGGCGAGAAGTTCAGCGCCACGCCGCTGGGTTTCCGGCCGGTGATCCGGGTGCCAACCGTGACCTCCCGGCGTTCGAGGACGCCGAACTGCGCGAGCTCGTACAGCAGTCGCTTGACCGTCGCGTCGGTCAGGTCGGTCCGGTCCGCGATGCGGGTCGCGGCGTCCTCGATCCGAACCTCGTCGTCGAGCGAGAGCGCGAGCAGCCGTTCGACCACCTGGCGCTCGTTCCGGGAGAGGGTGAGCACCCGGCCGATCGGGACCCCGTCGGTCGGGATCGCCGCGATCCCGGCGTCGACGTCGATGTCGCGGACGCGCGTGGCACCGTCGGCCTGCGCGGTGGCGGCGGCGACGAACAGTGCCGCCATGGCGTCGTGGGCGTCGCCGCCGGCCCACTCCGCGATCCGCCGGGCGTGGCCGTGATCGAGCGTGTGTGAGACCCCGCGCGACCCCCTGACGGTGAGGATGTCGACGAGTTCGTGGGTGTACGCCGGGACGTGGATCTGCTGTTCCGGCATCGGAAACGACAGGTCCCCGGGCGGCGTCCGGCCCACCCCGATCCACGCGAGTCTCCCGAACGGCTCGAAGAAGGCGTGCAGATCCGCGAGGTCGACGGTGGTGGGTTCGCCCAGGTGGTCGACCGCGACGAGCACGGTCTCGCTTTTCGACGCGACGGCGTCGATCCGCTTCCGGAGCGTCTCGGTGCTCACGCCGCGCTCCGGCACCGACTCGACCTGCAGGCCGTCGAGCAGCTCCCGGTAGAGCTGGAACCGGCTCCGCGCCCGCCGCGCGTCGAGGTAGACGAACCTGACCTCGGGGTGGTCGCTTCCGCCGCGGGTGGCGGTGTAGAACGGCTCCGTCCCCCCGATCTCGGCGTCGAGCGCGGACAGCAGCGCGGTCACGATCGCCGACTTCCCGGCGCCGCCCGGCCCCCACACGTAGGTGTTCGGCGGGACCGCCAGGTCGAACAGTGGGTCGATGGCGTTCAGCAACGCCTCGAAGAGCGCCTCCCGCCCGACGGGCTCCGGCGGGTGGACGGCGGGGTTCAGCGGGTCGCGATCGACGATCAGCTCGTTTCGGCTGCGCCGCGTCCGTCGGCGTTCGATCCGTTCGGCGAGATCCATGGCGGTCGATTCGTGTACCGTGAACACACACCACCGCGCGTAAAGCTCTTTCTGCCGGCGGGACCGGCGGTCGACCGCCGCGTTACCCGGCCGGCGGGGCGCCCACGGTCGGGGCAAAGACAAAGGTTCGAGGTGTCGTTGGCTCCCGTATGCAACACCCAGGTCCGCCCCGGTTCCTCGGCGTGGGCGAGAGCGTCCAACTCGCCCCCCGCGATCCGGACCCCGAGGCCACGTACGACTGGTGGATCCGCAGCGCCCCCGTCGCCAGCACGCTCGAACTCCCCGACCGGACGCCCGTGATCGAGTTCCGGCCCGACGCCGCGGGCACCTACGAACTCCGGCTCGAAACCCCGGAGGGCGTTTTCTCGCTCACGGTCCGGGCGTTCGCGGACGTCCGGTTCCCCGGCCGTGGCGCCGGCGGGAGCGGGGTGAGCGGCGGCGCCGACCGGGCCGACTCCGAGCGGGTGCGCCGGGACGACGACGTGTCCGAGTCGGGCTCCGGACGGGGCGACGACGGCGACGCGGGCGACCGGCCCCGGATCCAACTCCGCGGCGCGGTCGAGGGCGACAACCTCGTGGTGCGGGCCGACACGACGCTCCCGTCCGGCGCCGGCAGCGTGGAGTTCGTGCTCGACGACCGCGACGACGTCGACGCCGACGCCGTCACCGTCAGCGGGCGCGAGCTTCGGGTTCCGGTCTCGGCGGTGGGCGATCGGGTCCGGATCCACGGGATCGCGGTGGCCGAAACCTACAGCGTGCCCGACACGGTCGATTTCACCCGCGTGGCGCTCCCCGACGGCCAGGTCCGCAGCGCCGACCCCGGAACGGGGACGGTCGTCGACCGCCCCGCGGGCGACGCCTTCGAGATCCGGCGCCCCAACGACCCGCCGGAGTGGGCGGCCGACGCCACGGTGTACGAGGTGTACGTTCGGGGTTTCGCCGGCGACGACGTCGAGGCGGGGTCGGTGTTCGCGGCGATCGAGGAGCGGCTGGACTACCTCGCGGACCTCGGGGTCGACTGCCTGTGGCTGACCCCGGTGCTCGAAAACGACCACGCCCCCCACGGCTACAACATCGTCGACTTCTTCAGCATCGCGTCGGACCTCGGCGACCGCGAGGACTACGAGGCGCTGGTCGACGCCGCCCACGACCGCGGGATGGCGGTGCTGTTCGACCTCGTGATGAACCACTCCGCGCGCGACCACCCGTTCTTCGAAGACGCGTACGGCGACCCTGACTCGGAGTACCACGACTGGTACGACTGGCGGGACGACGGCGAGCCCGAGACGTACTTCGACTGGGAGTACATCGCGAACTGGGACTTCGAGACCCTCGCGGTCCGGCGGCACCTGCTCGACGCCGTCGACACCTGGTTCGAGGTCGCCGACGGCTTCCGGTGCGACATGGCGTGGGCGGTCCCCGAGGGGTTCTGGCAGGAGCTCCGCGACCGGGTGAAGGCCCGCGACCCGGAGTTCCTCCTGCTCGACGAGACCATCCCGTACGTCCCGGACTTCCACAACGGGATGTTCGACGTCCACTTCGACACCACGCTCTACTTCACGCTCCGGCAGGTCGGCCGCGGGCACGTCCCCGCGGAAGCGATCCTGGACGCGGTCGAGGGGCGCTCGGAGGTCGGGTTCCCCCCGCACGCGGGATTTCTGCTCTACATCGAGAACCACGACGAGACCCGGTACGTCGTCGAGTGTGGCGACGACGCCGCCTTCGCCGCCGCGGGCGCGCTGTTCACCCTTCCCGGGGCACCGATGATCTACGGCGGCCAGGAGTTCGGCCAGCGCGGCCGGCGGGACGCGCTGGCGTGGGCGGACGCCCGGGAGGAGTTCCGCGACCGCTACCGCCGGTTGACGCGGCTTCGGGAGTCGGTGCCGGAGTTGGGACGCGACGCGGCGCTCGTCCGCGTCGACTTCGAGGCCGACTCCGACCGCGCGGTCGCGTTCGCCAGGGCGGGCGACGCCGGGACGGTTGTCTGCGTGCTCAACTTCGGCGAGTCGCCGGCGACGGTCCGGCTCGACCGCGCGGTGGATCCGACGGACCTGGTCTCGGGGACGTCGCTATCGACCGCTGACGGGGTGGAAGTCGACGACGTCGCCGTGTTCCGCGCGGAGTGACGGCGCCCCCGGAGGTTTAAGCCCGATCCCGGGACCACCGCCCGTGTGCGGTGAACGTCACCCCGCGCCGGGCTGCGGGTGTCCGGCACGCCGGCGCGGGGGCCGCGGCGTGCCGGCTGTTCGCAACTCCGGCCCCGGGAGCGTCGCGGCTTCGGTCCGCCGCGGACGGCGGCGGTCTCAGGCCCGGACCGCCGACCGTTCGCGGATCCGGGCGAAGGCGTCGCGGGCCCACGGGAGGAACGGCGCCCCGTCGTCGTCGGCGCTCGCGACGAGGTTCCCCTGATCGTCGTACGCGCCGAGGAACGCGTGGCCGTCGACGATCACCAGCCCGAACGTCACCGGATCCGGCGAGACGTACAGCGTGAACCCGGGGAGGCGGTCGGCGCGTTCCAGCGCCGCCGGGTACTCCGACTCGGAGGCCTCCAACACCCCCTGGTCGATCACGAGGTCGACGTCGCTCTCCGGGCCGATGACGGCGGCCGCGGCCTGGTTGAACACCCGGCTCACGATCGGCGTCACCCCCTGGAGGGTGTCGACCCGGTCGCGGTCCATCACCTCCAGCAGGCGGTCGATCGAGGTGTGAGGGTTCTCCGGGGTCGCCCGCGTTCGGGTGGTGCCCGCTAGCGTCTCACACTCCAGCTCCTCGACCGACCCGTTCAGGTTGGCGAGCAGCGGCCGAAACCGGGCGGCGACGTCCAGACACTCCTCGAACTCCCCGTAGCTCTCGGCGACGATCTCGCCGGCCCGGGTAAGCCGGTACCGATCGGTGCCGGGGACCTTCTCGGCCCAGCCGCGGTCGGCGAACCCCGTGACAGTCCGCTGTGCGGTCTCCCGGGCGCACGCACACTCGTCGGCCAGGTCGCTCGGGCGCGCAGGCGTCGTCCGGAGCGTCCGCAGGAGGTCGACCCGGACCTCGGAGCCGACCAGAAACGCGATGTCCTCACGCGCGCTCATCGGATCGCCGTTCGGGCGGAACGGTCTTATACTGTCGGTCGGCCGAGCCGGCAGGCGACCGACCGGCGGGTCGTCCGAACGCGGTGCTCACCCCAGCAGACCCAGGTCGTCGATCCGCTTTACGATCTCCTCGACGGCGGTCTCGGCGTCGTCCGTGCGTTTGCCGCCGGTGATAACGATCTTCCCCGACCCGAACAGCAGGATGACGACCTCGGGTTCGTCCATGCGGTAGACCAGTCCCGGGAACTGCTCGGGTTCGTACTCGACGTCTTCGAGCCCCAGCCCGATCGCGAGCGCGTTCAAGTTGAGGTTGTGGCCGAGGTCCGCGGAGGAGACGATGTTCTGGACGGTGATCTCGGGGTCCTCGTCCACCGGGATCGACAGCCCGCGGAGCTTCTCGAAGATGATCCCGAGAGCCTCGTGAACGTCGTCGATGCTCTTGGCGCCGGTACACACGATCTTCCCCGAGCGGAAGATGAGCGCCGCGGCCTTGGGCTCCTGCGTCCGGTACACCAGCCCCGGGAAGTTGTCCGGATTGAAGTCCGCCCCGGGCAGATCCTCGGCGAGGGCTTCGAGGTCGAGTTCCTGGCCGATGCCGGTCGATGCCACGACGT
The DNA here is from genome assembly GCA_964541645.1 of uncultured Halobellus sp. Lineage (GTDB taxonomy): Archaea > Halobacteriota > Halobacteria > Halobacteriales > Haloferacaceae > Haloquadratum. The sequence goes on along the minus strand of CAZIQT010000017.1, from coordinate 7,880 downwards.
TCTGAATCTCGATCGAGTCTGCCGGCGTACTCATGCTCTACGTTTATTATCTATTGCCTACCTTATAAAAGCCCCCCTTATAAAGAGCGGGCGGACGCCGGGACGGGGGGCGCGAGGCACCGAGTCGGTGCCGTCAGCGACTTCGCGGCCGGCGCGGATCGGACGGCGCGTCTCCGGGGCGTCCCGCGACGGCGACACGCCGGGAGGACGGTCGGTTCAGTCAATACTTATGCGTCGGCGTTCTCGAAGCAGCGTATGAGACTTCGGACCGTACTGAACGAGTACAAGCGCGACCGTGACGGGCGGTTTCCGGGGGAGTTACCCACCGTCGAGGGCGCGTTCTCCGGTCACGGCGACCGGCTGGTCCACGTCGGCGGCGACGGCGCGCTTCGCGACTACTCCTCGTCGCTCTCGGGGCTCTACGGGATCGACCGCTCCCGGTTCGCCATCGAAGCCGGCGGGGAGACCCGGTGGTTCGACGACCTCGACCCGGTCCGCCAGCATTACTACCGCGAGACCAGCCTGGTGGAGACCGAGTACAACGCCGGGTCGTACACCATCCACCAGTACGACCTGACACTCGGGCGCGCCCACGTCACCCACGTCGAACTCAGGGGCGAGATCCCGACCGACGCCCACCTGACCGCGTTTCTGACCTTCGCGCCCGAGGGCCGTGAGACCCAGGTCGGCCGGCTCATCCACGAGTCGGGCGGCCCCGACGACACCCAGGCGGTCGAGGTGTTCCACCGAACCGAACACGACTACGTCACCGCCTCCACCGGGCTCGACGACGTCCGCGCGCAGGTTCCCGAACGGTTCGAGGAGATCCTGTCGGCCGACGCGTTCGACCTCCCCCGGGAGGCCGCCCTGGAACGGTACGAGGACACCCACCTCAGCGGCGACATCATCGTCTCGGCGCCGCTGGAGCGCCGGGGTCGCGGCGCCCGGACCACCCTGGTCACCCAGCTGTCGGACCACGCGGAGGTCGACCGCGGGGAGGCGCTGTCGGACCTCCGCCACTGCGCGCTGGCGCACACCTCCGCCGACGACATCCGGGCGGCGGCTCGGGAGCGCGCCGAGATCGTCGTGCCCGAGAGCGCCCCCCGCCAGCGGACCGTGAGAGCCGACCTCCGCGTGCTGTCGCTTCTGACCGCCCCCTCCGGCGCCCACGTCGCCGCCCCGGAGTTCGACCCGTTCTACACCCACTCCGGCGGCTACGGCTACACGTGGTTCCGTGACGAGGCGGAGTGCGCCCGCCACCTGCTCCGCAGCGACGACCTGCTGGGGCTGGACTCGACCGCCGAACTCTCCGCGCTCGCGACGTTCTTCTGTGCGACGCAGCTCGACGACGGCTCGTGGCCCCACCGGGTGTGGGCGATCGACGGCTCCCTGGCGCCGGGGTGGGCGAACGCCCGGGTCGAGGGCGCCGACGGCGCGGAGTACCAGGCCGACCAGACCGCGAGCGTCGTCTCCTTCCTCGCGACGCTGCTGTCGGAACACGAACCCGACCTCTCGCCCGCGCTTGCCGGGCGGATCCGGCGGTCGATCCGGGACGGCGTCGACGCGCTCGACGGCTCCCTCGCCGCAAACGGCCTCCCCGAGCCGTGTCAGAACCTCTGGGAGAACATGATCGGGCAGTTCACCCACACCGCCGCCACCTTCCTCCAGGCGTACGCGACCGTCGCGGCGGCGCCCGTCGACGCCAACCTCTCGGATCGGGCACGGGCGCGGGCCGACGACGTCTTCGACGGCCTCGGCCGGCTGTGGGACGACGACCGCGGGGTGTACGCGCTCCGGTACCGCGGCGGGGAGCTCGACACGCGGCTCGACTCCGGCACCTTCGCCCTCGTGGAGGCGTTCGCGGCGTACGACCGGATCGACGGCCTCCCTTCGGCGGCGCTGTCCCGGCTCGCGACCCACGTCGAGACCACGATCGAGGGGCTGTCCCGCGAGCCGATCGGCGGCGAGGACGGCGTCGGGGGGCTGGTCCGGTTCGAGGACGACACCTGGCGGTCGGCCGACCAGGACGGCGAGAAGCTGTGGTCGGTCGCGACCGCGTGGGGCGCCCACGCCGCCGCCGAACTGGCCGCGCTGCTCGACTCCCACGGCCGCCCCGACGACGCCGCGTCGTTCCTGACGCGGGCGACCGACCGCTACGAGCGGGTGAGCCTCGACGGGCCGTTCAGCACCGACGCGGGCTACCTCTCCGAGCAGGTGTTCGACGACGGAACCCACGACAGCGCGACGCCGCTGGCGTGGTCCCACGCGATGCGCCTCCGGCTCACCGGTACGCTGGCGGCCGCGGACGCCCTGCCGGCGCCGAAGCCCGCCCCCTCCGGACCGGGGGCCCGCCCGAACTGGACCACCGGCGAGAAGTACGGGATCGGAACCGTGGCGGACCACGACTCCGCGGACCCCTCGCGGGTGTGGTTCACCCTCACCGAGGGGTCGCTGACGGAGGTCCGGTTCCCGCGGGTCGACCTCATGAACCTCCGGACGCTGGATTTCCTCGTCGTCGACGCCGACGCCGACGCCGCCTACACCGCCCGGACACACAACGAGACCCGCCGCGACGACGACGCCGACACCATCGACCGGCGGGCGGAGGTCGTCGAGGAGGACGCGCTCTGCTTCCGCCACGTCGTCGCCGAGACCGGCGACGGCCGGGGCCACGAGTGGACGCTGACAGCGGAGTACGTCGCCGACCCCGAACACGACGCGCTGCTCGTCGACGTCGAGTTCGACGCCGCCGACGGAAACGAGTACGAGGTGTACGCGGTCGCGGACGCGGCGCTCACGAACACCGGCGCAACCGACCGCGGGCTGCGGCTCGAAGGGTCGGACGGCTACCAGCTCGTCGCGCGTGACTCGGAGGCCTACGACCAGGCGGGCGCGCCCGACCCGCTTCTCATCGACGAGGACGGCGAGGAGTACTCCGTGGCGGCCGCGATGTCGCCGCCCGGCGGGTTCGAGTGGGCGACCGTCGGGGTCGCGGGTTCGGAGTTCCTCGGCGAGCTGTTCGCCGCGGGGACGCCGCCGAACCCCGAACGGAGCGTCGACGACAAGAGCGTGGTGCTCGTCGGCCGGCTCGGGTCCGGGGCCGGCGTCTCCGAGACCGTGGCAGTGGGGTTCGCGGAGAACGCCGACACCGCCGCGGCGCTCGGGGAGGCCGCGGGGGCGCTCAGCCGCGGCTACGAGACCGCGCGGGCGGCGTACCGCGACTCCTGGGAGCGGTTCCTCGACGACCGGACGCTCCCCGCGTCGGTCCGCGACGACGACACCCTCCGGAAGCAGTACAAGACCGCGCTGATGTGTCTGCGCGCGGTGGAGGACAAGACGTTCCTGGGCGCCGGCATCGCCTCCCCGTCGGTGCCGTGGGGGGAGGCGGTCTCCGCCGAGGAACCCCGCGGGTACGGCTACAACTTCGTGTGGTCACGCGACCTCTACCAGGTCGTCACCGCGTTCGAGGCGGCGGGCGACGTCGGGATCGGGGTCCAGGCGCTCGAGTACATCTACGAGTACCAGCAGGACGACGACGGGTTCATCCCGCAGAACACCTACCTGAACGGCCGGACCCGGTGGGGCGGCGAGCAGATGGACAACGTGTCGTTCCCGCAGGTGATGGCGTGGATGCTCCGGGAGCGCGGCTACGGCTTCGACGACGTCGACTACGGCTACCGCAACGTCAAGCGGTCGGCGGACTACGTCGCCCGGAACGGTCCCGAGACCGCCCAGGAGCGGTGGGAGGAGGAGGCGGGCTACTCCCCGTCGTCGATCGCCGCGGAGATCGCGGGGCTGGGGTGCGCCGCCGACATCGCCGCCGACGAGGGCCACGACGTCGACGCCCTGGTCTGGCAGGCGCTGGCGGACGAGTGGACCGACCGCGTCGAGACCGTGACCGCCACGGTGTCCGGGACCGCCCGCCACACCCACACGCCGTACTACGTCCGGGTCACCCGGGACGGCGACCCCGACGCCGGCCACCTCCGCACGCTCGCGAACGACGGCCCCACGCTCGACGAGCGGGAGATCATCGACGCCGGCTTCCTGGAGCTGGTCCGGCTGGGGATCAAGCCCGCCGACGACGAGGTCGTGCGGAACTCAGTGGCCGAGGTCGACGGTACCCTCCGGGTCGATACCCCGTACGGCCCGGGGTTCTACCGGTACAACGGCGACGGCTACGGCGAGCGTGCGGTCGTCGACGAGGGGGCGCCGTGGTCGGTCGAATCCAAGGGGAAGGGTCGGCTGTGGCCCATCTTCACCGGCGAGCGCGGCGAGTACGAGCTCGTCTACGGCACCGACGCCGGCGACCTCGCGCCGGCGACCCTCTTGGAGACGATGGCGGGCTTCGCGAACTCCGGCCGCATGCTCCCCGAGCAGGTGTGGGACCGCGAGCACGCCACCGACTACAACTGGGAGTTCGGGAAGGGAACCGGCGCGGCGACGCCGCTCGCGTGGTCGATGGCGCAGTACGTCCGGCTGGCCCACGGGGTCGACGCCGGCGCGCCCGTCGAGACGCCGTCGGTGCTCCGGGAGCGCTACGTCGACGGCGACCGCCCGGCCGGGCCGGCGCTCAGCGTCGACGCCCGGGTCGAGGGCGACCGGCTAGTGGTGTCGGGGTCGACCGACGCCGCGGTCGTGGCGGTCAGAACCCCTTCGGGGGCGGCGCTGCTGTCCCCCGACGACGGCAGCTTCGAGGCGTCGCTGGCGTTCGACCACGACGCCGGCGTGGCCACGGTCGCGGCGGCGACCCACGACGACCTCGGCGAGGCCGGAACGAGCGTCGAGCGGCTCCGGCCCTGAGCGGGCGTCGCTCCGGCCCCACGGTCGAGGGCGGACGGTCCGGCGGCTCCGGCCCGGAGTCGTCCCACACCCGGGTGCTTTTGTCCCGGCGGACCCGCCCGTCCGTATGGCGACCTACTCGCGGCTGACCCGCGTCGCCGCACCGCTCGAGGAGGTGTGGGAGTTTCACTCCCGGATCTCCGGGTTGGAGGCGTTGACCCCCGACTGGATGAACCTCCGGGTGGAGTCGGTGACGGGTCCCGACGGCGACCCCGACCCCGAGATCCTGGAGGCGGGCTCTGAGATCGAGATGTCGATGCGGCCGCTCGGGGTGGGCCCGCGGCAGTCGTGGACCTCGGTCATCCTCGACCGGGAGTTCGACGGCGGCTCGGCGACGTTTCGCGACGAGATGCGCGGCGGCCCCTTCCAAACGTGGGTCCACACCCACCGGTTCGTCGCCGACGGCGAGGAGACGGTCGTCGACGACGAGGTGGAGTACGAACTCCCCGGCGGGCGGCTCGGCCGGACGGCGTCGCCGCTCGCGGTCGTCGGCTTCGAGCCGATGTTCCGGGCGCGCCACCGGACGACCCGGGACCTGTTGGAGTGACCCCCCGCCGACCACGAAACACTTACCGGTCGATCCGGCAGGTTCGGGTATGTCTCGCCCTCCATCCGACGATCCGAACGACCGACCCCCGGAGACCGGACGCGGACCCGACACGTCCCGCCCGACCCGCCGCCGCGTTCTCGGCGGCCTCGCGGCGCTTGGGTCGCTCGCGGGGTGCGGCGCCCCCACCACCGGGACCGCGTCCCCGACCCCGACCACCGACGGGGACGCCGGCCTCGGTCCCGCGCCGGAGCCGGTCGGGCCGTGGCCCCAGGCCCGTGCCGACGCGGGCAACACCGGGGTCGTCGACGCCGCGGGGCCGACCGGCGACCCTTCGTTGCGGTGGCGCGTCACGGCCGCCGGGACGGTGGGCGCGCTGGTCGCCCGCCGCGCCGGCGACGCCGCGGGACCGGGCGCCGTCTACGTCGCGAGCGAGGCCGGCCGCGTCGCCGGGGTCACCCCGAGCGGCGGGGAGCGGTGGACGGCCGAAACCCCGCCCACGCGGTTCCCGCCGGCGGTCGGCTCCGGGCGCGTGGTCGTACCGGCGCGGGACTCGCCCGTCGTCATCGACGCCGACACCGGGGACCGCATACGGTCGATCGACGCCCCCGAGAATCCGCTCTACTCGCCGACGCTCGCGGACGACCGAGCGCTCTTCGGCACGTTCGCGGGCGGCGTCGTCGCGGTCGACCTCGACTCGGGCGCCCGGGTGTGGAAGACGGGAGCCCCCAGCCGCACGTACCCTCCGGTGGTCGCCGACGGGGTCGCCTACGCGACGGCCCGCCGGTGGGAGACCGACGGCGGCGAGCGGTCGGGGGTGGTGCTCGCGGTCGACCTCGACTCGGGGACGATCCGGTGGGCGCTCCCGCTCGACGGCGACCCCACGGCCCCGCCCGCCGTCCGCGACGGCACGGTCTACGCCGGGACCAACCGCGGCCGGGTCCACGCGGTCGGCGCGGCGGACGGCGACCGGCGGTGGCGCGAGTCCGTCGGCGACTGGGTGACCCGGGGACCCACCGCGGCTGACGACGGAATCTACGTCGTCGTGCTCGACGAAGGCGTGGCGAAGCTCGCACACGACGGCACGGTCGAGTGGCGGTCGAACGCCCGCGGCGGGACGAACCCGGTTCTCGCCGGCGACCTCGCGGTGGTCGGGACCGAGACGGGCGTCACCGCGGTCGACCGCGCGGACGGCCGGATCCGGTGGCAGGTCGACGCCGACGCCGGCGTCCGGTTCGACCCCCGCGCCGCCGGCGGCCGGATCTACGCCGGTGACGGGTACGGGACCGTGCTCGCGGTCGACGTCGACGCCGGCGAACCGGCCTGGAGTCGCCCGATGCGCCCGGCCCGGCTGCCGGGACCCGTGATCGGCGCCCGGACCGTGGCCGGCGGGAGCCGCGACGGCGGCACCTACGACCTGCTGGCGACCGACGGGACCGAGTTCCCGCTCTCCGGCGGGGCCGCGACGGCGGGCGTCACGCCGGCCGCGACCTCCCCGAGGAGGAAGCTGCCCCCACCCGGACCGCCGACGGCGACCTCCTGTCCGGGGACGCGCGGACCGCGGGCGCCCCGGACGGCGCCCGGGCGGGCGGGGAGACGCTGCTGGGCGGCGGTGTCGACGGCTCGATCTTCCGCGTGCGGACGGCGGCGTACGGCCCGGACCCGTCCGACGACCTCGGCCCCACGCCGACCCCGACGCCCACGCCCGGACCCGACGACCCGACCGCGTCGCCGACGCCCGTCGTCGACTATCCGGAGGCGGCACCGGCGTGGACGACGACGCTCGACGCCGGGCTCCGGTCGCCGGTGACGTCCGCCAGCGGCGTCGCGTACGTCGGGACCGAAACCGGAGTCGTCGCGGTCGACCCCGGCGACGGCAGCCGGCGGTGGCGGCGCCCTCTCGGCGGGCCGGTCCCCGGTGCGCCCGCCGTCGCCGACGGCCGCGCGTTCGCGGTGACCGCCGGCGGACGGCTGGTCGGGCTGGACGCGGAGACCGGGGCGGTCGAGTGGGAACTCGGGCTCGACGCCGGCAGCGACGCCGGTCCCGCCGTCGCGGGCGGTACAGTGTACGTCGCGACCGACGACGGGGTGGTTCGGACGGTCGGCGTCGACGGCGAGGCCGGGTGGGCACGCGAGGTGGCGGCGCCGGTCCGCGGCGGGGTCGCGGTGACCGACGCCCGGGTCGTGATCGGAACCGAGGCGGCCGAGGTGGCGGCGCTCGACCGCGACGACGGGTCGATCGCGTGGCGGGCGGCGACCCGCGGACCGGTCCGGGGGACGCCCGCGGTCGCCGGCGGCGCCGACCCGACGGCGTACGCCGCCGACAACGACGGGATGCTGTCGGCGTTCGACGTCGGCGACGGGAGCGTCCGGTTCCGCGTTCGGGTCGGGCGGTGGGCGGACGCGCCGCCCGCGGTGGGGTTCGGCGCGGTGTTCGTCGCCGACGGGACCGGCCGGGTCGCTGCCGTCGTCGGGGAGTAGCCCGCGTCTG
>CAZIQT010000016.1:17106-22745 GCA_964541645.1 uncultured Halobellus sp. | reverse complement strand
GTCGACCGGATCGCCGAGATCGAGCGGATCGCCGAACGGGAGGGCTCCGCGTGAGAGGCGTCGTGCTCCTCGCCGCCGTCGCGGCCGGCGTGGCAGGGGTCGCACTCGCGACCGGTACCGCCGGCGCACAGGGGGATGTCGCCTCGATCGCGACGCTCGTCGACCGGACCCAGCGGCAACTCGGGCGGTTGGCCGCGGTCCAGGTCGCCGCCGGGGCAACGAACGTGATCCGGGCCGTGGGTGGGCTCGGCGGGGTCGGTGTGGGCGTCGCCGTCGGATCGGTGGCGACGTACGTCGGGTGGAGGCGGTAGGATGCGGGCCGACAGCCGAGCGGTCGGGATCGTGGCCACCTCGCTGCTGCTGGCGCTCGCAGCCGCGGGACCGGCGGCCGCGCAGGCGGTCGACCCGGCCGACGAGGCCGAGATCTGCCCCGGAACCCAGGGTGACAGCCTCGTCGTCGTCCTCCCCGGTGACGCCTACGTGCGACCCGGCGACGAGGCGGCGCTGTTGCCCGGCACGAGCGCCGAGATCGCGCTCTGTTCCGGCGGCGAGGTGATCAGCACCACCGCGTGGCCGGTCGACGGCGCGGTCGACGGGGTCAGCGTGGGCGACGCCCGCGAGTTCAGCTACCCCGTGACCGTCGCATCCGTCGAGAGCCCCACCCCGGTCGCGTTCGCCCCGGCGATCGAACAGCGGGGCGATGTGAACACTCCCGCCGTGACCGCGACCCCGGGGAAGGTGACGGTCGCCCGGGTCGGCAGCGACGCCTACACCGTCACCGTCGCGACCGAGGGCGGGCGGGACCGGTTCCGGCGGGCCGACGACGCCTACGCCGCGACGCTCGACGGGATGCGCACGGCAGCCGCGGATCTCGACGGGAACGCGGGGACACTCGACCCAAATCACAGTGTCTCCGACCACCGACGGCTGCCGCAGATCAACCGGACACGAGCCGTGACAGCCAACTACTCCACCATCCAGTCGGTACTGTTCAGCTCCGCCGCGAGCGGAAACGCCGAGGCCGTCGCGGCGCTCGACGCGTACGAGCGACGCCACGCCGACGCGCTCGGCGAGACCCGGGACAGCCTCGCGAGCGCGAACCGGGCGATCGCCCGGCAGGCCAGAGCCGCCGCGATCGGTGTGCTCGGGAACCTCCTCGGTGTGTTCGTCGTCGGCGCGGTCGCCGGCGGCATCGGCGGGCGGTACGTCACGAGCCGGATCCTGTCGGACGTCGAGATCGACCGCCGGCGGAGTTCCGCGGTCGACTTCCGCCCCAGGCATCTCGTCGGCCAGATCGTCGTCGCGGTCGTGTCCGTCGGCATCGCGGTCGCGCTCGTGGTGACGCAAGGCCTCGCGGAGCCGCTCGTCGCGGCCGTTCGGGCGGTGATCGGCGTATGAGGTCGACGCGGCGGGACGCGCTGGTCGCCGGCGGGGTCGTGGCCGCGCTCGCGGTCGTCGGGGTCGCCGTCTTCCTGTTTTCGGGCTCCGGGGACGCGGTGTTGTTCTTCGTCGCCGGGGTGCCGGTGCTCCTCGTCGCCGGCGGGGTCGCGTGGCACCGCCGGGAGACGCGGGACGCGGAGACGACGTCGCCGCGGATCGAGGCGATGACCGACGACCTCGCCAGCGACGTCGAGGAGCTGCTCGTCACCTACCGGCGGCTGGAGACCGAGACGCCCTGGGATCCATCGGGGCACGCCGAATCGATCCGGGGGATCCGCCGGGACCTGGAGAACCGCGGGTTCGAGATCACCACCGACGACGACGCGGTCGACGTCGAGGTGGTCGAGTACCCGATGGGGATGGGCGCGATCTCGAAGAACCGGGAGTACGTCGGGACCGTGCTCGACGACCTCGAGTCGGGGTACAGGGAGGACGTCGACGCACAGATCGGGGCGATGAACCGGCAGGTCGACCGGCTGATGGACGAGAACCTCCTCGACGACACAGCCGCCGACGCGATCGAGGGCACGGAGGGTGTCGGGACCGACCCGCGGCGCCTGACGGAGGCAGTGGGGGACCGCCGCCGGACGTTCCGGGACCTCCTCGCCGACGCCGTCGGGCGCGTTCACGACGTCGCCGGCGAGCCGGTCGTCGACCGGGAAGAGCTGGACCGCCGGGTCGCCGCCGGGGACTACGCGGCGGCGACGGACCTGGTGGTGGAGCCGGAGGGGATGGAGACTCCCGACGTGGAACCGAAGAAGGCGGAGTTGCTCGCGCTCGTCGACGCCGCCGAGTCGTCGGCCGCGACGCAGTACGCCGCCGACGCGCGGTTTGAGACGCTGCGGGAGGTCCGGTCCGAGGTGGAGGCGATCGACTCGGTGTACGACATGGACGCCCTCGGCGACCGGCTCCGGCCACGGGCGCTCCGGGCGTGTGCGGACGTCGTGACCGACATGCGGGAGGAGCTCACCGGCTACGTCGAGCAGTTCAGCGGACCCGAGATCCCGGCGGGATTCTTCGAGCGGCCGTCGGTGCTCGACCGCTCGCTCGGGGAGGAGCTCCGGAGCGCACAGGACCTCGAAGCCTTCCGGACGCGGTGGACCGGGATGGTGTCGGAGCTGGCGGCGGCGCTGGAGACGGCCGTCGAGCGCGAGGGCGCCCTCCGGGCGTACAACGACGTCGTGGGCGTCATCGACCGGGAGCTCACCGCCGACGGCGACGTGACCACGTCGGAGGTCCCGTACGACCCCGCGGAACCGGTGATGCGGCTGTACGCCTCCCGGAACGCCGACGTGACATTCCTGGAGAGCCGCCCCGCGCTCACCCGGGGCGCCGACGTCGCCGGCCAGGAGTTCGACCTCGCGGTCGACGTCCGGCTCGATCCGCCGGAGAGCCGTGAGGTTACCGTGACCACGTCGATCAGGGAGGAGACCCACAGCCGGTCCGGGACCGTCGACGGGGCGGGCCGGATCGAGTTCGGCGGCATCCTCGGCGGACGGGCGACCGTGACCGCGAGCGCCGACGGCGACCGGTTCGGGACCCGCGAGACCGAGGTGACGCTCGACCGCGACCGCACGGTCGAACTCCGGCTGGCCGAGGAGACCGCAATCGACCGGCTGTGCGGGGGAGTGAAGACCAACGCGGAGCTCCTCCTGGCGGAGGTCGAGGACGACGTCGCCGCCCGCTACGAGTCCGAACAGTATCTCACCGACGGGATGGATCTCGGCGTCCAAGCCGAGTACGCGCCGTGCGTGCTCGCGCTGTGGGCCGACGACGCCGGGCTGTCCGTCCGGGTGGAAGACGACGCCGTGCTGGTGTACGACAGACAGCGCATGCAGAATCAACTCGTTGATCTGATAGAACAGCGCGTGGGCGACGGCGGCGAGTTGGCCTACGAGGAGATCCGCGAGCGGTTCCTGAAACCGCCAGCGAGCGACGAACTGATACGTGATGTCCTCGGTCAGGCCGACCTCGACGCGGCGGTCGAACTCGCAGACGAGAAGGTGGTGAGCGCGTGATGGCGGCCGGACCCGCGGGACGGCGCGACTTCACCGAGTGGGGGATCGTCGCGTCCGGGCAGGGCGGCTGCCGGATCGCCTCCCAACTGTTCACCCGGACCGACAACCCCGGAATCGACGACCGGATCGTCCTGATCAACACCAACGACACCGACATCCAGGAGAGCCTCGACCGGGTGGACGCACAGCTCGCGATGGACCGGGAGACGATCACCCGGGAACACGTCGCGCTGTTCGGCCCCAGCGACGGGGCCGGCAACGACTTCTTCGACGGCGAGCAGTACGCCGAGGCGGGGTTCGACGAAATATTCCGGCCGATCAACAACACCGCCCAGTCGGACGCGTTGCTGTACACCGTCGCGCTCGGCGGGGGGACCGGAAACGGGTCGGTGCCGTACGTCATCGACCAGTTCGGGGAGGCCCCCGACGAGGGGCCGGTGGCGCGGCTCGACAGGGAGGCGACGTGGCTCGACGGCATCCCGCAGTTCGTGGTCGCCGCGTGGCCGTTCAGGGGCGAGGGCGTCCAGCGGTACTTCAACGCGGTGTGTGGGCTCTCGCGGCTCCTGATGAGCGAGGACGGATCGCCGAACGCGGACATGACCATCCTCGCGTCGAACGCTCGGCTGAAACGGCTCGCCGAGGAGAACGACGACGCCGAGCAGGTCCACGGCGCGATCAGCGACGAGGACCTGGTGAACGGGCGGATCATCTCCGCGTTGGACCTGTTCATCAGCGCCGGCCGGCTCGCCGACGACACCATCGACGTGAAGGACTACGCCCGACAGCCGCAGACCCGCGGGGCGTACCACGGGACGTTCGGGACCGAGATCGGGAAGCCGGTGGGGCTGGATCTGAGCGTCGCGATCGAGAACGCCGCGAACAACACGTTCGTGCCGCTCGACCCGTCGACCGCGGAGGCGGTGTACGTGGTGGTCCGGGCGCCCGAACGCCAGGTCGCCGACCGGGCGATCACGTCGGGCGACGTTCGCTCGGCCGTCGCCGACTGGAAGGCCGAACACGGTCTCGACCGCGCGGTCGGCATGCAGACGCTGTCGAAGGCGCCGGGCGGCGGCAACACCTTCGACGTGCTCGTGTTCCTCGCCGGGTTCGACCTCGCGCCGCTGATGGAGGAGTCCCGGTCGTGGGACCGCTACGAGGGCGAGCGCGACAGCCGCCGGCAGAACCGCTCGCGCGACCGCGTCTCGCGGATCGAACGGCTGGAATCGAACCTCAGGGAGTACCGGAGCAACCTGGGGGAGTGAGCATGCGCCGAGACATCTCCGGACGCGGCGCCGCGGCCGTCGCCGTACTGGCGTGCCTGCTCGTGGTCGGGTCGGCGCTCGCGGTCGCGCCGGGGACGGCCGACGCGGCGCACGTCACCGGGGAGGTATCCTACGTGGAGTCCGACGGCGAACTGGTGGTCAAGGTCGACGTTCGCGACGCCGCGAACGGCAGCTTCACCGGCGGCGAGGAGACCGTGACGGTCCGGGTCGGCGGGACCGCCGTGACCCCCTCGCCCGACGCGCCGGGGGAGAACGCCTCGACGTACACGTACACGATCCCCCAGGACGACCTCGCCGGAATCGAGTCGCTCGACGGCCGGGACGGGACGAACACGGAGGTCGTGGTCTCACACGACGGTCGGGAGAGCTTCAACGGGACGGCCGACCTCCGGTATCTCGCCCTCGACGGGAGCGGCGAGTTCGCCGACGGCGGGCTCCGCTTCGCCGTCGGAACGAACTTCGGCGTCGCGGCGGGCGCGTCCGTGCCGGTGGCGGTCGACGTCGGCGGCGGCGAGCAGGACGTGACCGCGACCTACCGCCGGAGCGGCGCCACCAACGACTCGTATCTTGTGGTGACCCGCGACACGCTGCGGGACCTCGGAGCGCTCGAGAACCCCGGCGAGATCACCGTCTCCGGCGGGGAGCCGTTCGTCCGGGGGACGGCGACGTTCGACGTGCGGAACGCGGGCGCGCAGTTGACCGCCGGCGAGCGGCTCTCCGGCGGCGCCGTCCGGTTCGAGAGCCCGCTGTTCGAGGCCGGCCGGAGCTACGACGTGACCGTGCGAACGGGCGGGGCACAGTACCGCCGCTCGGTCGAGGCGAGCGACCGCGCCATCACGGTCGACAGCCGGGCGGTGGCCGCGGAGTCGAGCGTCGACCTCACCGTCGCGCTCGACGG